>CAYTNJ010000026.1:0-15255 GCA_964439155.1 uncultured Candidatus Peribacteria bacterium | reverse complement strand
TGCCATCATCCCCTTGCCGTCACATCGCGGCTAGACCGGTTTTGCTTTAGAGCGCCTGAAGCAGTTCGTCGAACGCGCCGTGGGATCGAACATCCTCAAGTAATCCACCCATTTTCTTCTCCGTCTTTATGCCCATCATCACCAAAGTCTCCGGCCCACTCGTCGTCGCCAACGGCATGCAGCACGCGAAGATGTACGAGGTCGTACGCGTCTCGAAAGAAAAGCTCGTCGGCGAAGTGATCGAGCTGCACGGCGACGAAGCCTCCATCCAGGTGTACGAGGAAACCTCGGGCATCGGACCGGGCGAACCCGTGGAACTGACCGGACAAACACTTTCGGTCGACTTGGCTCCGGGCTTGCTCACGTCGATCTTCGACGGCATCCAGCGCCCGCTCTCACTCATCGAGGAAAAGGCCCAAAGCCCCTTCATCTCCCGCGGTATCGAAGTGCCCAGCTTGGACCGTACGGTGAAGTGGGACTTCGCGGCCAAAAAGTCGAAAGGAGACCAAGTCGGCTCCGGCGACATCCTCGGCACCGTGCAGGAGACCACTCTCATCGAGCACCGCGTGATGGTGCCCCACGGCATCGAAGGCACGATCAAGAGCATCTCCTCCGGCAAGCACACGATTACGGACGTGATCGCCACTATCGAAGACGCAAGCGGCAAGACGCACGACGTCTGCATGCTGCAGCGCTGGCCGATCCGCATCCCGCGCCCGGCGAAAGGCAAGCTGATCCCCAAAGAACCTCTCGCCACGGGCATGCGCATTTTGGACACGCTCTTCCCCATGGCCAAGGGCGGCTCGGGCTCCATCCCGGGACCCTTCGGCGCCGGCAAGACCGTGACCCAGCAGAGCTTGGCCAAGTACTGCAACGCCCAAGTGATCGTGTATATCGGTTGCGGCGAGCGCGGCAACGAGATGACGGAAGTCCTTACCGAGTTCCCGCACCTAACCGACCCGAACACCGGCGAGCCGCTCATGAAGCGCACGGTGCTCATCGCTAACACCTCCAACATGCCGGTGGCTGCCCGCGAGGCGAGCGTGTACACGGGCATCACCATCGCCGAGTACTACCGCGACATGGGCTATGACGTGGCTCTCATGGCCGACTCCACCTCCCGTTGGGCCGAGGCCATGCGCGAAATGTCGGGACGCCTGGAAGAAATGCCGGGTGAAGAAGGCTACCCCGCGTACTTGGGTTCCCGCACCGCCGGATTCTACGAGCGCGCGGGTGTGGTGCAGTGCCTCGGCGACGGCGACCGTCAGGGCTCGCTCTCGGTCATCGGCGCCGTGTCGCCTCCGGGAGGAGATTTCTCGGAACCCGTGACGCAAAATACGCTGCGCGTGACGAAAGTGTTCTGGGCGCTCGACGCGAAGTTGGCTTACAAGCGCCACTTCCCGGCCATCAACTGGCTGCAGAGCTATACGCTGTATACCGATAACCTGGGCGAAAATTTGGACCGCACCATCGCCCCTGACTTCATGAGCAACCGCGAACGCGCGCTCACGCTGCTGCAGGAAGAGAGCAAACTGGAGGAAATCGTCCGCTTGGTCGGCACCGAGGCCCTCTCCCCCAAAGAACAGCTCACGCTCGAAATCTCCCGCATGATCCGCGAAGACTTCTTGTTCCAGAACGCCTACGACGCCGTGGACGCCTACACCTCGCTCAAGAAGCAGCACCGCATTCTCCGCGCGATTTTGCACTTCATGGACTCGGCCCTGCCCGTGATCGAGCAGGAGGACTTCGAATTTTCCAAGCTGCGGTCCCTCGCCGTGCGCGATGAAATCGCGAAGGCGCACTTTTACCCCGAAGAGGAGCTGGCGAAGTTCGACACCCTCGAAAAGACGATCTCCCAACAGATCTCCTCCCTCCAAATCGCTTCACGCTAAGCCTTTTTCCGCCCGCCTCTCCCTCCCCCATCTATGTCCATCGTCGCCCATAAAACCGTTTCGAGCGTCGCCGGCCCCCTCCTCATCGTGGAGGGCGTCGAGAACATCACTTATGACGAACTCTGCGAAGTGGAACTGCCCTCCGGCGAAAAGCGCGTCGGCAAAGTGCTCGAATCGCGCGCCGGCATGGCGGTGGTCCAGCTCTTCGAATCGACCCAAGGCGCCACGACCGCGGGCACCAAGGTGCGCTTCCTTGGCCGCACGTTCCAGTTGGGAGTATCCGAAGACATGCTCGGCCGCATCTTCAACGGTTCGGGCAATCCCATGGACGGCGGCCCCCGCATCCTCCCCGAGAAGAAAGTCGATATCAACGGACAGCCGATCAACCCGGCTTCCCGCGAGTTCCCCGACGACTTCATCCAAACCGGCATTTCCACCATCGACGTGTTGAACTCGCTCGTGCGCGGCCAAAAGCTCCCGATCTTCTCAGGCGCGGGCCTCCCGCACAGCCAGTTGGCCGCCCAAATCGCCCGCCAGGCACGCGTGCTTTCCAAAAAAGAAGTGGAGACGCAGGGAGAAGAGATGGGCACGGAGGAAGAAGGCAAGTTCGCCGTCGTCTTCGCGGCCATGGGTGTCACTTTCGAAGAAGCCCAGTACTTCCAGACGGAATTCGAGAAAACGGGCGCGCTCTCCCGCGCGGTCTTGTTCCTCAACACCGCCGACAACCCCGTCGCCGAACGCATCGCCACCCCGCGCCTGGCGCTCACGGTGGCCGAATATCTCGCGTTCGAGAAGGACTACCACGTCACGGTGATCCTCACCGACATGACCAACTACTGCGAAGCCCTGCGTGAAATTTCGGCCTCCCGCAAGGAAGTGCCGGGACGCAGAGGCTACCCGGGCTACATGTACACCGACCTCGCGACCTTGTACGAGAGGGCCGGGCGCATCCGCGGCAAGAAGGGCTCCATCACGCAGATTCCCATCCTCACCATGCCGGAGGACGACGTGACGCACCCGATCCCCGACTTGACCGGATACATCACCGAAGGCCAGATCCGCCTGGACCGCACCCTGCACCAAAAAGGCATCTACCCGCCCGTGATCCCGATGGGCTCGCTCTCCCGCTTGAAAGGCAAGGCCCAAGGCAGTGACAAAACCCGCGAGGACCACAGCGGCATGGACGCCCAGTTGACCGCCGCCTACGCGCGCGGCGTCGAAATCCGCGAACTCGCGGTGATCCTCGGTGAATCCTCCCTCAATGACACCGATAAATCCTACCTCAAGTTCGCCGATCGCTTCGAGAAGGAATTCATCCGCCAAGGTGAGCACGAAAATCGTTCGATCTACGACGACCTGCGCATCGGCTGGGATTTGCTCACCGAACTGCCGCGCAGTGAGCTCAAGCGCGTGAAGGGCGATCACATCGACAAGTACTTGCCCAAGAAGGATTCCTAAATTTCCTCGTCTTCCCCTGCCCCGCGTAGCCCGAAGGGCGAAGTGGGGTCATCCTCTTCCTCTCCATGGCTCTCCTCAGAGTAAATCCAACGCGCATGGCCCTGATGGATTTGAAACGCCGCACCAAGTCGGCGGAGCGCGGCCATAAGCTGCTCAAAGACAAGCAAGACGGTCTGATGCAGCAGTTCATGAAGATCATCCGCGACGCCAAAGCCATGCGCATGGAAGTGGAGCAAGAACTCGGCGGCGCCTTCACAAGCTTTTTGATGGCCTCGGCATGGCTTTCGGACGCGGAAATCGAGAACGCGCTCTCCAGCCCCCAAGCGTCGATCGAGCTGAGCGTGGAAACCAAGAGCGTCATGAGCGTGAAGATTCCGTTCTTCAAACTGCACAAGGAAGGCCAGGTGAAAACTTACGGTTACGCCCACACCAACATGCTCCTCGACATGGCGGTCGATTCCTTCGACAAGGTGTTCGAGTTGCTCATTCGCCTCGCGCAAATTGAAAAGCAAGCGGAGAACATGGCGATCGAGCTGGAAACCACACGCCGCCGCGTGAACGCCCTCCAGCACAAAATGATCCCCGACCTGCGCGAGACCGTGAAATACATCAAGATGAAGTTAGACGAGAGCGAGCGCGCCGCGATCATCTCCACCATGCGCATCAAGGAGAGCCTGGAGGCGCAGGAGGCGGAAGCGGCAGTCGCGTGAGAAGGTCGTTTTAAGCGCCGGAGAGCCGACGGACAATTGCGTCATTCTATAAAACCGCCGGTCGGTGCATTGGAAGATGTATGCAATCAGACGATGATGGGCGGGCATCCTTTCCTTTCTTCTCCATGCGACTTTCCTTCTCTCTGTGTCTTGGTTTGTTCACGGGAGCAAGCCTCCTACTGCCCGCCGCCGCGTTCGCGCAGAGCACCAGCGCTTCCTCCGTAGGGTACGGGTATTCCTCCATGGCCTACGGTTACTCCTCGACTTCCTCCGTTGGAAGCCAAGCGCCCATCGCGGCGGACGATGAATTTTCCGTGCCGGCGGGCAAGACCGTGCACATGGACCCGCTCATGAATGATTTTGATCCGGACGACGATTGGCAGGATCTGACCATCACCGCCGTGACCACTCCAGACCACGGCACGCTGTCGATGCAATCGGACGGCACGCTTCTGTACGTTGCCGATGCCAATTATACGGGTACGGATGATTTTTCTTACACCGTAAGCGACGGCGCTTTGACCGACACCGCGGTGGTGATGCTGAACGTGCTCGCGGCAAACGCACGTGACCCGAACTTCTACTGGAAGCCGACGGACGGCAACAATTGGTCGGATACCGACAACTGGGTCGATGCAGTGGGTGCGGCGCGCAATGACACACCTGACCAAGTGAACGACGCGGCGTACGTCGGCGGCGCGGGAGCGTACGACGCCGATTTGCACGTCGATACCAATACTGCCATCGAATCGCTGCGCATCGGTCAAAAAAACTACACGAAGACCGTGTTTTTGGATGCTAATCTCACGATCCTGACTGGTATTTTGCGTTCGGGCACGTTGGATTTGGGATCCGGCGGCGGACGTGCGGCAAAGACGTTGCATCTCAAACTGATCATGATATTCGGCGGCGGAAAGATTACCGCACCGGGAGCGGGGACGCCGAGTGTGTTCAAAGTTTACAATCCCAATACCCCCCCCGGCGCGCCGGCGGTTCTGTTGATGCAAGACGCCGCGCTGGAAATGTCGGCACGCCTGGAAATCGGCAGCAGCAGGACCGTGAACGACGGAAAACTGGAAATGCATTTTCTGAAGAACGCGGTCACGATGGGCAACGCCGCCGACATCGATGTGCTTTCCGGCGGAAAGTGGATCAATAAGCAAGTGGTAAGGGCGGCGAATCAGGGCAGCTTGACGCTTGCCGGTGTAAACACCAATACCATCACGCTGCAAGGAACGTTTCTGTGTGACGCCTGGGGCATAATCAAGATCCCCTTGGGCATCGAGATCAAGGAAGACTTGGCGCTCGGCGATGATTCGCCCGTCACCCCCACGCTCATCGTCAAAGGAGGCATTCTGCAGGTAAGCGGACTCACCGGAGGGGAAAATGCCGCGTCGATCCACAACGCCGGCGGCATCGTGGAAGTGTATACGTCCAGCGAGCCCGAAATCGACACCCTCGTGCTGACAGCCCTCATTGCCACTTTCGATTACAGGCAGACCGAGGGGTTTTACAAAACTTCCATCCTGCGCCCCCGGCTGCACGAGAGTGCCACGACCAATAAAGTGACCATCACCGGGAACGTGAAGATCGAAGCGGAAAACGTGGATTTGGCCTACGATTCTCCCGATGCGCCCATGCTTTTGCCCTACCTGTGGGTCGAAGGCACATGGACCCAGTCGGCGGGGCGGATGCGCGTGCATATATGGAGAGATGAGACGATCCTCGGTCGGAACTACGTGTATTCCGAAGACCAATCGGTGTCGAACACCGTTCTCGACGTGCTCACGCTCGGCTCTCCTGTACCGAACGATCGCGTGGACATCTTCGTTACGCCCATGGCCTACAGCCGTAGCATCTCCTTTACCGAGATCAACGGAGAACCCTTCGAGAGCGGCATCTACACGGGCTTCCCAAGCGCGGATGAGCTCTTGGAGAAGTATTACACCATCAAGGCGGTCATCAGTATTTGATCCCATGCACGGCTTTTCCACGACGCCAAGGCCGAACACTCCGGCACCGCTCACCCTTGAGGACGCGGTGCCGGAGGACTTTGTCGCTCTCCCAGAGCATCCTTCTGTCGTGCGCCGCGTGCTGCATATCGCGCGGACGACGGCACCGCTCATCTGTTTGTTGCTGCTCGCGGGCAAAATCGCTGTCCATCGGGAGCGTGTTCCAGCTAAGTACATCGCCGAAAAGGCGCCGGCCAAGGAAACCCTTGTGCCGAAAAGCCACAGACAAATGAAGCACGGCTTGCTCGTGCCGCTTCACTGCGATGTCCACGAATTCATTTGGGAGACGTTGGAGCGGGAATTTTTCCTTGATGCGCGTTTCCTGGAGGGGCGCGAACTGCGACTACGGCAAGACGAGCGCTTTTTTGACGGGAAATTTCTCAAACAGCTTCCACCGGAAGATGCTTTGGAGCAGTTGGATAAGATGTTGTTCCACCGTCGCGAAGCGCAACGGCAGAATGGTGTGCAGTGAAGTCAGCCGCCTTTGATCTCCACAGTAAATCCGATCGTCTCCCCCGCTTGGATCTTCTCTTTCTTGCGGACGGAAGCTTTAATCGGCAGCAGATACGTTCCTTCTTTCTTATCCGGAAAAATCGACGTGTCCCAGCTGGTCTTGCCGATCATCACTTTTACCTTGAGTGACCCAAATCCCCGCGTGAGCATGACGTAGCGCGCTTTGATTTCTTCTGATTCTTTTTTTGGAAGTGTGACAAAGTGCCAGGCGACCATGCCGGGGTAAAGCCACACTCTGCCTTTGAAGTCGTAGCGATTGTCGCTTTTAGCCATGCGATGATTGTTCCCTGCTCACCCCAATTCGTCCAGATCCTTGTCGGGTAAATACAGGATCGCGAGGCCGATCATCAGGCAGCCGATCGCCACGAAGATGTCGTACCCGGCGAATAAATTTTCCTGCACGTACTCGATCAGCATGCCGATGCCGTACCAGATGAACACGACGCCCGTGACGCAGGAGATGCTCTTGGCGCAGTGATGCAGGTGTTCGCGGACGCGGCGTTTAGGCATGTTCACGATGATAGCAGAGCAGCTTAGGGAAGAAAAAAAGGGACGGCCGAGGCACGCTTCGGGGTATAACAATGATCTGCCTCGGACACCGCTATGCCGACCTTACAAACCTCGAGCGCATGAGCAGCAGTGTATAGCATCGGAGGATCGGCTTCTCTTCCCAGCGTTCGCGGCTTTCGGTATCTTCCTCCTCCTCACTATGGTCGCGATCTACAACACACGATTGGCCGTCACCGAAGCAGAGCTGCAAGCTTACAAGGAGTCCTGCCCTCCGCATCTGTTGGATTTCATCGATCCCGACACGCCCGCTCCGAATGACGAAGTCTTCAAAACTCTCACGGAAGCCCAAAAACAACACCGCGAAGCCATGGCGAATGCCGTCGGTCGCGCCAATGAATCAGGCTCACTGCCGCCGTTTACCGATAAAATCCGCTGGCAAATCATCGGCAAGGACGAACGCCCGACGCGACTTGGCTTTTTCAAAGCCGAATCCGACGAGCAACTCGTGGGCGTGGAAACCGAAGTCGTTCATCGTGCCCCCCGCCGGTACCTCACGGTCGCCGTGAATGATTTTCTGGAATCGCAGGACGTGAAGATCAACCGTGAAGCGACCAAATCTGCCATTTCCTATAATGACAAAGAAAAGCGCGAAGCTTTGGACATCGGCGGAAAGATCCGGGTGATGCGCATGTATTTCAAATATCTGCTGCAGTACAAGGGGATACCCATGGAGCTGATGTATCACCACTACTCCCAAGGCCGGCAGGAAGACCAGGTGATCGACGTCAGTATTAAGGAAAACGAGGAGACCATGCCCCTGATCCACGCCGCGTTGGATCGGCTCGGCGATGAAGCGGAGCGGCTCTTCTTGGAAAACGTGCACGGCAAAATCATCGGGCCGGATTTCCAAGTCATTGCATCCGAAGACCTCAACACGGGGAGCGAAGGCTTGATTCTTTTGCCGGAAGATCGCGATTCAGTGTTCCATCCGCTCGACCTTTTTTACCAAGGCGACCCTCGGGTAAAAAGCCGGACCATCGTGCTGCATGGCAAACCCGGCACCGGCAAAACGCTGTGCGCCATGGAGATGATCAAGCGGCGCCCTGCAAACGCAACCGCCATCTTCGCCCGCGCCGATGCCATCAACCAAGCCGAAACGGTGTTCGAACTCTTCCATTTTTCGCGTTTGTTAGCTCAAAAAGGCCCCTGCGTGGTGGTGATAGACGATAGCGAACACCTGCTGCAAGGCCGACAAGAAGGCTACGGTGCCGACAAGACGCGCGCCATGATGGCTCAACTGCAGGAGAATTCGCTCAACGAAGGATTGTTTTTTATTCTCACCACCAATTATCCGGATAAATTGGACGATGCACTCGTGTCACGACCGGGACGCATCAATCAGTTCACGCATTTTCCGGCCCCTACCGCCGACATGCGTCACCAGTTCTTGAGCCAATGGCTACTTGCGCACGATGCAACCCTGTCCCATGCCCACATCGAAGAAGCCGTCGCCCTTACCGAAGGCCACACGTTGGACGTGGTGCGCGGCGCGCTGGAGGAATGGAACACCTACGACCGCAAAATGGATTGCTTCGTCCGCAGCATCAAGCGCTTCGCCCCGCAGATGAAGGATCCTCCTCATTCCACGACCGAGCCATAAACCTCTCCTTGCTGCCGGATAACACGCTCAGCGCTTTTCGCAGATTCCTTTCCCGCGCCTCGGGAGATTTGAGCGCCGCGATGTAGCGGAGGACTTCTTTCTTCCGACTGGGAATCAGCATCGCCCAGGCTTCCTTCGCTTTGGGACTGGTATTCAGCGCTTCGCGAAACCACTCGGGCATCGGGTGCATCGGGCCGTTTTTGTAGTCGGGATCGAATGCGATTTCCACCTCCACCTTGTCGCCGACGACGGTCTTGGAAGCCTTGCGCACCGAGCCGTGCAGATACAAGTAAAAGTTGCCGTCGCCGACCGGCATCATATTGATCTTCCAAGCTTTTTTGGGCTCGCCGTCGATGCGCACCAGCACGGGAAGGGGCTTACGCCAGCCTTTCTTGAGCTTCTGCACGCGCGCGGCGCTCACGAGGATATAGGGGTTTGCCTCGCGGATGCGCATGACGGCCGAAAAGCGCAGGGGTTCGGGGGCGTTCATGAGGGCTGACGAATAAAGACGCTGGCAAGCTTGCTGCACATGCGAGCAGCATACCAGCGTCCGTTTATCCCAGATGTTTTATGCCTGCTTGCGCGCGACCTTCAACGCCTTGCCCCACCGCACTCCGCTCGACTGCGGTCGAGCTACGCGCGGCAAGCCAGAGTCGTAGGACGCTGACAATTTGTAGGCGGAGTGCGCCCCGCGGAGCTTTAGCGAAGTGGGGCTGTCTACTTGGAAGCAATACGAGCGGCCTTCAACGCCTTGCCCCACCAAAGGAGCTCCCCGAGCATCGCATCACCCTTCTCCTTCAGCGCCGCTTCGGTCTCCGCGTTCCATTCTGCTTTGCCGAAGAGGATGGGGAACTGGATGCTTCCGGGAATCAGCACCGACGTGCGCGTGGAAGCCATTTCCAACTCCGCGACGATCTGGCGCAGGTGTTCCACGGCCCTGGCGCCGCCCGCGCTGCCGTAGCTCACGAAGCCCACGGGCTTGCGGTTCCATTCCGGGAAAATATGATCGAGGGCGTTTTTCAGCACGGCGGAGGTGCTGTGGTTATATTCCGGCGACACGATGATGAAGGCATCGAGTGCGTCGATCTTGTTCGACCACTTGGTGACGATCTCATGCGAGTACTTGCGATTAAGCATGCTCGGACCCATCGGTTCGTCGTAGAATGGGAAATCCCAGTCTTTGAGATCGAGCATCTCCACCTCCACGCCGTCGAGTTTTTGGGCTTCCCTGAAGATCCAGTTGCCCGGCTTGTCGGCGAAGCGGCCGGGGCGATTGGAGCCGATGATGACGCCTATTTTGAGAGTATCCATAAAAAGATTTGAGGAATGGGTGAATAAATGACTAGTGGGACAAGCTCCTTCAGCGTCGCTTTTTGGCTACCGCCTTGGCTTTGCGGGGCTTGCGGATATGCCCGAAATCCTCGGCCAGCTTGGTGAGCAGCGCCACCATGTATTCGGCGTTCACGGAGTACAGCACCTTGCGGCCGATCCTCTCCGACACGATCACCTTGCTCTCCCTCAGCATTTTCAAGTGCTGCGACACCGCCGGCTGCGATTGTTTCACGGCGAAGACGATCTCGTTGACGGTTTTGGGGCCTTTCAGCAAAACCTGCACTATGCGGTAACGCCCGGCATTGCCGATACCCTTGCCGAACTTTTCCATTTCCTGGCACACGTCGCTCATATAAGATATGCAAATATTATAATATTCTTATATATATCGGGGCGCTTCCGGCGAGTCAACGGCAATTGACGACTTTTTCTCCGGCCATGCCCCGCTATGCACCTTGCGGATCGGCCAGTACACTCGTTCCATGGCTTTCTCCCGCTCTCTCGTCGCTTTCACCCTGGTCGCTTTGGCTGCCCTATTGGCCTGGGGCTTTCTGTTCCACGTCTCCGACGCCGACGTGTGGTGGCACCTGAAAGCCGGTCAAACGATGCTGCAGAGCGGCTGGATTCATACCGATCCTTTCGCTTATACAAGGGCTGGGCTGCCCTACCTGGCCACGCACGAATGGCTGTTCCAGGTGCTGCTTACGATCGTGCACGGCATGGGCGGTGCGACGGCGTTGATCGTGTTTCGTATTTTGACAGTACTTGCGACCGGCGCGCTGCTGCTCCTGATCGACCGCAAGAACCTGTGGCCCAATGCGTTTTTCGTCGCGGCCGGACTGCTGGTCAGCCGCCAATACTTCGTGGATAGACCCCAGCTGGCGAGCAACGTGCTCTTCGCGCTCAGTTTGTTCCTCTGTTTTCGCCTGCTGGATCTTCCGCGAGCCGATGCCAAAGCCAAAAGATGGACACTTATCGGCCTGCTGGCGACAACGGTTGTATGGGCGAACATGCACGGCGGCAGCGCGCTTATGACCATGCTTTTGCTCGGTACGGTGTTTGTGCAGGAATTATTCGATGCCTGGCGCGAGTCTAGAGTGAACGATGATCGCAAACAGTTGCTCACACTGCTCGGCTGGTGCGCACTCCTTTTCCTGGCACTGCTCGCCACGCCGAATGTGCACCACACCTTCACGTATCTCGTCCTGCTCTTTACCGATCAGACTTCGGCGCTGCTTGAGGAATGGACGCCGACTCCCCTGCCGACGTATCTCCTGTGGATCGGCCCTTTTTGGCTTTTGGCAGGGCTCGCCGTGCTTTTCACGCGATACAAACCCGTTGCGCTGTTATCGATGCTTCTCGGCCTGGGCATCCTCTCGCGCTTGGGCGCCCGGCATGAAGTGCTGTTTGTCCTCACGGCGCTCGCCGTTCTCTTCTATTCCTTAAAGCATCATGCGCTTTGGCGGGACACGATGACGAAGGCGCGTGGCCGGCCTCTCCTCTCCGGTGCCGTGACGCTCGTCGCTCTTGCGCTTTTAATCTGGATGAATCTGCCGTACCACGATTTTTTCCTCCGTCGGGGCTTCCTGGGCTTCGGCGCGTACAATCCCGCGGAGTCGGCGGTCGACTTTTTGGAGGAGAACAAAGTGGAAGGAAAAATCTTCAACACCTACACCACCGGCGGCTACCTGCTCTATCGCGACCACAAGGTATTCGTGGACGGACGCAACGTGGATTACGGCTACGATTTTTTGCAACCCGCGCTCGACGCACGCTATGACCAAGCGACGTTCGACGGCCTGGCGGAAAAATACGGCTTCACGGTGGCCGTGCTTGAGCGGCACGTGAGCGACGGGCAGACGGACGAGGATTTTGTTTTCCTGGCTTCGCATCCACAATGGGCGTTGGCGTTCCTGGATGACACGAGCGCCGTGTACTTGAAGCGCGTTCCCGAGCAAACCACGTTCATCGAGGCCCATGCGTATCGCGTGATCACCACGCAAATGTTCGATGACGGACGTGTTCCCGAAAGCTTGTCGCTGGAGAAGTTTGATCTCTTTGAAACAGAATTGAAGCGCGCGGCCGACGAAGACAAGCGCGGCATCGGCGCCCTCGTGCTCCTCGCCAAATTCCTGCGCCAGCCGGGCAGGCTGCCCGAAGCGCTGACGTACGCCACAGAGGCGGCGCGCAGGGCCCCATACCGCTACGAACCCGAGAGCATCCTCGCCACCGTCGCCTCCTTGGAAAAGCGCTGGAAAGACGCCGCTGCCCACTACGACCGCGCGATCGAGCTGAGCAAACACCTCTCCATCACGCTGCCCTACAGCCAATTGGCCACGGTTTACAAAAACGCCGGCGAGACGGAAAAGGCGGAAAAGTACGAGCGACTGGCCCGGGAGCAGGAGATCATGACGCGGTAAGCCTCAAGGACAATTGAGCGCCTTGCGCCACCCCGCCGCCAACGCCTCACTCTCTGAGCAAAATATTTGCTCACCAGCCGTCGTATCGATGACCGTTTGTCCGTAATTGGGGCAACCGGGCACGTGGAAGATCTTCTCCTTCTTGGCGGAGATGTTGCCTTTGATGACGCAAGAGGCAGCGGGAGCGGCTTTTACGACGGGCTTTTTTGCAGGCGTCGCGGCTTTCTTCACCGGAGCGACGACCTTTTTGACGCACTTGCCGACTTGCAACACGTAGCCGCTTTTGCAGGTGGTGACGGCTTTCTTTTTCGCGGCGGCGTCGACCTGCAGTGGCAGCAGGAGGATGACTGCGCACAAAAGCACGGTTGCCTGAATGCGCTTCCTCATCTTCGAAGGGGGAACGGTGTATAGTGTACTCCTTCTTTCCAACACTCTCATGAACACCTTCCACTTTGGTTACGTCTTCGGTCCGCTGCACGCGATCGGCATGCTCGCTTTCGCGATCGGCCTCTTCCTGCTGCTCGTATGGGCCGTCAAAAGCCTGACGCACAAGCAACTCCAAACCTGGGGACTGTGGCTGTCAGTGTGCGGCTTCGTCCTTTGCGTGCTCAGCATGCTCGCCGGCGCGTTCGCCAGACACGGCATGGATGACGGCATGATGATGCACAAGCGCCTGGAATGGCATATGGGAGACGACAGGATGATGAACTGCGGAGCCGGCAAAAGCACCTCGGGCACGACGCTGAACGGCATGGACCACTCCGCGATGGGCATGATGATGAACGGCGGAGACGATGACAGGATGGGCATGTCCATGGACGACATGACGGACACGCTTGCAGGTAAGACGGGCGACGCGTTCGACAAGGCGTTTTTGGAAGCCATGATCCCCCACCATCAGGGCGCCATCGACATGGCCAAGCTCGCCGAGCGCGACGCCAAACACGCGGAAATCCGCGCCATGGCCACCGCGATCATTTCGGCTCAGCAACGGGAAATCGATGAAATGCAGCAGTGGCAGAAGGCTTGGGGATTCGCGCAATAACGCCTTCCGCTCACATCGCCTCGCTCGCGTCGAAAGTCGCCGTACGCAAGTACAGCGCTTTCGCGTCGAACCCCTCGGTCAACTTTCCCGCTTGGTCGTACACGTCGGCCGCAATGGTGTGGGCATCGGTCCAGCGCACGTTGAAGATGCCGCTCATGGCAAAGCCCCCGGCGTTGAAAGTTTCATTGTCCTCGAGCGTCATCACCGACTGCGAGCGATCGAGCACAAGGTCGATCAGGAAGAGAGCTTTGGAATTTCCATCTTCGGCGTTGGGCGCCCATGCGATGAAGCGGCCGTCTTGGGAAAATGCTTCGCCGCCGTAGAAGCCGTCGTAGCTTTCGCTCACCTGCATTTTCTTAAGCTCCTTCGTGCGCGTATCGAACGCATACAGCGGGCCGCCCGCGATGTCGGTGTCTTTGTACACGGCCTGCAAGACGACGAACGGCGCGCCCTTCGGTTCGGCGAACATGGCGAAAGTGTGGTTTAGATGATCACGCACCTCGGGCACCGCGGCCTTGAGGCTGCCGATCACCTGCTCTTCGTCCCCGGTCTGCAAATCGGTACGCACCAGCCGCGCGTCCCAAATGCCGTACTCACTCTCGGCATAGGCGATGTCGTAGTCGTAAGCAGCCGCGGGGTAGGGCTTGCGAGACACCCCGCTTCTCCAGGCGATCATCGTCGCGACTGCCCCGAGCAGGGCGATGGCAATAACTGCGCCGACGATAAACCGGGAAGAACGCATGGGAGTCATGATAGCTCTTTTGCCGCTCTCGCGCTCACTCCTTTTCGAATTTGAGGGAGACGGAGTTTAGGCAGTAGCGTTTGCCGGTGGGCGGTGGGCCGTCGTCGAACACATGGCCAAGGTGCGCATCGCAGCGGGCGCAGACGATTTCGGTG
This sequence comes from uncultured Candidatus Peribacteria bacterium, assembly GCA_964439155.1. Taxonomy (GTDB): domain Bacteria; phylum Patescibacteriota; class Gracilibacteria; order Peribacterales; family Peribacteraceae; genus CAYTNJ01. Next base: position 806 of record CAYTNJ010000026.1, on the reverse strand, counting down.
CGGCGCATGAGGAACGAGTTATCGCTGTGCTCTTCAACGTTTCCCTCGATGGGCGAGGTAAAGCTGGGCCAGCCGGTGCCGGATTCGAATTTTTCTCCGGATTTGAAGAGCGGCAGGTCGCAGCATACGCAGTGGTAGGCACCTTTTTCTTTATTATTCAGGAGGAGGCCGCAGAAGGGCGATTCAGTCCCTTTTTCTCGGGTTACTTCGTATTGTTCGGGGGTGAGGAGGGCCTTCCATTCGGCGGGGGTTTTTTGGAGTTTTTGCATAGTAAGATTGTAGCATCTCTTATTTTTCTCTCATGCAGCATTTCTTGAATTTACAGCCGCTGCCGCAAGGACAGGGATCGTTTCTCCCTGCTTTTATCATTGATGTTTTGGGTTGTTGGCCAGTAATGCTAGAAGACCCTGTGTCTTCAATTTGCGGATTTGATTTGCTTTGTGATGCTGGTTTCGAGTCCTCAGCATTTTGAATTTTCCGCATAAATACTCCATGCGAATCTTGTAGCTTGGATTGATAATCTCTAGTCATTTTATAAGCGAAATCCATAGGATCTCCGCCTTCAAATACCTCAGTCCCAGCCGTTGCTACATTTAACGCGTAACTTGCTTCGAGTAATCTGTCATGGTTTATTTTTGCAACAAACTGGCCGTTTTCATCATAAAAAAGAATTTCTTTTTTAGCGCCGATGCCCTCGGAAATGAATTCGCCGCAATTACCCATTCTTCCTCGTGCTCCATACTCTTGGAATTTGGAGAAAATATGAGAGGCAATTGTATAGAAAAAATCCATTGCATCCGTATAGC
>CAYTNJ010000025.1:0-15325 GCA_964439155.1 uncultured Candidatus Peribacteria bacterium | reverse complement strand
GAAACGCCGGAGCGCGTAACTCCGCTCTTCCCGGCTCCATTTTATTCGGGTGTAGTTCAGAGGTTAATCCTATAAATTAACCTATATCTCCATATTAACTTACATGGAAAAAATATGTAAGTTACATGGTAAAACGTCATATAGATATGATGGAAAATGTTGGCGTTGTAAACAATGTAGAATCGAAGCCGTTAATAAAAGAAGACGAGCTTTGAAAGAAAAGTTGGTTGAAGCCTTAGGCGGATCGTGTAGTAAATGCGGTTATAATAAATGTTTGTGGGTTTTAGAATTTCATCATTCAGATCCTTCTGAAAAAGAATGGAATATTAGTAATTATTCTAAATCTTATAATTCTCTTTTAAAAGAAGCGCAAAAGTGTATTCTCCTTTGCGCTAATTGTCATAGAGAAATTGAATTTGCTAAATAAATAGTGGCCTATGGCGTAAATGGTGAACGTGTTCGACTGTTAATCGAAAGTTCCGGGTTCGAATCCTGGTGGGCCAGTTTAATCATGGAATGTAAACATAAAAATTTAAAAAGTCATTGTTCAGAGTCTAAAGCAATTCGTAAAAACAATAGAGTAACTAGAGTTGACAGAGTAATTGTCGTTTATAAATGTTTAGATTGTGGGAAAATTTTTCCCAAAAAATTGGGTGAATGATTGGATATGTCGTAGGTTCGATCCCTACCGCCCGAGCCTCCTAGAGTTTAGCTCAGATAGCGCAAGTGCTCATTGAAGCCCAACGGGGAGAATGGCCCCGAACTCTAGTATATAACGGGGGTTAGCTCAATTGGCAGAGCATTGGATTGTCGATCCAAAGGTTACGGGTTCAAGTCCCGTACTCCTGGCTGTTTCCACTATCGAGCAAGTTTAGTCTACTTGCGTAAAGATTTATAAGGTTCCCCCTCAGTCTCTAGAGTGAAATAAGACGCAAAAATGAGAAACTGGGCCGAAATGCATTAGACAATGCGGCGGAAACAAACTTTTTATAAATGGTGGGCCTTTGGAAAGGATAGAAATAAGCTTGAGCTATCACAAGTAGGGATGCATACCGAAAGTGAAATAGCAACAATAGCCGGAATAGATCCCGCATTTCTACGGGGGATACCCATCGCCGATTTTCCCACTACTTTCAGGTCGCTCCTGAAACGGTTACAAGCGCACACTCACAGTTAACCTAGGATACCTGTGATATGTAGGCGGCGAAATTCCTCGTGGAGAGGGAGCGGGAACAACATATTTCTTGGGGTATTAGATCAGCGGAGTGATCGTCTGCCTGTCACGCAGAAGGCCACGGGTTCGAATCCCGTATACCCCGTATGAATACTTCTCAAAAAGGTGATTTAGCTGAAATTAAGGTTGCTACTGATTTAGTAGAAAAAGGATATATAATCTCATTTCCACATAATCGGTGTGATTATGATCTTATTGCAGATACTGGCTCTCTTTTAAGAATTCAGGTTAAATATGTCTCCTCTAATGGAGAATCTATCTTAGTAGATTGTTCTACTAGAACACGCACATCTGAAAAGAAGTATATCAATACAGATATTGATTATATAGCTGTTTATGATTCTACAACTGATAAATGTTATTATATTCCTAGACAAGATTTAGGTTCATCAGAAATAAGACTTAGATTAACATTGCCTAAAAATAATGTTAAATCTTATAAATTTGCTAGTAATTACTTAAAATTAGTAGATCGAAGCTAGAGTTTAGCCATATTAGCTACATGGCTTGATTCCGACGCCCCGCGAGGGGGTTCGAATTACTAGTAGTCAGATAACTAGTGACTCTGTAAATCCCTACTCTGACAAGGTGATTTCCACTGATCTACTTAGCGATATCAGGATAGCCTTGCTAGGGTAGGTTCGCACTAATTCTCGAAAAGCGTGAAATCAAGTAGAGAAGCGAGGACAGTTCACTAGACCTGATATATGGAGGGGTTGTAGCTCTAATTGGGAGAGCGCTTGCATGGCTCGCAAGAGGTTCCGGGTTCGAATCCCGGTAGCTCCACTATGGACCTTAAGACGTTAAGGGTGAGGGCCGTTATACCGGGCTCAATGCTCCCACGGTATAAATAAGGGGGATTAGTGCTAGAGGGAACACGTCGCGTTTGCACCGCGAAGTCGGGAGTTCGATTCTCCCATCCTCCATGCAGTATATTAAACTAGCTCTAAGGAAAATGGAACTTAGAGGGTGAGTAGCGGCTAGGCAATCCTAGAAAGAGGGATATCACTCGCGCGTGACTCATATATTCATTTTTGGGAGTTCTTATGGGATTCTATGATAAAGTAAGAGGTTCTAACGCCGTAAGAAAAATACGGCGAAACGCAGCAAGAGAAGCGCCCCGCTTATGCGGATGTTATCTTTGTGTTCCTGCTTCATACAAAAAGCGAATCATAACTGATCGCATCAATAAGCGCGAAATGCGCGAATATCTTTAAAAATTTAGGGACGACCTTTGCATACTCATACAACTAGTTTACATGAGATTTCTGCTCATAGGGTCAAAACAAAAGGCGAATGTGTTATCAGCACTAGAACATAATTGATTCCCATATAGATAGCTGATAATATCTATATGAAACGGGTCACGCCCCTAAATGTATTGCCTCCTTAACTCAGCGGATAGAGTGTTTGGCTTCGAATTTATACTTCCTTTCGAAGGATATCATCTATATAATTTGTGATGAATAAAACTCCCGATAGCTCAGAGGATAGAGCGATGCGCTTCGAACGCATGACAGTCGTAGGTTCGATCCCTACTCGGGAGATTAAAACCTGTTCTAAATGTAAGATTTCTAAAACTTTAGATTTATTTGCATGGAAAAATAAATCTAAAGGTCAAAAACAATCTTATTGCTTAGATTGTCAAAAAATAGCTTCTAAAGCGCATTATCAGGCTAATAAAGAATCTTATATTAAACGAAATAACAAAAATTATCCTGATTATGTAAAATGGTATAGAGAGCTTAAAAATAATCCTTGTGTAGACTGTGGACAGATATTTCATCCAGCCGCTATGCAATGGGATCATTTACCATCTTTCAATAAAAATGATACAATTAGTGTTATGTATAGAAAGGGATATGGTAAAAACCGTATTCTTAAAGAAATAGAAAAATGTGAGTTAGTTTGTGCTAACTGTCATTGTATAAGAACCTTTAATAGACTAACTAATAAATAATTAGTCCCTCAGGGGGCTCTCTGTTCATCTAATCAAGGTAATAAAATGCCTCGTTATACAGTTCTTGTTAGTGAAACTCGCCACAAAGAATATATTCTAAAAGCTCCTGATGAAGAATCTGCAAAGCGTTGGGCGCAAGATAATGTATCATTTGATATGTATGACCCTTCTGAAGACAATGATCTTGTTTCAGAATTTGAAGTCTTGGTGACTAAGATTCCCTCTTGACAGACCGCTAGGAACCGTGCTAGCCTAGTAGGGCGAGTTCGAAATAGACCATCCCATCCCTTGTGGATGGGATTTCCTGCCCTCTTAGCTCAGTGGATAGAGGGCAATTTTCTCCCTGTAGGCTAGTGGATAAACCGACGGTCTTCTAAACCGTATTCCCAGGTTCGAGTCCTGGCGGGGGGACTTTTAGAAAGGTTAGAAATGAAAAAGTATATTGTTAAAGCTAGTCAATTTCAGGATGAAGTTGAATGTAGTCGTTTTTATATAGATGAACATGAAAATTTCATCTTCTTAGATGAAGATGAAAGTATAAAATATGTTTTAACTAATGTAATTTATGTAATTCCTGCGTGAATTTCACGATGACAATTAGAACAAACTAAAATACATTTATCTAATTCAGCTTTAGCACGTTCAAAGCTGTAGCCGCGACCACTTGACAAGCTCATTTCTTTGATGCTAGGATCTAGGTGATGAAAGTCTAGAGCTTCGATACACTTATTGTATCCGCAGATCTGACACGACCCTCCCTTGTATTCTACATATTTTAGTTTGTTTTTCTTTTGTCTCTCATGAGTAGACTGATTAAAACAGTCTTTACATTCGCTCATGAATTGATTATCTCGACCACTCTTTGAATAGAAAGCCTCAAAAGGCTTGGCTATATTACACTTTGTACACTTTTTCATATAGATTAAGTGTTGGGTAGAATCAACTTTTCTACCCCGTGTGCCGGAGGTTCGAATCCTTCAGGGGGTGCTATGGCTAAAGTAACTATGGATAGTTTGCCTACTGAAATTTGGGCAACTTTTATCACTTGTAGAAGTCCTCAATTTAAAATCTATACCACTAGAGGTCCAGCCCTTAGCTCTATTCTGGCTAAAACGTATAGAAGTTATACTAGTACCCCAGCAGGGGTAATGAATGTAGCTGAAATGCCCGAATCCTGGCTTCTTAAGTTTAATTCAGAAAAAGGCGCTTGGGATGAGATTGTTCATTTCGAAAGAGGCGCTCCATATTCTGAATATTTAGATTTCAAAAATTGGTTTCTTAAAAAGAAAGAGCCCTTAAAGATGGCTCTTTAAGTTGCTGGGTAGTTTTATATGAAACTATGTATAAAATGTAATCTCTTAAAACAAGAGGATGATTTCTATCAGCGGTCTGATAGAAAAACTAAGCAAAATGCTTGTAAAGCTTGCGAAAAAGCTAGAGTCTCAGCTTTTAGAAAAGCTTTAAAAACTAAAGCAATAGCCTATCTTGGAGGTTCTTGTCAAATCTGTGGCTATAATAAATGTATAGATGCTTTAGTTTTTCATCATCGTGATCCAACTTCAAAAGACTTTACAATAAGTAAGTGGCTAACGCTGTCTTTTGAAAAAATTCAGCAAGAATTAGATAAATGTGATTTATTATGTGCTAATTGTCATGCTGAAATTCATAGCTTCCCCGGGTCAGTCGGTTAAGACGTTTCTCTGATAAGGAAAAGATGCCTGGTTCGATTCCAGGGGGGAAGATAGTAGGGCATGAATTATCCGGGTGTAGCGCAGCCAGGTTAGCGCACCTGCCTTGGGAGCAGGGGGTCGTAGGTTCGAATCCTACCACTCGGACTCAGTTAATTATAATCAAAAGAAAATATGAAAACATTAACTCATACAAACATTCAAGTTCAGGGTAATATTGTAGGTGAGAAAGTAGCGATGACTTTTGACGAGAATTCGCTTGCTCACATTATGTCTGTTCTTACAGATCTTTATTCAGATCCTGAAATGGCTATTATTCGTGAGTATTCTACCAATGCGTATGATGCTCATATAGAAGCTGGACAGACTAAGCCTATTGAGATTATTCTTCCTACTCCGCTTAATTTTAATCTTACTATTAAGGATCATGGGGTTGGACTCTCTCTTGAGGACATTCATCGTATTTATTCAAAATATGGAGCCTCTACAAAGCGAGAGAGTAATGACCAAGTTGGTATGCTTGGATTGGGTTGTAAGTCTGCTTTGACCTATACTTCTCAGTTTACTCTTACGTCCGTTAAGGATGGGAAGAAAGTACAGGCCATTGTCTCTCGGGATGAAGATGGCGCTGGATCAATTAAGATTGTCTCAAATACAGAGACAACTGAAGAAGCTGGTACAAGCATCAGCATTCCGGCTAAGAAGGGTAATGCTCTTGAATTGAAAGCTCGTAAGTTCTTTGCTTTTTGGGAACCTGGAACCGTTCTTGTCAATGGACAGGCTCCTGCTACTTTTAGAGCAGATTCAAAAACTTTTAAGATTTCTGAAAAAATCTTTGCAGTAGATGGCTCCTGGTTTCCGGGAAATGACAATTGTATTGTGGTTATGGGAAATGTTCCATACCCTTGTGATATAAGCGGTGTTTCGAGTCACCTTCATTATTTATTCAAGGGTGTCTTTTATGTAGACATTGGGGAAGTTGCTTTTACTCCGAGTCGTGAATCGCTATATATGTCTTCTATTACTAAGAAGACTCTTGCTCGTCTTGAAACAGAGTTTGAATCCTCTTTGAGGAAGCGTCTTCAAGAAGATGTTGATAAAGCTCCTTCATGTTTTGAAGCCTGGAAGGTTTCTCGTCAATTTGAGAAAATGTTTCGAGTGGGTCAAAACAGTTTCCTTTATAAGGGTGAGAATATTCCAACTAATATTCCATCCAACAAAGATGATGATTTCCTCCTTGTGGATGCTGGTCATTATGGAAGCTTAAGCAATACTTCTACAGCCTTTCATTTAAGTACATATTTTGGTTACGCTCAAAGCGAGCGTAAGGTTGTTTGGGTTGAGAACTTCAGTATTAAGAAATTTACTACAACACATAAGCGAAAGCTGGAAAAGCTTTTACTATCCCAGGGTAGTAATTTTGACCTTGCAGTCGTTACAACTAAGCCTTATTCAAATAAGTGGCTTCCAAATAATAGGACTGTCATTGACTTCGAAGATGTTCGCAATACTAAGCTAGATTCCGACGTCATTAAACTTAATGACAAAAAAGAAAATCCAGATTATACCTCAGTAGGCTCTACTGAGTCAGGGTTGGCGTATTCGGCTTCGGTAGATCTATTACAAAAGCTTGACTTGACAAAAGTTACCATCTACTATAGTACATTAGATGATAGACATTCAAGTTATAAATTTAGACAGTATCTTGATACGCTTAAAGAGAGATATGTTCTTCTAGAAGTTCCGAGTAATCGACAAAATAAGTTTCTCCGCTTGTTTCCTCAAGCGAAAACAGTTTCTGATGCAATTAAAGAAATTGCTGATAAGTGGAAAAACTCTCTTACTTCAGAAGATAAGAAGACCCTTGCTTATCACTTGAAGTATGCTCGCTCAAGAGGTATGGTTAGATCAATTGATTTGCATAAAGTCGATGATCCTGCAATTAAAGAAGTTGTAAAGTATATTTCTAAGGATTTTGACGATCAATTAAGACAGTTTGATCAAATGTCCAAGCTTATTCATATAGTGCTTCCATCTATTCCAGATGCATTTCAGAAATATACAATGCTTTCCCTGCATCATTTTACACAGTGTCCTGGTCATGCTTATATGTATGTCAACGCTGTATACAATTCTATGAAGAGTAAGGTATAAAAATTATGAATTTTGAGTTAGTCAGTAATGACGGCGAGAAGACCATTACCATCATTGATGATGAAATGAATATTCATCCGCCGATTCATGAGTCTAACCCTAATTTCAAGCAGATTGTAAGTTATGCTCTTAGAGCAGAAGAGCTTACTGAGGAAGAGTATTATCATCTTCTTGAATTGCTTGATCTTAGTGTTACTGTGAGTAAGAAGTTTGAGCGTCTTTCAGATCGAGTAACCGTCGCCAATGGATTGATTTACTTTGACGGTGATCCTGTTCACTCTGCTCTTGGTAAGCAGATCATGAGATTCCTTGAAGATCAGGTTGCCGACTGGCGTCCGCTTGTCCGCTTCTTTGAGAAGGTTCAGTCCAATCCTAATGAGCACTCAAGAGAGCAGCTTTATGATTGGCTTATGTCTCATAACTTCACTCTTACCGATAATGGAGACATTGTTGGATACAAGGGTGTAAAGAAAGAGGGCGGAAAGCTTCTCTCTGTTTATGCTGGTCATGCCATTGTGAATGGTGAAGATTGTAATGGTCATATCTCCAACGAAATTGGCAATGTCGTTGAAATGCCTCGTAGTGAGGTTGCCCACGATCCATCAACTGCTTGTTCAACGGGTTTGCACGTTGGTACATACAAGTACGCCCTTCACTATGCCCAGGGCGCAATGCTCAAGGTAGAAGTTAATCCTAGGGACGTTGTATCGGTTCCTACGGATGCGGCTGGTGAAAAGGTTCGTGTCTGTCGTTATCAGGTCGTAGACGTTATTGACGCTCCTATTCAGGAAGCTGTTGTTTCGTCATACCGATACGATGAAGATTATTGGGGCGATGGTGAGGATCTTGTGGATGAAGATTTTTGGGGCTGCGATGATGTAGATTGCCCTGATTGCAATTGTGATGAGGGATATGACGACGATGGTCTAGCTGCCATTGAATTTCTCTTCAGATACTAGGACTTGACTCTTCCCTGAGGGTCTGCTACAGTTCTAAGTGTGAGTGAGGGAACATCACTCCCTCACTCATCTATGCCGTGTTAGTCTAGTGGCCTAGGACGCCTGGTTTTCACCCAGGAGAACACGGGTTCGAACCCCGTACACGGTACTACCCATAGAAAAAGGCTGAGAGCGCCCGGCTAAAGTCTCTCTTTAAAAGATGCCTTACTGATTGAGTATCATTAAAAATGTCAATCAGTTAGTTTCAACTAGATTAAAAATTTCGCCCAATAGTTTCTAGTTGATATTGGGCATTTGGGGGTGTAGCTCAATTAGGCAGAGCAAGGGGCTTTTATCTAAAATAGAAGCGTTATATAGAAATATATAGATGAAAATTTGGCTATATGCTGGAAACTCCTTAGAGCTTTAGATACGACTTCAATCGTAAAAATTCTAAAGATTGGACAATCAGCAGGCAACCCTAAAAAGTATCAGGTTACTAACCCTTAACTCTTGAAGGAGTTAAGTTATGCATAGCAAAGTAAAAGGTACTTTAGGTGAATTAGCTATAGCACAAGATTTAATTGGTCAAGGATTTCCTACGTTTACAGAATTAGGAGACAACAGTAAAGTAGATTTAATTGCTCTTACTCCAAGACCAATAAGGATTCAAGTCAAAGCTTTGAATTCTATAAATAATGTGGTTCAAGTTAGTGCGACAAAATCTGGACCAAATTATAAATTTAGGTATTCAATAGATGATTTAGATATTTTTGCTATCTTTGTTTTAGATACAAAAGATATCTTTTATGTTTCTGTTGAAGAAATCTTGTCAAATGCTAAAACATCTTCTTTTCGTTTAGCTTCACCTAAAAACAACCAAATAAAAGGTTGTAGATATGTTGAAGACTATAGAGAGATTAGGAGAGTCCTCAGAGACTATACGCCAAACATCTTAGCGAATAATGTCGAAGATGATGATATAGTCCAGACTACAACATCTAATGATGGCTAGTGAAAGCTAGTGTGGTAAAGTAACCCCGAGGTTGCGGGTTCGATTCCCTCCGCCCTCACTGAAAGAAGCGAGTATAAGAGTTACTTCGTTCAAATGGAAAAACCTCTTATCAATTTTTCTCTTTCAATGTTTTTCTTTGTGTGTATATAGGTAGCGATGTAAAGAGTTACTTCGTCTGTCAAACGAATGGTGTCGGTTCGAATCCGGCTAGGCCCGCTCATGGGTCTATGGTGTAAGGGTAGCATATTAAATTTCTCTTTCAAATTTACTCCTATATCTTTCCGGGATCGTCTAATGGTAGGACGACAGTCTTTGGAACTGTCTATCTAGGTTCGAGCCCTAGTCCCGGATCTATCTAAGTAGTGATGTTTAGAGTTACTTCGTCTAGGTTCGACTCCTAGTATTTCAGCCAAAATATGAAATATAGCCAAATGGAAAAGGCAACTGACTCATAATCAGTATATTAAACTCACTCTATTCGACTTTCTCTTAGAGAACCTTCTAAAAGCTCCTCCATCAACTCATTAAAGGTTGACGATGGAGGATGCTATATGGCAACAATCAGAGTTCAACCCGGTCAATTGAGTTCAGCTATTGATGCTGCTCAAGCGAACGATACACTCATCCTAGAACGTGGAATTCACAATTTAGGAACTGGCTTTAAAACAATCAATAAGCCTCTAATTATCCAAGGTGTTGATTGGTTCGAAAACATGTTCGTGACTGGAACTTATGGTCATGATATGTCTGCAATTTCCGTTCAAGTTCGCGGTAGATTTTCATTAGGGACTTCTGCTGATGGTAGTGTTTTCCGTGGATTTGGTATGGATGGTGGTGTTTCAACTCAAGCTTCAGGAACTTGGTTAAATAGCGCTGATGGTGTTATTTTCGAAGATCTAGCTTGTCAAAATAGAACAAATGGTTTCCCAGGAAGAATCTTCTTTACTTGGGGTGCGCCAACAAGAATTCTCATGCCAACTGCTCGCAGAATGAGAATGCGACTAATTGGTGATCCAGCTAGAGATAGACACGATCATGTATTCTATATTAAGAATGCTGATGGTGCAGTAGTTGAAGATTCTCTTATTTATGATTGTCCTGATGGATGGGCTTTCCATTTCTATCCTAATTCAGATAATGCTCGCATTAGAAGAGTTCTAGTTGATAGATGTGATGGTGGGGCCACGTTCTCCGGAGCTAATGATTCTTCAACTGGATTAACTGGTTGTCTACAATCTAGTGGAAATATTATTGAGGACTCAATTCTTACCAATGCTCAAGATTCTAGAAGTGGTTTAGTAGAATCTTGGTGGGGTTGTACTCCAATTGGAACAGGTAACATTGTACGCACAACTAACCTTTGGCAAGGTCCTGGTGCTGCTGGACAAAGAGTTCTTTCAGGCAATGGTGGATTTACCATTGATGCTTCCGTTAAGAACGTAGATCCTAAGTATAAGAATCCAGCAATCGGAGATTATACTCTTGCTGAAGATTCTCCTGTTAAGGGTTGGGGTCCTGTAGGTGTTCAACCTGGAACTGTTACCCCTCCCCCTCCTGTAGATACAACGCCTCCACTAGTTGATTTAGTGAGTCCTACAGAAGGTTCTAGAATTATTGATACTGTTGTATTCGAAGCTTCGGCTTCAGACAATGTAGATGTATCAAGAGTAGAATTTTATATTAATACACAGCTAGTATATACTGACAGTTCTTCTCCATATCTTTCATCAGCCATTAGTTTAGCTGGTGTTCCTAATGGAGCAAACACTGTTAAGGTAGCTGCGTATGATACTGCTGGAAATAAAACTGAAAAAGTTGTTAATGTTTTGGTAGGACCTGAAAATCCTCCACCGCCTGATGATCCTTGTCAGCCTGTAAAGGATCAGCTAGCTCAGACACAAGCTCAACTCGCTAACGCTCAGCTTGCATTAGCCGCAGCTAACGCTCAGCTTTCTGCTACCGAGTCTCGCGCAAACACTCTTGCCTCAGCCGTTAAGACAAAGGCTCAAGAAATTCAAGCGCTTGCTCAGGTGGAGCTTGACAACTAGTTTCTGATACGCTATGCTTATGGGGAGAGTGAGAAATCCTCTCCCCGTGGGTTTCTTCTTTTAGAAGACTCTTACCGCTAAGCGTGCTTGCTCTTGGGCCTTTTTAAAGGCTTCTGTATTTTTACGTAATTCTTCTTGCAGCTTAAGAATTGAAGGATTAGTTACTTTAAAATGTAGCTTACTATTCCCTAAGCTAATACTTTGTTTTACTTCAGATGATGGAATTTCATATTCGTCACCATCATCTGTTAAGATAAAAATAAAATCAACTTTTTGGGGATCAAAAGCCTTGATGGTAGAATTACTTTTATTTCCACCTTTAATAGTTAAAGATACATTGTAGATATCATTTCTCTTAAATCTAGTTGTTTTTATTTGAATACGTTTTAATCCATCTTCTTTTTCTACAATTAGATCGTATTCTTGATTATCAGTTATAGGTAAAGAAACGGTGTAACCCGCTGCTGTATAATATCTAATAGCAGCGCCAAGTCCTACATCGCCTTGTTTTTTAGTATTTTTTTGGTTGAGTGACATAATGCCTTCTTTATAAGAAATTTACGTAGGGAAGTTAGTGATTGGTGACACTAAGCGGCTGTAACCCGCCCGGCAACGCCTTGGGGGTTCGAATCCCTCTCCCTACACTTTATGCGGTCGGGTAAACCGCTTTTATAAATACTGGAATGGTAGGCTTTTAGCTTAGGGGGTTCGAATCCCTCATCCGGTACCTTAGAGTAGTGATTAAAAGAGTTACTTCGAAATAGCTCATCTGAATAGAGCATTTGTCTACTGAACAAAAGGTAGCAGGTTTGACTCCTGCTTTCGAAACCAAAAACCCTCTTTTAGCTTTTCTCTCTAAATTTCAAGCTTAGCTTGACGATAACAATTATACATCGCGGCATGGAGAAGTGGTTATCTCGTCTCGCTCATAACGAGAAGATCGTTGGTTCGAATCCAACTGCCGCTATAGAAAGAAGCGAGTAGCAGAGTTACTTCGTTTATAGGATAATAATAAATACAATACACTCTTCTCAATTTTTCTCTTTCTAGATTTCATGCTCTCAAAGACTTAATTTGTTCGGGTCCTATATGGTGCTGAACTGTCGGAGAGGGCTCCGTTTTATAGGTAGTGAAGTTAAGAGTTACTTCGGTAAAACACACTTTTGAAATAGTGAATTGGTGGTTCGAATCCATCCTCTCCCGCTACGAGGGAGAGAAGTTTAAACAAAACAACACTCTTTTCGCCTTTCTCCTATAATTAAGTCCAAGATGCCGAAGCGGTCGAGGCGCGAAGCTGCAACCTTCGTCTTAGTCGGTTCAAGACCGGCCTTGGATTCTTTGTTGTTTCTTAATTTTGGAGAACAATGTCAGATGATACCTCGTATCAGGAATCGAGTGAAAAACCGATTTCTTACACCCTAAATCCTCCTAATGGTAAGTTTTTGAATGGAGTTCTTAAGCTTGCTGATTTAGAGGATGTTGAAGAGTTTGCTCATATTCATGCAAGAGCTTATCTTCGTAAACGTAATATTTATATACCTTTTCATGAATATGAAGAGTTGGTTGCTTATATCATAACTTTAGTATGGGAACTATATGCTAACAAATGGAACCGTGAACATTCTTTCGCAGGATATGCTGGATACATTGTCCAACGAAGAATTACAGACCATTTCCGAGACAAATGGGGAAGGAAAGGCGAAAAAATCGCCATCAACCAAGCTGCCCCATTCAGTGAATTGGGAGAAATTGAGTCAACGATCACGGGATACGATAAAGCAGATAGTGTTACCTCACTGGTACGGTTACTCGTATGATGAGATAGCTCAGAGAATGGGCGTAACCGCATCATTAGTGTCTCAGCGTGTCAAAAGTCTACGTGAAGAAATTCTAAAACAAAATGAGTCAAGCTGAATATGTTACAAGGGTTCATTTCGATAAATTTTTGAACCTTCCTGGTATGCATCAGGGCGCATACATTAGAGTATATGTAGAAGATAGCACTGACCGATCTACTGGTCGCTATTTCTCTCCGAGAACCATTCTCGAAATCGCTGATTGTGATAAGCGTGTTTCTTTTGATATGGATTGGTCAGAATTTGGTATGAAAAACAACCTTCACAAGGTTGATACACTTATTGCCGGTCTTCGCGCTTTTAGAAGTGGACTTGTTGCAGAACATAAATTGCAAAAAGAGCGCCTTAAAAATCGCCCTGCTTCTGATTCTTAATTATTAATCCCCCTTAATGGGGGAACCCTGCTCCGGTAACTCAGCGGGAGAGTGCCACTCTTACAAAGTGGAAGTCATAGGTTCGATCCCTATTCGGAGCACTATGAAAAAATATCTATTACCATTAATCATATTTGTAGGATTAATAATTCCTACAACTGCTGCCGCTCTTACTTATACGTTTTCTTGGGGAGCGCCAGGACATTGTGTTCTTTCTCAATTTAGTATGCCTTATACAAGATCTTATGTTCAAGGCAAGGCTGTACTTGCTTGTTATCGAATGCCAGCTTCTTTATATGCGCGAGTAACTTTACGCAGAAATGGCGTTTGGAAAGCTCAATGGACTCGATATAATCCAGGTGTATTTAATTTTAGTTACGCTTGCCAGGGTCATAGAAGTGGACGTTGGACTCTTGAGACATATTTCAATATGGAAGACAGTCGTGGAGGAAGTACAGGTTCTCGTAATACAGTAATTACACGTACCATTCGTTGTCGGTAAGTTTTTGATCGCTTAGCTCAGTTGGGAGAGCATTTGCTTGACTCGCAAAGGGTCGGGGGTTCAAGTCCCTCAGCGATCATTTATGCGACCATAGTATAAAGGCTATTATGTTTGGTTTCCACCCAAAGGATGAGAGTTCGATTCTCTCTGGTCGCTCTATATTAAAATTAAAAGGTTAGGTTATGTCTAAAGCTCATGTTTTATTAGGGGATCTAGACGTTAACCCTAGTACAGGGTTAAGTCCTAGAGTTCTTCAAGTAACCGTATTAAATGGTAACGTTTTTCTTGAAATTTTTGAATATGAAGAAAAGTTTGGTCAAAGCCATTTAACTGATGGCAAGTCTATTGTTGTTGATGGTAATGCTCTTATCTCGGCTGTTCAAGGTGCGAGTATCCTAGATAAGCTTCAGGATGAAGGCGTAAAGGCATTCTAATGAGGTTTGAGGGTAATACTTTATATGTTTCTAAAGCAGAGCATGTTATGATTCGAGAGCATCAACAAATTCAAGATGCTTTTGGTTCTATGTTTGATGAAACAAGTCAAGTAGAGGGTTATATTCGTGCTCAGCTTACTACAGAAGAGTATGAACGCTTTAGTAACATTCAAGAAATTCACGTCCAAATAGAGGACGAGCCTACTGAAAAGTAGGCTATTTGCTTCCTTAGCTCATATTGGCTATAGCACCTGTCTTGTAAACAGGAGGTTGTCGGTTCGATTCCGACAGGGAGCTTCCAGTCTGTCCGATTAGCGCACTGGAAAGTATACGGTCTTGATAATCGGCAATACCCCGTATACATTTGCGAGTATAGCTCAGTGGTAGAGCGTCTGCTTGCCATGCAGAAGGTCGTGGGTTCGAACCCCATTGCTCGCTCCTAAGACAAGATGAACTAGAGGAATTAATGTCTGACTTTGAAATTTTACCTTCTCTTGCATATGAGAATTTCCAGCCTTGGCCTGAGAATCTAAAGGGTTGGCATGGTAATGATCCTATCTTCATGGAACTCATTAATGAGACTCAGCCAAAGCTCATTATTGAAGTTGGAACCTGGATGGGTCAATCAGCAATCAATATGGCGAACTGCTTGAAAGCGCTTGAGATTGATGCTAAGATCATATGCGTAGACACTTGGCTAGGGGCTGTTGAATTCATTGACAAGCCAAGGGGCTCTGATTGGGACTTGATGCCCCTTAATGGATTTCCTCAGGTTTATTATCAGTTTCTTTCCAATGTTATGCATTGGGGTCATGAAGACGTAATCATTCCTTTCCCGCAGACCTCAATCAATGCTGCAAGATATTTTCAGAATAAAGGAATTAAGGCTGATCTTATCTATATTGATGGAAGTCACGAAGTTGAAGATGTAGAAGCTGATATTAAATTCTACTGGCCTCTTCTTACTCAAGAAGGCATTATGTTTGGTGACGATTTTAACTCTTCTTATTGGCCTGGTGTAGTTGAAGGTGTTCAATCTGCCTTTGATAGATTAGATTATGATGATGCTATTGAAGAGCAGAATGAATTCTGGCTTGTCCGTAAAAAGTGGTATAAAGAGTA
>CAYTNJ010000024.1:0-15438 GCA_964439155.1 uncultured Candidatus Peribacteria bacterium | reverse complement strand
AGGCATGTCCATACCGTATCGCAGGGGTGATGCGAAGGTATTGAGCCATTACAGTGCGTTGACTTCCATCGTAATATCCACACAATAGGCCCTTCTTTGTCATCTCCTTTTTCTTCCTCCGCCTTGCTGTTTTGCATTGCAGAACGCCTGGGCGGGAGAAGCTGCGCGTCGCAGATTCTCGAAATGGCGATTTCCTGTGGAGGACGGTTATGACTCAAAAAGAAGCATATCTGATGAATCTGTTTCATTTCAGCCTGCAACAAATCCAAACCCTCGTCCAGATCGGAGACATACACATGGAGGATGCGACAATCTGGGGTGATAAACTTGTGTATCAGCGCTTCTGCCAGAACGCGGAGCCAATGCTCGATGACGCGGGCAAGCCCATCGTCGATGACGACGAATATCTGAGGCTGAGTGTACTGACGCTCATTGAGAACATCGAGAGCTTCCAAGCGAAGGCAAAAAAGAAAAACACGCAGGTGAGCGGTATTCGGGATTCCATCAGAGGCATGAGAATGCACCTTCCTGAGCACACATCCGCCGGCAGGCCGCCCCAGACCATGAAAGAGATGTTTTCCTTCCTCGAGTGTACCAAGGTAGCGCTGCACTTCATGGCTATGAACGAGTGGCAGGAGGAAGTGCAGGAAGAAGATCTTCCGAAGCCGGACATCGTCATCACTGTGTAAACCGCGCTGTCTCCCAAAAGACCTTTGTCATCCTTCTTCACGCGAAGAGGGAAGGCAGGGGTCTTTTAAAAATGGCTCCATGAATTGGAAAAAACTATTTTTGCTAAAAATAAAATAGTATAGTATAAATACAAAGCACGTTCCAACCGTGGAACGCGCGATCATTCAAAGCGTTGCAAACAGGTGGTCCCGGGTGTTCCGTGTCGGCCGCCTCCGTCAGTGTCGAACAGAAAGGAAATGAACATGCAGAAGCGGTACTTCATCGTGGATTCGATGCATTTTGCCCAACACGTTCCGGCGAAACTGCTGGGGAACAGGGAGGATGCCTGCTGTGCGGGCTATGCGTATTTGCTTTCTGCAACCACCCGGTACGAGTTGGTGCACGTGGCATTGAAAAATGCTAAGCAGGGCTGGGCTCCCGCTACGGTGCAAGGCGGCGATGGCCGTCGGGTGTTCCTCGTCATACTCGATGCAATAGTGCCCACACTCCTCTGGAAGTTGATGGATACGACGTTCGAGCCCGGCAACGTCAAGTTCTACAAGACGATCGAAGCCGCGGTCGAAGACATGAAAGGGCATCTCCTGCACCTCGAGCAGGTGCAAAATGGTCTGGAGTCCACGATAGTCGGTCCTAAACCGCGAACGCACCGTACGCGCAAAAAGGCCACGGCATAAACCCATCGCCTGAAACGCAACGCCCAAAGGCCCTTGCCTCCTTCCATCGCGGAAGGAAGACAGGGGTCTTTCTCAAACATCCAAATTCCCCAAGTCATCGTCCGCCGGAATCACGGGGGACAATTCTTCGCCGCTCTTTACGCCGGATTCATCTTTCAACTTGAGTACGATTTGTCGGTACTCTCCTTCGCCCACGCTTTCCGTGGTCAGGTCTTGCAACGCCGGCACGCTCGCCACATGCAAGTGCACGATGCGGCGGAAGTACGGGCTCATGGGGGACAGCGCGATGCGATTGCCCGTGCGGCGCACGAAGTCGGCTTTTTGATCGGCGATGGTGCGTACTTTATCTTCCTGCGATTTGCGGTAGCCGTCCACGTCCACCACGATGAAGGGCGTGCGGCTCAGTTTTTCCGCCGTGCGGATGATCGATTTGAGCAGATGCTGGACCGCGTTCAGGGTTTCGCCGTGCCAGCCGATCAGGCGGCTCGCGTCGGTGGAATCGATGTCCACGCGTGTCAGATCGCCGTCGGCATACACCTTCACGGCGGTAAACGGCAGTTGCAGCTGCACGAGAAGGTCCTTGAGCGTCGATTCGATCAGGGCGGCGTTCATTGGGAGAATAGTAGCGATGTCAGGAGTTGGATGCCAGAGAAGGAAAAGCAGAGAAGCTTATTAGCTTTTTAGCTCATTAGCTTATTAGGACATCCCAGAATCAGTTTCTCAAAAAGCTAAAAAGCTAAAAAGCTAACCAGCTAAAAAGCTAACCAGCTAAAAAAGCCCCCGACTCTACGGAGGCTTTCGTACAAGTCTTAGACGGTATCGCTATTTAGCGAACGGCATCCTTGAGCGTCTTGCCGGCCTTGAAGGACGGGACCTTCATCGCGGGGATGGAGATCTTCTGGGTCGGGTTCCTCGGGTTCACGCCCGTGCGCGCTGCGCGCTTGGAAAGGCGGAACGTGCCGAAACCGGTGATCGTCACGGAGTTGCCCTTCTTGAGCTCTTTCGTGATCATGCCGGTGATGGCCTCAAGGGCGCTGCCCGCGGCACGCTTGGTGATGCCGGCCGAGTTCGCGATCGAAGTGATCAGGTCTTGCTTGGACATGGGGACTGGGGAAAAAGAAGTAGGTGAGCTTCAGTCTATTACCGCAATCCGCTTGAGCAAGCCAAAAAGCCCGCATCATCCCCGGGGGGCATGTCGGGTATTTTAAACATTGGCTTATGCAAGCCAAAAAACTGTGAGCAAGAAAGGTAGTCACAAATCGCGAATTTAGGCCACATTTTGCGCATGGATGGCAAATTTGTATGATGAAGAGATCAAGGAGATCGAAGAGGTCGAAGAGATCAAGGGAAGGCGTAAAATTCCTTGATCTCTTTGCTCTCCTCCATCTCTTCGATCTCCCCTTCCTCTTTGACTTCACTCCCCCGCCTCCCTACTCTTCGCCAACATGCCGACCAATCTCGTCATCGTGGAAAGCCCGGCGAAAGCGAAGACCATCAAGCGCTTTCTCGGCAAAGATTATATCGTCGAGGCCAGCATGGGCCACGTGCGCGATTTGCCGCAGAGCGGACTCGGCGTGGATACCGAAAACGGTTTCGAGCCGACGTACGAAGTATCCGAAGGAAAGGAAACCGTGGTGAAAAAATTGAAGGCCGCTTTGAAGGAAGCCGACGAACTCTGGATCGCGACTGATGAAGACCGCGAAGGAGAAGCGATCGGCTGGCACCTCACGCGTGCGCTCGGCGTGAAAGATTCCGCGAACGTCAAGCGCATCGTGTTCCACGAAATCACCGAGACGGCCATCAAGGCCGCCATCGCCAGTCCTCGAACGCTCGATATGCGGCTTGTGGATGCGCAACAGGCGCGTCGTATTCTTGATCGTTTGGTGGGCTACACGCTCTCGCCGTTCCTCTGGAAAAAAGTGTACAGCGGCCTCTCCGCTGGGCGCGTGCAGTCGGTCGCGGTGCGCATCATCGTCGATCGCGAGCGCGAGATCAAAGCCTTCAACCCCGTCGAGTACTGGACGCTCGAGGCGAAACTGCAGACGCAGAAAAACGAAACCTTCTCTGCGTTCCTCGATCAAAGGAGCGGCCAAAAACTTTCGCTCACGAACGAAGCAGAAACGAAAGAGGTGTTGCAAGCGCTGAAAGATTCCCCCTACGTCGTCACCGATTTGGAAGAGAAAGAAGTATCGCGCAATCCGGCGCCGCCGTTCACCACTTCCACGTTGCAACAAGAGGCCGCGCGCAAACTCGGATTCTCCGTGAAGCAGACGATGGTGGTGGCGCAGCAACTGTACGAAGGCATGCATCTTGGCGACGGTCAGGGCATGGGGGGACTCATCACCTACATGCGTACCGACTCCGTGAACTTAAGCCAAAAAGCACTGGAAGATGCCAAGCGCGCCATCGAGAAAAACTACGGCCGCGAATATATTTTGGATGAGCCGCGCGGTTACAAGAACAAATCGAAGGGCGCACAGGAGGCGCACGAAGCCATTCGTCCCACCGAGATGGAGCGCACGCCTGCGTCGGTAGCCGACATTCTCGATCACCAGCAACTCAAGCTCTACACGCTCATCTGGAACCGCACGATGGCCACGCAAATGCCCGCCGCGCAGTTTAAACGCGTGGCCGCCACCATCACGGCCGGCAACTACGCCTTCCGCGCCACGGGGCAGACGGTGCTCTTTGACGGCTTCCTCCGCGTGTACTCCGAAGGCAAGGACGATCCCTCCGAAGACCTGAAAGCCAAGGAAGAAGAAGCCGAAGGCGAAAAATTCCTGCCGCCGCTTTCTCTCAACGATTCGCTCTCCTGCCAGGAACTGGTACCCGAGCAGCACTTCACCAAACCGCCTCCGCGTTATACCGAAGCAAGCCTCGTCAAAAAACTCGAAGAAGAAGGCATCGGCCGACCTTCCACGTACGCGCCGACCATCTCGACGATTCAGCAGCGCGGCTACATCCGCAAAGACGGCGGTCGCCTCATGCCGGAAGATATCGCCTTCACCGTGACCGATCTGCTCGTCGAGAACTTCCCGCAGGTCACCGACATCACTTTTACGGCGCAGATGGAGCAATCGCTCGACGACATCGCCGAAGGCAACTTGAAGGAGAAGGAATTCTTGGGCGGCTTCTACGGTCCGTTCAAGGCGCTCGTAGATACCAAGACGAAGGAGATTAAAAAGAGCGATGTTTTGAAAGAGCACGTGATCGGCATCGACCCGGCATCGGGCTTGGAAGTGATCGCCCGTACCGGCCGCTTCGGCCCGTACGTGCAACTCGGACGCATGCCGGAGCCCGAAAAAAAGCCCAAGGCCAAGACCCCACGCCGCCCGAAGGGCTCTGCGGGGCAAGAAGGGGACCCCACTACGTCTTCGGACTCCGTCGGGGCAGGAAAGAAAGATCCGGCTGCGAAGAAAGACCCGTCTGCGTCTGCGGACTCCGCCGCGGCTAAGAAAAAAGCGAAGAAAGACGGGCCGAAAACCGCGTCGCTTCCCAAGACTACGTCCGTCGAATCCGTGACGCTCGAACAAGCGCTCTCACTCCTGCAATTCCCGAAGATGCTCGGCCAGCACGCCGGCGAAGATGTCACAGTCCTCCTCGGCCGCTTCGGCCCCTACGTAAAGCACGGCGCGCAAACGGCGGCCATTCCCAAAGATGTCTCCCCCGCCGACGTCACGCTCGACCAAGCGTTGCAATTCATCGTCCAGCGCGAGGAGATCAAAAAGAAAGCGGCGCTACCCCTTAAGGAGCTCGGCAAAGACCCCACGACCGGCGGCGAGCTGCAGGTGAAAGACGGCCGCTACGGTCCGTACGTCACCGACGGCACGACCAATGCGTCTTTACCCAAAGCCTTCACGCCGGACTCGATCACCTTCGACGACGCGGTGCAGATTCTCGTCAAAAAGCGGGCGGCGCCGAAGAGGCCGTGGAGGGGGAAGAAGAAGGCGGAGTGAGCAGGGCCATCCGTTCCACGTGTCGCTGCTGCGCACACCGCGTAGGCAGCGCCAGCTTCATGCGCCGATAGAAGGACAATTCCAGCGGCAGGATCGTGTAGGGCGCTTCTGTGACGCTGCAGCGCAGGATCTTCGTGCAGATGTCGTCCTCCACGTCGTCGATGGATGAAGGAATCGTGACGGAGGGTCCGAAGTATTGATCGCTCTTCCTCTCGTCGGCCCAGGCTAGGTGCTGCTTGATGGCGTCCGTTCTTTTCATGGGAAAGTGCTCCTGCGCGACGGTTTCGTTGTAGGCAAATGGACTGATAGCCATCGGAAAGAATTCGCCCCATTCGCCTGTCTCGCACATGCGGTCAACGATCTGCGGAACCAGGCGTTCGTATTCGCTCTTCGTGTACTGCGTGTTCAAGATGCAGTACTCATTGTTTTTAAGCCCGCTGCAGCCGAAACAGTTCTTGCTGTCGAAAGTATTCATGCAGTAGAAACAATCCTTCGAAAACCACACCAGCATGCCAAATATGACATTCACATTTTGCTCCAGATTCGTGCATTCGTAATTGCGCTCGCAGTTATCCCCGAAATTCACATCCATGCACTGCTTATCATTCTCGCCGAAGCTTGAGTGCAGACAGTCCTTCGAATGCCGTAGAGCAAACGGATCAGCAGTTTTCGCACGCTTCTTCAGCGCTTCCCAATAGTCTTTCTCGGAATAGGGCTTATTGTCGATGTAGAAGCGTTTGTCCGTGAGCCCCGTGCAGCCGACGCAGTACGCACAGCGTTTGAGCTCAGCAGATTCACTGCACTCATAGCACCACTGGCACTTATACAAGTCATAACAATCGACGATGTCGGAGGAGTAGAAGATGCGATAGCTGTAGAGGCATCGCACAGCTTCCAGTCCGCCGACGAGCATGTGGCAGTCGGTGCTGTTGACCGAGTAGTTCACGTAGTCGCTATTTTTGCTTCCCACATGTTGAATAGCCGCTTTCGGTACGGCCAGATTCAGCTCCTGAAATTGCTCGAAGAACGGGCGGCCGAAGTCGAAATCACGGCCATAGGCGAGAGGATCGTACGCGGCACTGCGCCAGGTCTCCTGCTCGTACACGGTGTAGGGAGAATCCGACGGATACACGGAGATCACCTGCTTGCCTGTCTTCTCGCACTTACGGTGATAGAACGTGCGCTCGTTGCGGAACGCGAAACGGCGTTGTCGGCGGCAGTCGGGGCAGAGCGTCGGAGTAGGTAGATCATGAGTCACTTCACCGATCTTTGGAGACAGTGTTTTCAAAAGCTGCAGCTCTTCTTCACTGATCTGAAACGGAGCCGAACACTGGAGACACTTCATTGCGATGGAGTAGATCATACCTGCATCACAAAAAAGAGGCTGAGCGCGAACGCTCAGCCTCGGGTGTTGCACCGGCGTGCAGTCGGTTTTATCATCTCTATTCAGTTTCTTTGAAGGCGTCCTCCCACATTCCAAGGCCCTTTTTCAATATCAGGGAAGTGCAGACCCAAGTCTGCATGCCTTCGACGGATGCTGAGCAACGAAGGACCACCTTCTTGCCGTTCCTCCTCATTGCAAGAACGTAATAGCTGCAGAGAAATTCTTTCTCTCCTTCCTGATCCTGGTCCTGATCCAAACCAGGGACGATGTCTTCAATCCGGAGAATTTCCCCGTCTTCAGGGAACTCCGGTACGAGTCTCCGCTTTTTGTCTTCGTCTGGATTGGGATGCTGGATCAGAATGTACATCCCGATCAGTTTCTGGAGCACATCGTATTCCGTCATTGTTTCCTCCTTCTGGTTCAGGGTTTCAGTTCCAGTCGTTTTGCTGCCCGTACGAGGCTGAGCGCGATGCTCAGCCTCCATTGCTACACCGTTAGTGCAGCGGTTTTTTTACTCGACGGGCCTCCGTTGCCTATCGATCTTTTCCATTTCCCATGCGCCGTCGATTTTCTCGAACCTCCCAACGCACTTGACATCGATCAGCGGGTGTTTGGTGTAGACAGATATGTGGGCAAATGCCTGCAGCGCCACACGTTTACCTTTCGCAGTACATGCAATAAAGCAATACGTGCACACGTCGCCGAATTCTCCGTCACGAGAGCATCCAGGCATCACTTCCACGATCTCGACTTCTTCACCATCTTCCGGGAAGTGCGGGACAGGCTTCCAATCGTCATCGATCCAATCAGGATGCTCGATTAATACTTTCCTACCGAGCAGCTCTCGGAGTGTGCTCAGTTCGTCAATTTCCTCTTTCACTTCTTTCTCCTTTTTGCGTTGCCCCATAGGCCGAGCTTTTTCAGTGCCGCTCTGAAGCGGAACTCGAGCCCACAACCTTCGTCACAGTATTTCATACTGTTGCCTTCTACATGCGGGCACTTCTTCCAGCGCTTGAAGAATTCCTTTGTTTCCTCGATGTCGCGCGGATGGATCCGCCAGACACCGTGGATCTTGCGCATTGTTCGTGCGCCACCGAGAAAGATCGTATCTTCGTCGCTGAATCCGCCGACCTGGAAGGAGATACTCACTCCCTCCTCGGTCATGGCGATGATGGAATAGCACGGCTGTGTGCCGTAATCGCGGTCCCTGCAGAAGCCTTGCACGACGGATGCGACTGCCAGAATCTCTCCATCTGGCGGCAGGCCGGGCGCATCGGGATCCCAATCGCTTCCAATATGCGATTCAGGATGTTGGACGACGATCTTCACTCCCACCAGTTCATTCAGAATGGCCATGTATTCGGTGTGATCGTAGTGCTCTTCGTTGTCGTTCACGACAGTCTCCTTGTTTCTTGTACCGATGCTTGCAAAGACCTACATACTAGTATGAAATACTGTAAATTTAATACAACATTCATAATGGCTGAATCTAATATTTAATACTCATTGTTCTTTTTGAATTACTTTGAATGTATATTTTCTGTAGAAAACTTTCTACAACAATGCTACAATTAGGGCATGCTCGCAGAGCTCCTGAAGATCGGGTTAACCAACGAGGAAGCCAAGATCTACCTGGCGTGCCTGGAGATTGGCGGCGGGCCGGTGTCTGTGATTGCGCGGAAAGCGGGAGTCCAGCGTGTCGGGTGTTATCACACAGTCGAAAAACTTCTGCAGAAACGCCTGCTCAGTCGCTACGACAAAAACGGCATCAAATGCTTCGCACCCGAACCGCCGGAGCAGATTGTGCGTATTGCAGAGGAGAAGGTGAACATGGCCAAGGTGCTGCTGCCGGAGCTGAAGTCTCTTGCGGGTACCGCGGGCTTCAAACCGAAGATACGGTTTTACGAAGGGATCGACGGCGTCAAAAATGTGCTGACCGAATCGTTGGAAGCGAAAGGAGAAATCGTCGGGTATACGAATTTGAAAGACGTAGCATCCGCCTTTCCGGAGTTCTTTGCCGACTACAACCGCCGCAAGCTAGAGAAGAAGATTAAGACGCGCCTGCTCTCGCCGATGACCGTGGAAAGCGCCAAGCTTCTCGAGAAGTTTCTGCCGAAGAACTATGACCCGAATTTGGTGGAGCTGTTCCTGGTGAACAAAGACCAGTTTCCCTTTGAGAACGACATGGTCATCTTCGGCAATTCCGTCGGGATCGTGTCGCTGAAAAAAGACGAACAGTTGGGATTGATCGTCGAGAGTGCCGCCTTTGCCACGACCATGAAAGCCGTCTTCGATTTGGCATGGCTTGGTGCAACCGCCTTCGTGGCGCGGTGAAGGCTTACTGCTCCGCCCCCAACCTCCGCGCCTCGTCCGCCATGTTTTTGGCTATTGTTTGCATTTGCACCGCAAGATCGTTGAGCGACGGGCTGAATTCCTTCGCTTTTTCCGCCAGCTGCCAGGCCATGCCGGATAGTTCGATCGCGCGGTCCAAGTTGCCGGATGCCCCCGCTTCATACGCGAGAACCAGGGAGCGGAAACCTTCCGATACTTTCACCGCGCCGCGTACGATGGCTTCGTTCGGCTTGATCGTGAGCGCGCCGCGCACGGCCAGAAGCGCGCGGATGGATGCGAAGTGCGCCTGCTCCAAATTCTTCGTATCGAGCTGCTGCAGCACGTTGACGATTTCACTCTCCGCTTCCGAGAGCAGCGCCTGCGTGCGGCGGCCTTCCTTGTACATCAAATAGCGGTACAGCAGGTTGGCGATGTCGCCGCGCTTCAGCTGCATGCCGGGGTTCATGTTGCCGTCTTGGCCCACCATGATCATCGACGAGGCGATGCCGAAGCGCATATAGGGATACAGCCACTCCGCCGGGTTTTGCACGTCGAGCGCGATGGGAGAGAGGATTTCGCCGTAGGCGTCTTCGGGGTGTTCGCCGTTGGCCAGCTGCAGGATTTTCAAGAACTCGGCCTTGTTCACGGCGCGAGTGCCGTTGAAGGCGGTCGACTTGGGCGGGCCGTCGATGATGCCCAGCTTCTGCCGCGCGGCTTCGACGTACGGCACGTACCACGCATCGGCGGGAATATCGGCGTAGACGGTGGTTTTGAAAGCGGCCAGTTCTTCGGTTTTGAGCAGCGGAGCCACGATGATCTTGGTCGCCTCCGCGCGGTTTACGGCTTGATCGGGTTTGAACGTGCCGTCGGCATAGCCTTCCAAGTAGCCTTTCTCCTTTAAGTACTCGATCGCCTCAAACGCAGGGTGCGAGGGGGCGACATCGCTGAAAGACTGCGCCTGGGCAAGCGCCGAAGCGGGAAAAGCCGAGAGAACCGTGCCGCAGAGGAGAGCGACGGAAAGGAGGCGCACGGTGGTGGATGGTAACACCATTGCCTAAGAACAAGAAAGATCCTCCCCGTAGATCTGATCAATTTGGCGTTCTGCTAAAGAAAACCCGCATATTTCGACCTTGCAGGAATACTAGACATAATTCCACTTTATATGTTATAATAATACGAAAGAAAAATAAAACATGATAAAAGCAACCACCCGACTCGGCATGACTCTCGGCGCAGCCCTGCTCCTGGGCGCAGTGTTTTCTGTGCCGGAAGTGCGGGCAGCCATGGAGAGCGCGTCGTTTCAAATGGTCGATCCTTCGCTGGAGGACGCCGAATACGCGCCGCACCAATCGCCGAGTTATCAATTGCAAGGGGGCACCACCTGGGCTCAGCAGCCCATAGCAGGCAACAATTTCCGCATCGAGCCCGATACCGCGCAGGCCTCTTCCGCAGTCAGCACGGCATCATCGGCTGTAAGTACGCAAGGCGGAGAAGGCGGCGGTGACGGCGGGCAGGGCAGCCATCGTGGTGATACCGCGCCGGGACATGGCGGCAGTCAGCAGCGCTCTTCTGTATCAGCGGGTGCGTCTTCAAGGCCGGCATCGGCTAATGGCGCACAAAGGTCTTCCGCCGCTTCGCAGGGTATGCATCCGGCGGCCGGCACATCATCTGCGGGGGTGTTGCCGCCCGTAGGTTCAGTGATCACGCCGTCTTCTGTGCAAGGCGCCTCCGCAGGTGCGCAGGCATCGATGGGGTCGTTTACGAGCGTATCTTCAGCGGGCGACACCTCATCGTGCGGGTCGTCGGTGTTGCACCCGTCGGACGATACGCCGCACACGCTTCCTCTAACATGGACCAGCGGTTTCCTGCTGGGCGTGCTCTGCGGCATGAGCCTCTTGTTGCCCTACCTGCCACGCAAGAAAAAGAAGGCGGCAATGACGACGGTATTGCACTGGATGCGCAGGATCTTGTTTATGGTCGCCCTTGCCATCGTCTGCATGGTGATGATCGCGGAGACGGCGCATGCCGAAACCACCGCACCACAGAGCCACGTGTACAACGGCCGCCTGCTCGACGGCGCGGGTAACGCCATCACGACCGCGCACAGCATTCGCTTCAGTTATTGGAAGAGTACCGATTTCACGGCGACCGACATCACCGCGGGCGGTGCCATCGATACCGCGGCCGCCACGTACGCGGGCTGGCAGGAAGTGCACACGGTCACACCCGATAGCCGTGGGTTTTTCTCGGTGCAGCTGGGGAGCGTGACGACGTTCCCTTCGGTCGCTTCCTTTACTCCCGCAGAACTGCAGAGCCTGTTTTTACAGGTCGAAGTAAAAGCTTCCGCCGCCGCGGATACGGCATACGAATTGCTCGACTCCGACTCTTCCTCTGCAACCGTCGACCGCTCTCCCGTGCTCTCGGTGCCCTTCGCCCTGAACGCAGATAAGCTCGACCGGCATGACGTGGGAACCGGCAGCGGCGACATCGCGGTGTTGCAGAGCGGAGGCCTGCTGCCGCTTTCCACGGTGCCCGGCGGCACCAACCGCGACGCCTTCGTGCTGGATGCCGACGATTCGGCTTCGGCCGCGATCGACCTGCAGTTCGGCACGACCATCGCCGAAAAACTTACCTACGATCTGGCCAACGACCGCTTCACCTTTACCGACGACCTGCGCGTGGAGGGCGACCTCACCGTCACCGGGCTCATCAACGGCGTGGACATCACGGCGCTCTCGGGAAGCGGCGGCGGCCTTCCTCGCGACATGCAGATGACGTTCAGCCCCTCGTTCAACGACGTCAGTTTCAGTGCGGACGGATCGGACAACGTGGGGCAACTGACCGTGGCCTTCGACGACGTCGCCAAGCGCAACTTCTACCAATGGTCCAGCACGCGCGGCACGCTGCAGGATTACACCGTCGTGCTGCGGGTGCCCGTTCCCGGGGATTTTCACAGCTGGAGAGGCAATCCCCTGGTCGTGTACTACCGCTCCGGCTCCAACGACATCGCGGTGAACAAGGCCGACATCACGGTATCCGACACGCAAAATACCGCAGTCACGCTCAGCGGCTCCTCCCTGGATTTGGCGTCGACCTCCTGGGCCTCGACCGAGCTGGAATTCACAGGATCACCCGTTTGGGAAGCGGGAGGCAGCTTTCTCATCAAATTTCATCTATCGGCAAAGGATCTCTCGACCATGCAGTTGGGAGACATACTATTGAAGTACGTGCGTTTCCCATAATATTACAAAATAGTAATAGGTTAACGTCAATTTAAGAACATAGTCCATACGAGAGATTTATGGTATAGTTTCGAGATGCCTACACACAAACACACCGCAAGCAAGTTGCCTAACGTTGTTCGCGCGCTATCCGTCGCGGGCATTGTGGCATCGGTGATGTTCCCGCAGATCGCGGGCGCGGTCGCTTCGTCTTGGAGTCCCACGTTGCTGGTGAACACGGAATCCTTCCAGACCATCGACGACGGAGACGGCACCACCGACTTGGAATTGCGCTTCGGCGGATCGCTGAATGAGAAACTGCTCTTCAACCGTACTAAAGGAAGCTTCCAATTCACCGACGACTTGAGCGTGCAGGGCAACATGTCCGGCTCCAGCTTGAACGTGGACGGCAATGCGACCATCGGCGGTTCGCTCAGCGCCACCGGTTCCATCCGCACCAAGGGCAACATCTCGGGCGCCACGCTCCGCGTCACCGGCAACGCCGACGTGCACGGCTCGCTCAGCGCCACCGGTTCCATCCGCACAGACGGCGACATGACCATCAACGACGACGCCGGCGCCACCGACGCAACGCTCACCTTCGGCAACGCCACCGGCAACCAGTCGCTCAAGTTCTTGAATACGACTCAGAAATTCCAATTCTCCAAGGCTATCAGCGTGCAGGGCTCCATCTCCGGTTCGTCGCTCAACGTTGACCGCAACGCCACCGTGGGCGGCTCGCTCACCGCCACCGGTTCCATCCGCACCAAGGGCAACTTGTCCGGCTCCACGTTGACCGTGGACGGCAACATCACTCTGCGCGGACAAACCTACAGCGCCCCCACCAGCCAATCGGCCAACACGTTCTTGAAAACCGACGGCGCTGGCAACCTGACGTGGGCCGCTCCGACGGTCGGCAACGGCAGCGGCGGCATTCTCTCGCTGCATCCGGAATATCCGAACGCCGTGTACTTCTCCTCAGGCTCCACCTACATCGGCCAAATGACCGGTTCCGGCGGCACCTCCGCGCTCGATAACAGCTATCTCTGGACTTCCACCCGCTCGACTCTCCAGGATTACTGGATCGCCGTGCGCGTGCGCCTGCCGGACAACTTCAGCTCCTGGGACGTGATGAAACCGATCGAGCTGCGCTACAAAACCGGCGTGGCCTCCGCAGCCAGCAACCACGTGACCGTGCGCATGAAGGACACCGCCGGCGCGAACGTGACGCTGACCAACGGCGGCGCGCTCTCGAGCACCTCTTGGACCACCGCCAGCATCTTGGGCCCGCAGGCCGCCGGCACATGGACGCCCAAGGGCTACTTCACCGTCTACGTGAAGCTGGCCGCCAACAATACCGCGAGCGCCAACGCCGCGGCGGGCTTCCTCAACTTCAACTACGAAACCACCACCCCGTAAGGCTCTGCCTGACTACGCGATGATTCTTTCTCCTCCTTCCGCCGTGCGGACGGGGGAGATTGTTTGAACGACGCTTTAGAATCCCAGGAAGTAGAAGAAGCCGTTGTTTGTCATTTCTTCACCCGCCTCCTGCTCCACGTCGTAAGCCGTGACGCGATTGTTGCCGCCGTCTGTGACGAACAGGGTGTCGGAATTACCGTACGCCAAATCCGCAGGGGCGCTCATGCCCATTTGCGTGGCCGCTGCCGCTGCCGTGGCGAAAGTGCTCTGGCCCAGCACGCTGGTGGCATTCTGGCCGTTAGCGAGGCCCGCCGTCGCATGCACAACGAGACGGTTATTGCCGGTGTCGGCCACGAACAAGCGGCTGTTGACGCTGTCATACGCCAAGCCTCGCGGAGCGCTCAGTCCGTTTTGCGTGGTGGAGGCGGCCGAACCCGTGAACGTGTCCTGCCCCAAGACGTTCACCGCGTTTTCGCCGTCGGTGATGGCTGACACAGAAAAGGTAGACACGCGATTGCCGGTATTTTGGGCCACGTAGAGCGTGGCAGAGGTGAGGTCATATGCGAGCCCCTGCGGACCGTTCAAGCTTTCCTGGCTGCTGCCGATGCCGCCGCTCGTGAAGTCCGGTCGCCCCAACACGTTGGTCGCGTTTTGACCGTTGGCAAAACTCAACACGCCGTACGCGAGCACGCGGCCGTTCGTGTTATCGGCGACGAAGAGACGGCTGTTGATGCTGTCATACGCAAGGCCGCGCGGTGCGCTGAGGCCGTTTTGCGTGGTGGAGGCGGCGCTTTCCGTAAAGGTCGAGTGACCCAACACGTTGGTGGCGTTTTCTCCGTCGGTAATGGCCGCCACGGAAAACGCCAACACGCGGTTGCTGCCGTTGAGCGAGACGAACAAGCGGTCATTCAGCACATCGTAGGCCAGGAACTGCGGCCCGCTCATGGTCGCCTGCGTGGTGGCCGCATCCTTGCCGTAGAACGTACTCTGGCCCAGGACGTTATCGGGCACGCGGTCGGGTAGCGTGCCATCACCGTTCATGCCGTACACGAGCACCCGGTTATTGGCGGTGTCGGCTACGAACAGGCGGTTGCCGGCGTTATCCACCGCAAGGCCGATGGGCGCGTTCGAGCCGAACTTGTTGGCGCCGTCGTTGGGGCCGCCCTTGTTGTACACCGGAACAGGGTTGGTAAAGCTGCTTTGGTCGTGCTGGCCAACCAGATTCACGGCGTTCATGCCGTTGGTAAGGGATCCTGAGTAAAACGTGATGCGGTTATTGTCGGCATCCGCGGCGAACAGTCCGTTAATGGCGACGTTAAAGGTGAGATCCTTGGGGGCGCTCAGCCCGTTTTGGGTGGTCGCGGCCGTGACGGTGGTGAAGTCGGGTTGCCCCAACACGCGCGAAGCGTTTTGGCCATCGACCATGCCGATGCCATAGACGACGATGCGGTTGTTGGCGCCGTCCGCCACGAAAAGTCGACCGTTGTTCTCATCATAATCCGCGCCGTTGGGGCTGCTTAGGCCCGGCTGGTTACTGCCCGCCGTGACGCCCGTATACGTCGTCTGCCCCAGCACGTTCGTGGCGTTCTCGCCGTTGGTGATGGCCGCCACGTCGTACACGGTCACGCGGTTTTGCGAGTTTTGCACCACGAACAACCTGCTGTTCACGGCGTCGTACGCCAGACCTTGCGGCGCACTCATGCCCGGCTGGTTCGCGCCGGCTGTGACGCCCGTATAGGTTGTCTGCCCCAGCACGTTCGTGG
>CAYTNJ010000023.1:11432-15505 GCA_964439155.1 uncultured Candidatus Peribacteria bacterium | reverse complement strand
GCAATTGGAACTGCTCCTCGGCCTCAAGCCCGCGGACGTGATCGTTCCCTTCGCTGCGGAGATGACCGTGCTCCTCCTCATCGGTCTTTTGGGCGCCACGCTGATCGTACTCCTGCTCTCGTTCGCGCTGCCCTTCCTCACGTCGGATATCGCCCAGGGAACGGCCTTCCTCGATTTGCGCAGGGCGTTTGAATCGTTGCTCATCACGGTGGGGCCGCTGGTGTTCATTGCGGAAATCCTCTTGCTGCCCGTGCTCGCTGCGGCGGGCGCACTGCTTGGTATGCGTAGAGGCCTGCCCGTGCCGGCTCTTTTGCGCAGAGCCTAAAACTTCGGCGAATCCCGAAGGACCGCGGGCGTTTGCGCTACACTGAAAGGCCATGGGCTATTCCCGCAATCATGAGGCGATCGTGCTGCGCGCGTTAGATGTGGGCGAGGCCGACAGGTTTTGCATCCTGCTTACGCGCGACGCCGGACGCATGGGCGCGCGTGCCAAGGGCGTGCGCAAAACGAACAGCCGCAAAGGGGGATCGTTGTTGCCGTTCCAGCAAGTGCAGGTGCAGGTGAGCGGCGACACGCACCCGATCATCATCGGCGCCTCCGACGCCAAGGGGTTCGGCATCGAGGTGCATTTTCTTTGTTTTTCTCGCGCTGCCAGGGGCATCGAATTGCTGCTCGCGCTCACGCATGACGGCGAGCCGATGCCCGCGATTTTCGAGCTGACGAAAGATTTTTTAGCGGCCTGCGGCGATAAAGAGTGGGACCCGGTGCCGGCCTTCAGTTTGCGCCTGCTTGGCTCCTTGGGATTGCTGCCGTCGGAACAAGACGACCCGCGCTTCGACGCTTTGTCCGGCGAAGCATCGACCTTCGTAGGAGCCTGCGCCGCGGGCGCCAGCATGCGGGCGCTGAGGAGTTTGCCGGTGGATACGTTCGAGTTGGCGCAGTTCGTGCAGGCCGTGAGCAAGGATCACGTGCAGCGAAAGATGCGGGCGGAGGAGTTGGCGTGATGTCCGCGTAGCGACGGTTACGTAACCGTCGCTACGGAAGCACGGTCACCGCTCCGCTCGCCGTCGGCATCGTGGCCACACCCACTTGGAAGAAATCCGGGCGGGCTTCGTAGATGGAGTCGTAGGGTTCGGTGATTTCTTTGCCGTCTTTTTTTACCACGCGGAACCAGGCGGCGTGCAGGCCGGGGACGGCGTGGCCCAGTACTTTGGTAACTCCGGGCGAGAGAGCCGTGGTGTACTCGGTCCTCGGAGGAGGTGCCTTGGTCATGCCCCAGATGTAGGGGCCGACGACGTCCGTTTTGCGGTCGTCTTTCGTGCCGTAGTAGAAAAAATAGGCCTGGTCGTTTTCGGCGAGGGTTTGGATCAGCAGGTCGCCGGGGCTGTCATTGGTGAATTGCATGTCGGGCTTCGGCAGGTAGGTGGTGGCGTCGGTGCCGTAGGGCCCGTAGTAGCGCACGGCGTAGCTGTGGTTGCGGCGCTGGTCTATGGGGAAGCCGTATTCCCACGCGCCGCGGTAGGCGGTGGTGCTCACTTGGCAGAGTCCTCCGCCGTAGTCGGGTTCGGTGCGGTCGCCTTTGATCACCAGTTCCTTGCGATAGCCCGTGGTACCGTCCACCGGACCGAGCACCTCGACGAAGGAAAACGTGGCGTCTTTTTTGATGAGATACCCGTTGAAGCGCGCGAGGCCCACCGCGATATTGTGCCGGCGATTCACGGGCGATCCCGCGAATTCCGATTCGCCGAAGGCCACGAGTTCTTGCACTCCTTGGGCTTTTAAATCGGCGTCTTCCACGATCACTTCGGGCGGGGTTTCGGTGACGGGGATGAAGATGTCCGACACGTTCGCTTCGAGCGCTTTTTCCGTGAGGAGAGCCAAGGAAGCGATGTCCACGCTTCTGCCCGGAAAGCCCGCACCCTCAAAGGCATACCCGCCGGAGCCGCTCGCTTTGATGGTCACTTTGCCGGGTTCGCGGTTAAGAAAAGAAGCGATGCGGGCGGCGAGCGCCGTGCGTATCGATTCGTCGTTCCAGGCGGTGCTTATGCCGCGCTCCACGCCTTCCGGCAGCGGCGGCAAGGCATCGCCGTCGACGCGCAAATTCGCCGGGGGCGTAAAGGGCCGGCCGTTCAAGGTCCACACTTCTTCCGGCTGTTGCCAGAGGGCCACCGTTTTGGCGGGAATGGTGAAGATGTGATGCCCGTAGCGGTAGGTGAGTGCTTCCGCGGCGAAAGACGTAACCGGGAGCAACAGTGCGGCGGCGCCCATGATGGTGAAAAACGCTCTGCGCATCGAGTGCGAAGATAGCGAATGTCTCGCCGTCTGCCTATGAAAAGCATCACCAAAGCGGCCGTTGCCCCGCGGGCGGCGACGGAGTGCGAGCGGGCGGCGGCGAGGAGCGGAAAGAAGCGGGCTTGCGCTCATCGAGGGCGCGGTTCACGAGGGCGTCGGCGCGGTAATTGTCTTCGCGCGGGATATGCCGGAACACCACGTCGGCAAAGCCCATGGCGAGTTGCTGGATTTCGTCGACGAACGGTTTGAGCGTTTCCATTTTCACCTTGTATTCGCCGTTCACTTGTTTCACCACGAGCTCCGAATCGAGGTGGCAGATGAGGCGACTCGGCTGGTAGCGGGCGGCCATCTTGAGGCCCAAAAGCAGCGCCCGATACTCGGCGACGTTGTTGGTTTCGACGCCGATGCATTCGTATTTTTCTTCCAAGACTTCGCCGCGATCGGGGTCTTCCAAAATCGCAGCGATCGCCGCTTCGCCGGGATTGCCGCGCGAGCCGCCGTCCGAAAACAGATGCAACGTGCCGCCGACCAGTTGGTTGCGGTCCGCTTCGACACTCGGCTCCGCCCCGGGCAGTTCATCGTCAAGCGCCTTCTCCACGATCTCTTCGACAAAGCGGTCGCGGTCGCCCGCGTGAGGGAAGCGTTCCGTCAAACGACGTTCAAGTGACGCGGGGAGGCGGATCAGCATTACGATGGAGTATACCGCACTTCAGCGCAGCAGCCAGTCGATGGATTTTTGCAGCTGCGGGTCCCGGCCTTTTTCCAAGTCCTCGGGCGTGCGATCCACTTCGACGTCGGGCTTTATGCCTTCTTTGCCGATGTCTTTTCCCGAGGGAGTGAGCCACCTGGCGATGGTTACTCTCAGGCTGGAGCCGCCCTGCAGGTCGAGCACTTCCTGCACGGTGCCTTTGCCGAAGCTCTTCATGCCTACGATCGTCGCGCGCTTGAGATCCTGTAGCGCTCCCGCCACGATTTCCGAGGCGCTCGCGGATCCTTCGTTGATGAGTACCACGAGCGGCAAGTCGGGCAGCAGCGGCTTGCCGGATGCATTATGCACCTGCGATTCGTCTTTTCGCTCCACCGTCACCACTTTGCCTTCTTTGAGAAACACCGATGCCAAGTCGACCGCGCCCTCCAGGTAGCCGCCGCCGTTGAAGCGTAAGTCGATGATGAGGCCTTTGATATCGGGTTTGCCCGCCACTTCGGAGCGGATGAGTTGCAGCGCGTCGGGGATGGTGTCGTTGCCGAACTGGTTGATGCTGAGGTGGCCGATGACACTGCCTGTGCCCACTTTTTCAAACTCCACGCTGGGGATGCGAATGTCTTCGCGCACGATGGTTTTTTCGAGCGGTTCGGTTTGCCCTTCGCGAGCGATGAGCAGCTTCACCGAGGTGCCTTTTTCCCCGCGGATGCGGTCGACAGCGTCTTGCAAGGAGCTTCCTTCCAGCGATACGCCGTCGGCTTCGAGCACGATGTCCTTCGGCAGCAGTCCAGCCTTCTCCGCCGGCGAGCCCCTGAGCGGCGCCACGATGGTGATGTACCCTTCTTTCACTTCCAATTCCGCCCCGATGCCCTGCAAGTGGCCGCTCAAGACTTGGCGGAAATCGGTGTTTTCTTCTTCGTTCATGAACACCGTGTACGGATCGCCCACCGCCGCGACCAACCCTTTGGTGGCGCCGATGACGAGTGCGTCGGGCTTGAGTTTGGCGGTATCGATGTAGCGTGCCAGCAAAATGCGCCACACGTTCCAGAGGAGAGAAATATCCACCTGGCGCTCGGGG
>CAYTNJ010000023.1:3382-11422 GCA_964439155.1 uncultured Candidatus Peribacteria bacterium | reverse complement strand
GTCTTTGATCACCACCCCGCTGCCGACCTGCGGTGAAAAGGGGTTGCTTTGCGTTTGCACCTCCATCCGTGCGCCCTCGGCATAGCGCATGCCCATTTGCCAGCCCAAGGCGAGCGTGAAGACGGGGAGGGCAAAGAGGGCCAGGATTTGCTGGAAACGCGTCATAAAGCGGGTCAAATGATTAGTCAGGCTATCCCCGACTCGGCTACCATAACCCTATGTCACGCGCTGCCAACAATCCAGTAAAAAGGCCCGCCTCTTCCGGGTCGGATGCCGTGCCCCCGCGTATTTACAAAGCCATGCGCGTAACGGAAATCACGGCTCTCTTACCGGAAGCCGCGAGCCTGCTTGCCGAGTACGGGCTTCACTGCTTTCAGTGCAGCGCGGGCGCGTATGAAACACTGGAAGAAGGGTGCCAAAGCCACGGCTTTGCCGACGAAGACATCGACGACCTGGTGACGGATTTAAACGAGCTCCTCGCTTCGCGCCCCGCCCGCCCGGCAACGCTTGCGGTTACCAAGGAAGCCGCGCTCGCCTTGGCCGGCATTTTGGAAGCCGAAGGCAAAGCGGGCAGTGTGCTGATCGTGGGCATGGATGAAGCGGGCAGTTTCTGTTTGGAATTTGCGGAGACGGTGGACGCCGATCACCTGGAATTTTCCCATCCCGAAGTCTCCTCCGTGCGCCTTGCTTCCACTTCCGCCACGCTGTCGCGCATAGGCGGCGGCACGATCGATTGGCGGGAGGAGAGGTTTAAACTCGACCTGCCCGAGGATGCATTGAAGGGATGTGCATGTAAGAGTGGTGGGGAGTGTGGGTGTTAGCACCTTAGCGCGGCCATACTTGGCCGCAGGACGCGCAGATCAGCGCTTAGGTTTTCTTAAGCGAGCCACTCGTGAGCAACGTGCGTGAAAGTTTTCTTCTGCCCCCTCACCCTTCGACAAGCTCAGGGTAAACCCCGAAGCCCTCTCCCGTTTACCCTGAGTCTATCGAATGGGCGAGGGGAGAGGGAGGACGACCTCGGGCGGAGGATGGATTTAATACTCGAACAACTCTTCTTCGCTGAAGAATCTCTTTACCTCAGCAGCAGCAGCCTCTTCACCATCAGACGCGTGAGCCACGTTCACCATCATGTCCACGCCGAACTCGGCGCGGATGGTGCCGGGATCCGCTTTGCGGCTGTCGGTGACGCCGAGCATGTCGCGGATGCCGTTGATCACCTCGTCTCCTTCGAGCACGAGGGCGATGACGGGCGTCGACTGCATGAATTTTTCGACGTCGGGATAGAACGGCTTATCGGCGATGTGGGCGTAGTGGTCTTTGAGCAATTGGGTCGAAAGATGAATCATCTTGCAGCCGCGCAGTCTGAAGCCGGCTTCTTCGAAACGGGAAATGACTTTGCCGCAAAAGCCTTTGGAGACGGCGTCGGGTTTCAGGAGAATCAATGTGCGCTGCATGGGATAGAAGGGAGAAGAACTAAGATTTGCCACTTCACGCTACCAGATCCCTTTGCGGCCCGCCATAGCCGTTTTTGCCCATCCTTTAGGGTGAACCACAGCGGGGTTTACCCTAGAGGGGTGAACCCAACGTGGTTCACCCCTCTCTTTTCCCTCCAGACGTCTACTAATCGGAGGCGGTGGTAGATATTTCCTTGCTCCTTCGCGGGTTTGAAACCCGCGCTAGGTCGTTTTGCCTATGCTCACTCGCCGTGCATGTTCACGTAGTCCTGCATGCAGCTTGAGCGCGTGCGGGGCGTGCGATTGGCGCAGGCGTTCCAGGCGTCCTTGCGGAGCTGGGCGCGCAGTTGAACGTTGACGTTGTTGCCGACGGTCGGCTTGGTCGTGGTAGCGGTCGTCGCGGCGGTACCGGGCCAGGTGTCATCAGTTGCGTCGACCCAGGAGGAGCCGTTCGTGGAGACTTGCAGCATTCCTTCGTCGTCAAAGTGATACCACTTATTGTCGGCACCCTTCCAGCGTCCGTCCACGGATGTTCTCCAGGTGGCGCCGCTGTCGATAGAGATCATCAGTTGGTCACCTTGCATTTTGAACCAGTTGCCCTGGGCGTCCTTCCAGCGGTTGGAGGGTTCGGAGGAGAAGTCGTTTTTGCCCATGGCCTTTACGGTCAGCTTGCCGTCGGCGTCCACGCGGAGCCAGTCGTAGCCGGTAGAGGCCTGCTGCGTTGAGCCTTTCATGATGCTCGCCTTGAATTGGCCGTTGAGGCTTTTCCACCAAACCTGGAGCTCGTTGTGAGCTTCACGCCACATGGCGCGATAACGAAGGCGGCAGTCGGCCAATTTGTCACCCATCATATCGCCGCAGGCTTCCTTGAAGTTCTGATCGAAAGACAGGTTCACGTTCATGTTCGAATCGAACGTGGCGCTGTCGGTGTTCGCGGCGTTCTGCAGGCGCACGTCGCAGATCCTGCGCTCGCGGCCCACGTAAGTGCCGCAGGTGGAGGCATCTTGCTGCAGGGTACCGGTGGTAAAGGAGTCGACGTTGAGATCGACGCTGGAAGCGGTGAGAGCGAAGGCCGATGGCACGGCGCCCGCCATCATCGCACCCGCCAAAGCGGAAGTGAGAATATGTTTCAGCATAAGAAAAATGAGGGAAAGAGATAGGGACTCTCTCCCATGACGGAGTGATGCCGAGGTTATGACAGATTTGCCTGGCTTTCTTTAGCGCTGCGTCCAGCCCTTGGCCGGGTACAGCTTCAACGCTTGGCGCAGACAGATGCGCTGATCGCGCGAATCTTTCTTCTCCTTGCACTTTTCCTGCGCGGCCTTGGCGCTTTCCTTGGTAATGGCGGTGGTGGTGCCGGGGCTCGTGGGCGAGTTGCTGAGTTCTTCGCGGTAATCTTTTTGCGCTTGGGTCAGCGCGCGGCGAAGCTCGGTGATTTGCGCCTTGAAAGAATCCAAGTCGGCTTTCTGCGTTTTCAAGAATTCGGAGAGCGCCTTGCGGTACTCGTCGGTCGCGCCCAGGTCGGCGTGGATGAGCTTCCAGTTGGCGCGTTCGGTTTCCTGCTTTTCACCGAAATCCTTGAGGGCCTGGGCCCAGGATTTGTTGGCGTCTCCCACGCAGCGTCCGCGATCGCGGCCGGTGCGGCCCTTGCAAAAGTCATCCCGCAGCACGATGCCGTGGGTTTCGGCGGCGATGGCTTGCGGCATTGCCCCGGCAAGCAGGGAAAGCGACACTGATAGGGCGATCAAGGACGAAGAAACGCGCACGCGCATGGCGAACAGGGGAAGGAGGGTTCCAGTATACCGCGGCGCACAAGTTGTGCGAGAAGATGGTCAGGATTTTCTCGTCTGACGCTATACTGGGCTTATGACTGAGGAAACACGTCTATCGCTCCCCACTCTGCCGCCGTTCAAGACGGTCGGTTGGGTGATCGCGGCGTTCTTTGCTTTGGGGCTGCTCGTGTACGGCGCCTCGCTGACCAACGAGTTCGTGCGCTGGGATGACGGGTTGCTCATCACCGAAAATCCCATCGTCTGGCGCATCACACCCAGGAACGTGGCGGCGATGTTCTCGACGTATGATCCGGAGCTGTATATTCCGCTTACGTTTGTAAGCTACGCCGTCGACTACTCTCTCGGCGGCGGATCGCCCGTGATGTTCCACCTGCAAAGCCTGGCGTGGCACATCGGTAACGCGCTGCTGGTGGCGTGGCTGTTTCTGTTGCTGCTCAAAGACCGCAAGGTGGCGCTGGCGTGCGGGCTTCTCTTCCTACTGCACCCGTTGCATACGGAGGCCGTGGCCTGGGCTTCGGGTCGCAAGGACGTCCTTTCGGCGTTCTTCTGCATGCTCAGCATCATCCTGTACCTCTACCACCGCGAGCGGGGAGGCAAGTGGACGTACCTCTGGAGCCTCGCGCTGTTCGTCTGCGCGCTGCTTTCCAAAGTGATCGTCATCACGTTGCCGGTGTTGCTGCTTCTCCTGGATTTCTCTCTGAGCCGTCCGATCAACCGCCGGATGTTCGTCGATAAAATTCCTTACGTCGCTCTCTCGGTGCTGTTCGGCATCGTCGCCATCTTCGGGAAATCTACCGTCATCGCCAAGTCGTCGCTTTTGGAGAAGATCTTGATGGCTGCGAAGAGCACCGTCTTTTATGTGGAAAAAATGGCGTGGCCGACGAACTTATCGGTGCTCTATCCGTACGTCGGCAAGATCTCGCTTAGCGAGCCTGCGTTCTTCGTGCCGATGATGATTCTGGTGTCGCTCCTCGCGTTGGTGATCTTCGCGGGTTTGAAACGCGCGCTAAAAATGAACCGCGTTCCGCAGGCAGGGATGCCCCGCGTTCCGCAGGCAGGGATGCCTGCGCTAAGTGTGGGTTTTTTGTTTTTCCTGATCACCATCGCCCCCACCTTCGTGAACTTCGCCAAGGGCGACTTGGACATCTACTTCGCCTCCGACCGCTATGCATACTTGGGGTCGATCGGTTTGCTGTTTATTCTGGGCGCTTTTCTCGTTTGGCTTTCGGAGAAGCAGGGTCGGTCGCGCACGTATGAGCGGAGCTTCGCCGCCGCCGGGGCAGTCGTGTTGCTTCTGTTTGCGCTGCTCTCCTACCGCCAATCGCTTACGTGGAAGGACACCGAAACGCTCTTTAGGAACGTGCTCGCGAAGTACCCTCAGTCGCACGTGGCCCACGCCAACCTGGGCAACGCTTATCGTCGCAAAGGGGAGTACGACTTGGCCATAGAGTCCTTCAAGCAAGCCCTGGCCCTGCAGCCGCACTCGCGCACCTACGCAAACCTGGGCGCCGTCTACCGCGCGCTCGGGCGCATCGATGAAGCCAAGGCCGAGTACGACAAGGCTCTTGCCAGCAACGAGCAAAGCAAAGAAGCCCATTTCGGTTTGGGCATCGTGCACTTAGTCGCCGGCGAATTGGACGAGGCCGAAGCCGAGTACCTGCGTGCGCTCGAGATCGACCCGCACTATGAGGAAGCGAGAGTGAACTTGGGGTCGCTGTACCTGCGCAAAGGTGACAGAGCCAAAGCCATCGCCGCGTATTTGCAGGCGCTCGAAACCAATCCCTACTTCGCCGACGGGCATTACAACTTAGGCGTGCTCTACGCCCAAGCGGGGCAGACGGAAGAGGCGATGCACTCTTATGCGAACGCCATTTCCATCGATCCCAAGAACATCGCGGCAAGGCTGAATTACGGCGTGCTCCTGTTTAATTCAGGCGAGAAAGACAAAGCCGTCGCGCAGTTTCGGGCGGTGCTCAACATCGATCCCAACAACGGGGCGGCGAAGAAGGCGCTTATGCAGATCGGGGCGTAGCTTCTTAGCTTCTTAGCTTTTTAAATTTTTTTCCTAACAAGCTAACCAGCTAAGAAGCTAAAAAGCTCGTTCAGCCCTTCCACTCCTGCAAACCTTCAAGACAGTGGACTCTGTACTCTCCAAACGTTCCCCTGCAGCTCTGCTCCGCGGTCGTTTTCTGGGGAGCGGGTTGCTCCGTCTGCTCCTGCGCAAACACGAAGGGGGAGGTGATGGCTGCGAGGCCGGTGATGGCTGCGAGGGCGAAAAAGAGGCGCATGAACGTGGTGGGGATACACCACTAAAGACGAACACTAATGTTGTTCGTTACAAAGGTCCCCTTGACGATGGAAAAATCTCATTGTGTCACCCTGAGCCTGTTGAAGCGCTCAATGCCTCGTTTCATTCCCCGCGGGTTGCAGGTTTGACCCGAAGGAGGAGTCGCGCTCCCCCGCATTGGGGTCGTTGCCCACGCGGTCTCCTCCCGGCGTCGGGACTTCCTCCTTATCGTCCCCCCGATCGATGTAGGACATGATGTAGATCTTCATGCTCTAGCTGACGGCGGGTGCCGGGGCGTCTGACAAAAACCTCTTCCTATCTCGCCAGCATCGATTCGAATTTGCCTTGGTTTTCCTCGCGGCCGATCACGACCAAGCGCATTTCGTCTTGCTTGAGGAGGCGCAGGGCCAAGGCGTCCACTTGGTCTTTGGTCACGCGGTCGATTTCGGCGAAGTAGGCGGGCAAGTCGCGCACGGCCGGATAGAGCAGCTGCTGCTTGCCGTAGTAGTGGGCAAGCTCCTCGCTGTCTTCCAGGTTGAGGGTGATTTTGCCTTTCAGGTAATCCTTCGCGCGCACGAGTTCTTGGGGCTCCACGCCGCCCTTGGCGCAGAGCAGATACTCGGCCTTGATGGCTTCGATCGCTTCTTCCAAGCGCGATTGGTCCACGCCCGCGCGGGTGGAGATGGCGCCGGCGTCCAAGTAGTTATCGGTGTCGGTGGAGATGTAGTAGCAAAGGCCGCGCGCCTCGCGGATGCGCAGGAACATGCGCGAGCTCATGTTGCCGCCCAGGATCACCGAGAGCAGCTTGAGCGCGAAGTGGTCGGGGTCGGTGGAGGGGATGGCCGGCATGCCGAGTACCAGGTGGGCTTGCTCGGTGTTTTTCGTGCGCAGCCAGATTTTCTTTTTGCCGTACTCCTTGAGCGGTGCAAATTGCTGGCGCTCGCTCGTGCCGCCCATGTCGCCGAAAAAGTGCGTGGCCATTTCCATGGCGCCTGCCTCGGCCACTTTGCCGGCGAAGGTGATGACTAAATTATTGGGCACGTAGAGCGCGTCCTTGTGCCTTTGGAAATCGGCCTGAGTGACGGATTTGATCACTTTCTCGGTGCCGATCGTGTCCCAGCCGAGCGGGTGATCGCCGAAGAGGAGTTCCTCGAAAT
Source organism: uncultured Candidatus Peribacteria bacterium (assembly GCA_964439155.1). Classification (GTDB taxonomy): domain Bacteria; phylum Patescibacteriota; class Gracilibacteria; order Peribacterales; family Peribacteraceae; genus CAYTNJ01. The sequence continues at coordinate 4,731 of CAYTNJ010000023.1, read as the reverse complement.
CCCAGCCCGCGCGGTACATGGGGGTGTCTTGGTACATGCGTTCTTCCTCCATGATTACGCCGCGTTCCTTGTCGATTTCTTCCGGCGGGAAGGTGGCGTTTTTGAGCATGTCGCTAAGCACGTCGCAGGCGAGCTCCGTATGCTCCGCCGATACTTTCACGTAGTAGCCCGCATACTCCTTGCCGGTGAAGGCGTTGAAATCGCCGCCGACGCCGTCGATGGCCGCGCTTACTTCCTGCGTGTTGCGAAACTTTTTGCCGCCCTTGAAGAACATGTGCTCCAAAAAGTGGCTGATGCCGCGCTCATCGTTTTTTTCGTAGCGCGAGCCGGCTCCTGCGAACACGAGGACCGTGACGGAGGCCGTGCCCTCGACGGGGGCGATCAAAACGGGGAGATTGGAGCTGAGGCGGGTGACGGAATACATAAGGGGAGATTTACGAAGCGAATAAGGTCCAAAAGTTGAGGATGACGAAGAAGCCAAACACGACGAGCAGGGGCAGCGCAATCAAAGTCCCGAGAATCGGGGAGGGCGCCGTGTCGTCTTTGAGGCTTAAGTACACGCTGGTGCCGCCGTAGAGGATGCTCGTGAGCAGCAGCGGCAAATCCCCCACGTTCATCCAGAGCGTCGCCTGGGGCTGCCAAATGTCGTTATGCGCCAATACGTAGGCCAAAAACATGCTCCCCGCCAGCACGTAGAACAGAACGGCCGAGAGCGTGTGCAGGTACCGAACCATGAAAGTGGTGTTATCGTACCTTGTTCTTCTTTTTTTGCACCGTCAGACGCTTTCTGCCAGTCGCCCTGCGGCGGCTAAGCACTTTCTTGCCGTTCATGGTCTTGGACCGGCTGAGGAAACCGTGTTTCCGGAGACGCCGGCGCCATTTGAGTTTTCCGAGCACGTCAGCAAAAAGGAAGCGAAATACAGCCGAGCGAGGCTACAGAATAGCGTAGGGATGAGTCAAGGCGATCTTACCCCACTACGCTCCTGCGGGAGCTTCGCGGGGCAAGCCCCACTTAAAGCGAATGGTGCGCAGGGAGATTATGTGTACTTTACTTCACGTTCCTCGCTTCCTTCTGCCCTATTGGCTGCTCTGGCTAGGAGGAAGAGATAGTCGCTGAGGCGGTTTAGGTAGATTCGCAGCTGGGGATTGAGGTCTTCGCTTTGGCTTAGGTCCACGATCCAGCGTTCGGCGCGGCGGGCGACGGCCCTGGCCAGGTGTATGGCGCTCCCTGTTTGGCTGCCACTGGGGAGGATGAAGGCGGTGAGAGGGGGTAATCTGGGCTCCATTCGCTCGATCCAGCTTTCGATCTCTTTTACGTGGCTTTCTTCCATCCGCGGCACCTGGGCTTC
>CAYTNJ010000023.1:0-3372 GCA_964439155.1 uncultured Candidatus Peribacteria bacterium | reverse complement strand
TTCGCTCGAAAGCGGCGTGGCCAAATCGCTGCCGGCGCGAAAGAGGAGCTGCTGGATGCGGTCGCATTTGCTCAAAATAGGTTCGGGGATCGTGCCCTGTGCGATGACCATGCCCATGACGGCGTTGAGTTCATCCACGGTGCCGATGGCGTGCATGCGGCTGGAGGCCTTGGACACGCGCTTGGCTCCGTAGAGGCCGGTTAAGCCGTCGTCGCCGGTCTTGGTTACGATGGAGCTCATTTCGCCTTCGCCATCACTTTCTCATGCGCCGCCTTGGCTTCCTGTTCCGTCAGCGTGCGATCGCTTGCGCGGTAGGTGCAGCGGAGCGTGACATTGTAGTCCGTGCCCTTGGCGAAGAGGTCGTGGATGACGACGCTTTCGATGAGCGGGTCCGCGGCTTGGAGGGTATCAAGCAGTTTGCCGATGGGATCTTTCTGCGAGCGTGTGAAGGTCCAGTCGTAGGTGACTGACGGGAAGTGCGGGAGCGGCTTGGCTACGCTGTGCGGCAGTTCGCCTTTGAGGAGTACCGAGAGATCGAGCAACGCGGCGGCAGCGCGCGCGGGCAGGCCGAAGCGGGTAGCGACTTCCGGGTGGACTTCGCCGATTTCACCGACGGCTTCTCCGTTCCAGAGGATGTGTCCGTAGCGGCCGGGGTGGGCCCAGGCGGGGGCGGAGTCTTGGGCTTCTACGGTGAGCGGGCGCTTGAGCATTTCAGCGGCATCGCTCACCGCTTGCTTCAGTTTAAGCACAGGCTCGTCGAGCAGTTTCGTCTTCTCCCTGCCGGCGTACAGCAATCCCATCTCCACTTTTTCGTCTGCACTCTTGGGCGAGAAGACATGGCCCCAGTGGAAGGTTTTGAGGGTGCTTCCGGCGAGCAGCATGTTGCGGCCGGCGTGTTCCAACAGCGAAGGCAGCGTGGAAGGTTGCAGGATGGAGAATGTTTCGCCGATCGGGTTTTCGAGTGAGACCGTCGGCAGGTCGCCCATGCCGCTCATGCGCAGCAAATCGGGGCCGATGAGCGAGAGCGGGAGGATTTCGACGAAGCCGTCCCCCCTGAGGGATTCACGTAGAAGGTGAAGATCTTGTTGGCGCTTCGGCACGCGCACTTCGGCGGTGGGCATGGTGGGCTGCAGGTGTTCGTAGCCGTGCACGCGACCGATTTCCTCCACCAAATCGTGCGGGCCGTGTAGGTCGCGGGAGCGGTGGAGCGGAGGCGTCACCGTGAGGTCGTCGCCTTTCGCTTTCACTTCACACTCCAAATCCTCGAGGATGCGCGTGATGGTTTTTGCGTCGATGGAAGTGCCGAGCATGCTTGCCACTCTGCTCGCCGAAATCTTGATGGCGGGCATCTTGCCGTTGTCGCCCCAGCTATCCATTTTGGACACGACCTTTGCGCCCGGGCAGAGTTCCAAGAAGAGCTGAAGCGCGCGGGCGAAGCCCTGTTCCGCGACGATGCGGGGGATGCCTTTTTCGTACACGGTCGACGCGTCCGTCCTGTGGCCTGTGGCGATGATTGCCTTGCGAATGCTGATGGGGTCCACGGTCGCGGCGTGCAGGAAGAGATGCTTACTCTCGTCTTTCGTCGAGCTGCGAAGACCGCCCATGATGCCAAGTAAATCGAAGATGCCTTCTTTATCGCTCAGCACAATCGCACCCTCCGGCAGTTTGCGTTCCACTTCATCGAGCGTGACGATCGTTTCGCCTTTCTTGGAGAGACGCATGGATATATCGCCCTTGATGTCGTCGGCGTCGAAGCAGTGCAGCGGCATGCCTACTTCCGTGGTCACATAGTTGGTGATGTCCACGGGCAGGCTGACCGAACGCCAGCCAGTCGCTTCCAAGCGTTTCTTCATCCAGTCCGGCGTTTCTCCAATGGAGTCGACGGCGATGAGGCAGGAGCAGTAGCGGGGGATGAGTTCTTCGATGTCATTCTTGATGCCGAAGGGCAGCTTGTCCTTCGCGAACTCCGGGAGCGGATAGCTCGGTTTCTTTTTCCAGGTGCCAAGCCCGATCGCCACGCATTCGCGCGCGAAGCCGACGTGGGAGAATAAGTCCGGTCGCTGCGTGAGGGCGGTGTTCGAGATGTGGAAGGTGACGTCGGTGAGGCCAAGGGCTTCTCGCAGGCTTTCGCCGACGTTGAGCTTTTTGGACGAGCGAGAAAGATCCACGATGGGCGCTTCGCCATCTTCTTTTTTGGGCGGGAACAGCGACTCTATGCCCAGTTCCGAAGCCGCGCAGATCATGCCGTGGCTTTCTTCGCCGCGGATTTTCACGGGTGAAAGCGTCATCATGTCTTCGCCGTGCCACTTCACCGTGGCGCCCACGTGGGCGAAGGCGACCAGCTGGCTCACTTGGAGATTCGATCCGCCGCACACCACGCGCAGGGTTCCCTTATCGGTTTTCACGTCGACCAAACTTAAGCGGTCGGCCTTGGGGTGCTTGGTGATGGTCAGGATTTCGCCGACGCAGCAGTGCTCGAGCAATCCGCCCTGGATTTCCGTCTGTTCGATCTCCGCCGTCGAAAGGGTCAGCCGATCTGCGATCTTTAAGGGATCGGTTTCGGTCCACTCCACGAAGTCGCCGAGCCAAGCGAGCGAGATTTTCATGGGCCTAGAGTAGCGGGAGAACGGAAAGGTGTCTAAATACACGTCAGCGCGGGTTTCAAACCCGCGGCCACCGGGTAAAACGCCGATTTGCCCATTTCATTGAGCCTTGCCGGAAATCTTGTATTATGGCCGCGCTTCCGCACGGAGAGGTCGCATAGTGGCCTAGTGCGCACGCTTGGAAAGCGTGTAGGTCCGCAAGGGCCTCGAGGGTTCGAATCCCTCCCTCTCCGCCACCCGTCTACGTGCCCAAGGGGCACTTCGCCGAGGTTGGCTTCTCCAAACAATCACTGCCCGGGCTCGGCGTAGCGAAGCGGAGACGGCCTCCCTCTCCGCCATACAAACAAGAACTCCACTTCGCACCATCCGATAGACTGCGTTTGGTTGTCCTCTACTGCGCAACGATGGACATATCGTCTTTCATGATGACCGTTCCCAAGTTTTTTTCTTCGAGGAAAGTTTTCAATTGAGTGATCTTTTCCGGGCGACCCGACACATAAAACATTCCGGTGAATACCTGACGACTGTGCACTATTAGGCCATCAAGCATTTTTGCTTGTTCCAATTGCGACCAGTTTGCCTCCAATCTCTCTCGGATGATTCTCCCGTTCATTTTCAGGACTTCCTTATCTTTCGATTTCTGCAAATCCTTCGCGACCCCGTTGCTGTAATACGCGCTAAAACTTTCCATAGGAGAAAGAGTACCCAACCCGGCGCATCGCTCAAATAGCATAGTTTTGTTTCAGTTCGTGTAGTTTTGTGTGTCTTA
>CAYTNJ010000022.1:4540-15619 GCA_964439155.1 uncultured Candidatus Peribacteria bacterium | reverse complement strand
TGGTGGGGGCTTGTTGTCCTTTTGGTTTTTCTGTTCGCTTTTTTTCTTGCGATCGCCGAAGAAGCACGCGTTGTTATCGGCATTTTCCTCCGCGATATTTTTGGCCGTCTTCTGCCGAAAACGACTTGGCGAGTAGAGTTTTCCCAGGGGTTTTTCTTGTAGCCCAAGATCAAATCCGTAAGCAACATGCCGGCGATGGTGCCGTGGGTCATGCCAAGGCCAGAGTCGCCCGTGGCGATGAACACGTTATCGTGATCAAGCGGGTTGCGGCCGATCATCGCGAGGCGGTCGACGGTTTCGCACACCTGGCCCGACCAGCGGTACACTACCTCGCCCATGTTGGGCACGCGCTCGTGCGTCCAGCTTTCAAGCGTCTTGAACCGCTTTTCGGCGTCGTTCGCGTGTGCCGTCTTATGGTCTTCGCCGCCCACGATCAAATAGTCGTCGCCGTGCAGACGCACGTAGTGGTACGGGTCCTCGGTATCCCAGAAGAGCGCGTTTTTCACTGAGCCCTTCGGCACTTTCACGCAGATCACATAACTGCGGTACGGGCTTTGCTTCGAGAAAATAAGGGGACTGTCGTTGATGGGGGCCATGGTGGCGACCACGATGTTTTTGGCCTTCACGGTCAGTCCGTTCTCCGTTTCGACGTGTGCGTCTTTGCCGCCTTTCACGTTCGTCACTCGCGTTTGCGTGTAGATTTGGCCGCCCATCGCCTTGATACACTCGGCGAGCGCGATGCAGTACTTGAGGGGATGAAACTGCGCTTGATCCGGGCAACGCAGCGCGGGCCCCACATCTTTACTCCCCAGCTTCACCGATGCCGTTTTTTCGATGTCCTTGTATCCCATGCGTTTGGCGGCGGCTAGTTCATCGTCGATGATTTTCGTCGATTGGCCGGGCGGCACGAACAGGTAGCCGTCCAAGCGCTCGAAGTCGCAGTCGATCTTCTCTTCCTTCACGATTCTCTCTATGCAGGCGATGGCCGCGAAGTGGCTATCCACGGCGATTTTCGCTTTCTCCAGCCCCAGCAATTTTTCCATCTTGGCGAAACGGTCGTCGGTGACGTACGACACGTGGGCGGTAGTGTGTTCGGTTTCGCCGCCGAGGATCATCTCCTTCTCCAGTACGACAACGTTCTTGCCGGCTTTCGCCAGTAAATAAGCGGTGGTCAGTCCGGCGATGCCGGCGCCGACGATGCAGATGTCCGTTTGCTCACTCTTCGCAAGCGCCGGGAAGGCCGGGCGTTTGGCGGTGTCCATCCAGATGGAGAGCGTGCGTTCGGAGTGATGCTTCATAAGAAAGAACATACGAGAAAGACCTTATTTCCCCAACTTCTTTTCCAATCTTTTCACCGCATCCGAAGTGCTCACGAAGAGCAGATTCTGTTTTTTCTTGCGCAGATAAGCCGGAGAATGCTTGAGGATCGGAAGGATCAGATCATTGACTCCGCTGAATGCCACACGCATGCCTTTGTCTTCCAAAGTCTCAACCATCTCTCCGAAAGAGTCGAGTCCGTCTACGTCGATGTAGAACAAATTTCGCAGCGCGAGAATGACCGAGTGTGGCCCCTTGATGCGTTGAATGGCTTCGAGGTGCGCGAGGGAATTCACGTAGGTCAGTGGTCCCGCGAAGCGGTACACGAGCACGTCCCCGTGATCATCGTGCCTGTGGAATAAGGCGAAGGTGAGTCGCGACACCACTTTGCCCTTCTTATTCACGAAGATTTCTGCCTGCCCCTTGGAAAGTTTGCGTACGAAGAGCAGCAGCGCCACGCTGGCACCGAGCAGAATGCCAATGATGGGATCGTAGATCACCGTCACCGCCGCCACGATCATCGAGAGCCAGAAGGCGGCTTTGTCGTGCCGGTACAGGTGAGCGAAGTGCTCGCCCTGAACCATGCGATAGGCGGTAAATACCAGGATGGCAGCCACCACCGCCAATGGAAGGAATTTGAATTGCTGCAGGAAGACGAGAGAAATGAGCCCGGTGACGAGACAGTTCAAGCCAGCGGACATCTTGCTCGTGGCCCCGCTCTTCACGTTGAGCGCGGTGCGCGCAAGGGCCGCTGTGGCCGGGATGCCTCCAGTCAGGCCCGAGGCGATGTTGGCGAGACCCAGGCCAAACACCTCTTTGCGCTTGTCGAACTTGGTGTGCGTCATACCGTCTGCGATTTTGGCGGAGATGAGCGTTTCTAAGATGGCGATCACGGTCACCGTAATCGCGGTCGAGACGAACGGCCGGTCGATGGCGCCAAAGGTGAAGGTCGGCCATTGAAAGAGGGTCGCATGGAAATCCCCGAAGCGGGTGGAGAGCGTCTGCAATGCGAGGGGCAGCGTCCCGCGCGCGCTCAGCGTGCCGAGCACGATGCCGATCGGGGCCAGGATGATCGCGCCCGGAAACCGGGGGACGATGCGGTTCCAGAGGAGCAGAAAGGCCAACCCTGCCAGGAACACCCCCGCCGCCGCTGGGTTGGCGAGGGAGGCGTGTCGCAGCGTTTCGATCACGTTGGCGATGAAGGTTTCATGTGTGGGCAAGCCTGAAAGGCCGAGCGCGAAGTTCAACTGGTTGAGGGCGATGATGAAGGCGACGCCGAGCGTGAACCCGTGCACCACGCTCGCGGGGATGAAGACGATGTACTTGTCCCATTTGAGGGCGAACGCGACCAGCGTGAGAATGCCTGTGGCCACCGCCAGCATGGGGAGCGTTTCCATCCCATGCGTGATGGCGTAGGCGGCCAGCACTCCGGAGAGCGCGCCCGTGGGACCCACGATGTTGAATTTACTCCCGCCGAATGCCGTTGCAGCGAGTCCCGCCCACACCGCCGTGATGATGCCCATGAGTGGAGTCGCGTTCGCGGCGACCGCAAGGGAGATGGAGAGTGGAATATTGACCAGCGCGACCGTGATGCCTGACTGTAGATTGCCCAGTACTTGCGAAGAAAGGCCGGCACGGGAAGAGCCCCGGCGAGCGGAAGATGAGGGTTTGGACATGATGCGTGCGGGATTAAGAAGACTCGGAGAAGCTACTCTCCATTTTCCGCCCGGCAAGGGTGGGAGGTGGAAATTCCTATTGCACGTTCACCCGCGTTCCATCCGGGAGCGCGATGCGCTTGAGCTCCTTCCATTCGCCCATGCCGGATTCTTCGTCGACGGTGCGGGTATTCACGATCAAGGTCGTTCCTTCCTGCATCAGCGCCACCTGGTCGCCGCCGCCGGCCATCCAGAACATCACGGCTGATTTGGAATCTTTGGGAATTTCCCAGGCGCTGTCCATGCCGATGACCGAGCCGGAACCCATGAACGAGCCGAGCGCGACGTCGTTGATGGTGCCGTCCGCGCGATCGATCACGAGGGAGAGCGTCGTGTAGGGGGTTTGCTCCGTGGAGCGCACGGTATCGGGTTGCATCTTCCAGCGTGCGGTGACGGTTTCGGTTTCGGCGGTAGTCGCGTCCGAACCATTTTGAGCCGGCGCGCAAGAAGCGAGAAGGAGACCGGAAACGAGGACGACGGAGGCAAAACGCATGGTATTGGGGTGAAAAGTGCGGGTATTCAATATCATTTCTTTTGCTTTTGCAATTCCTCGATATCCGCCAACACTTCAAACGCGTGCTCCTCCGGCGAGACTTTGGGGTAGATCTTCCGTACTTTTCCTTCGGGGTCGATGAGGAACGACATGCGCACGATGCCTTTGTACTTTTTGCCCATGAAGCTTTTCTCCTGCCATACACCGTAAGCGTTGATGACGGTTTTATCGGTATCCGCGAGCAGCTTGAAGCCGATCTTGTGCTTCTTGGCGAACTTCGCGTGGCTTTCCACCGAGTCGGCGCTCACTCCGAGCACGATGCAGCTTTTGGCGGCATACCGATTACTCGTTTTTTCCAGAGTGCACGCTTCTTTGGTGCAGCCGGGGGTATCGTCCTTCGGGTAAAAATAGAGCAGCACCCATTTGCCGCGCATGTCTTTGAGGCTGTGCACCGTGCCGTGCTGGTCGGGGAGCGAAAAATCGGGAGCCTGGGTGTTTTCACCTATCATTTGGTCTTGAGAAGTCGCAACCCGCGAATGAGTTCTTTATGCAGCGCGATGTCTTTTTCCGTGATGGTGTCGCGCTTGTCGTTCCAAGTGGTGAACTCCACGATATTCTTGCCGAGCGCTATGTACGTGACCAAAAATTCGCGGTCCACCACGCAGCTGTCTTCCAGGCGCATGGTGCCGTTGAAGCCGTTTACGCCGATGGCGAGGCGCTGCTTTACCGTGGCTGCGGGCTTGCCGTCACAGCTTTTGAAGGTATTCGTATCGTGCTCCACCAAATACTTGCGCAGCGTGGTCGGTCTTTTGGCTATATAAGCCATGATTTCCAACTTTGCCCCGCTCGGACCATCCCAATTGCGCAGCGCCGCGATCTCGTTCTCGAGCGAAGCGGGTTTCCAGGTTTCTGGGTAGGCGAAGGAGAATCCCTCGAAGGCGAACGAAGAAGTGATGATGGGCGTCGCCTTGGCCGCCGCGAGAGACGGAAGCAGCAACGCGGAGCAGAGGACGGCCTGCAGGAAGAAGCGGGGTGTGTGCATGGGGCGATGATAGCAGACGCCGCCCGGCGCGATTCAAAAGTTTTCCCGTTCTCTTGCAGCGGCTTCCCGCCTGCGCCGCGAAGCGCGCTCGGGTACGGGTTGTTCCTGCAAGCTCCGCGCTTTCGCGTGATTGCGAATCACTCCCAGGAATTTCTCACCGTACAATTCCGCTTTGCGCTCGGATATGCCGTGGATGTGCTGCAAGGTCTTCAGCGACTGCGGTACGTAAGCCGCCATCTCCTTGAGCGTGCGGTCGCTGAACACGATGAACGCCGCCATGCTCTGTTCCTTGGCGATCGAGAGGCGCAGTTTGCGCAGATCTTCGAAGAGGGGAGAGTCGAAGACGAGATCCGCCACGGGCTTTTTGCGCTCGGCGACGGTTACGGTTTCCTCGGGCTTGGGCAATTGCAGGCTGGCGCCGCTACGCAAAAAATCGTGTCCGACGGGGGTGACGGAGAGAATGGGGTACGGGCCGATGGCTTTGGTGAGCAGGTGCTTTTCGAGTAGCGCCTGCATGATCTCGCGCAGCTGTTGATCGTCGTAGTCTTTCACGCTGCCGTACGCGGAAAGTTCGTCGTGCCCCGCGATGCGGATGCGCTCCAGGTTTTTGCCGAGGAGCACGGCGCTTATGTGAAATATGCCGAATCGCTCTCCCGTGGCGATCACGGCCGAGAGGATTTTTTTCGCGATGCCCGACGCGTCGAAGGTGTCGCGCCTGATGAGGCAGCGGTCGCAGGCGCCGCAGGAGGGCAGGTCGTACTTTTCCCCGAAATGTCGGAGCAAGTATGCGCGCCTACAGGTCGCGAGCTCTCCGTATTTGAGTACTTTCCTTAGCTGCTCTTTTGCGATCTCGCGTTGCTCGGGGCTGTCCATTTGCTCGATGAAGTAGTCCTGCTTCATCTTGTCGGCGTAGGAGTAAAACAGGAGGCAATCGCTCGGCTGGCCGTCTCTGCCTGCTCGGCCCGTTTCTTGGTAGTAGCCCTCGATGTTCTTCGGCAAATCCATGTGTACCACCGTGCGCACGTTCGGTTTGTCGATGCCCATGCCGAAGGCGACGGTGGCGGTGATGATGTCCACTTCGTCGCGCATGAAGGTTTCCTGCGTTGCTCGCCGCACGCTCGGTTCCAGTCCGGCGTGGTAGGGGAGGCACGAAAATCCTTCTCTCCGCAGGTCGGCGGCCAGCGCTTCGGTATCTTTGCGGGAAAAGCAGTACACGATCGCGGGCAACTTGCCTTCTGCCTTGAGTGCCACGAGCAGGCGTTCGAACGTTCGTGCTTTGGGATACACGTGGTACGTCAGGTTCGTCCGGTTAAAGCTGGAGAGGAAGAGCCTTGCACCGGGCAGCTTGAGTTGCTGACGAATATCTTCGCGCACTTGGGGCGTGGCGGTTGCCGTAAGCGCGATCCACGGCACGCGGGGAATCGCTTCGTGCAATTTAGCGATGGAGCGGTATTCGGGGCGAAACTCATGCCCCCACTCCGAGATGCAGTGGGCCTCGTCGATGGCGATGAGGCTGACCATGATGGTGGAGAGATACGAGAGAAAGCCCTGCGAGGCCAACCGCTCGGGTGCCACGTAGAGCAGCTTGATCTTCTTCGCCCGCACGGCCGCTTTCACGGCTTCCTGCTCCATGGGATCTTGGGTGCTATTGAGAAACGCGGCCGCCACCCCGTCTGCCCGCAGGCCGTCGACTTGGTCTTTCATGAGGGCGATTAAAGGGGAGATCACGAGTGTGACGCCTTCGAGGCAGAGCGCCGGCAATTGAAAGCACAGCGACTTGCCGCCGCCAGTCGGCATTACCGCGAGGCAGTCGTGCCCGGCGAGCACGTGCTTGACAATGTCTTCCTGCAGCGGGCGAAAGTGCGTAAAGCCGAAGCGCTGTTCGAGCAGTGAAGGAAAATCGGGAACGGTGGGGGAGGTGGTGGTCATGGGTCCACTGTAGTGTGCCCGTTGCCGGGAAAAAGAGGGCGGGATTCGGGAGGAAACTAGGCGATGCGGTTTTTGCGCATAAGGTAGAGCACGGGGTATGTTCCATTAGGGAATAGAACAGGCGGGTTTTCTTTATGCGAATTTCTTTTTGGTATACTCGGAGTATGGATCACCAGCCCACATCCGAGGAGCTAGAGATATTCGCGCTTGCGGCGCAACGTGCGGCCAAGGGGGAACACCTCAGGGCTGCCGATTTGGTCTCTGGGTTGTGTTGCAGTTCCAAGAGCGCCGAAGTCCGTGCTGCGGCTCATAAACTTATGAAAGAGTATTGTGACTCTGCAGCCACGGTGGTTCCTATGACTAATCATGCAGCCGTTGTTGCCTCCGAACCCCTGCCGGAACCGGACTTCGTGGTTCCATCTGCATCCGTACATCCGCTCAACCCTTTCTTTGCAAGCACTTCCGCCGAGGCCGCCATGCTGCAGGCTTTGCAACGGGAGGCACAGCAAGATCGTAAACCTCGCCATCGCCGGAAGGAGGCTTTGTCTGCAGTCGTCGATCGTGAACAAATCGCTAAAACCCGCGTCGAACTCCAGCTCCGTTTGCAGGATGCGTCCTTGCCGGAGGAGCGTCCTCTTCTGAAACACGAATTGGTGTCGAGCGTGCAGTCTTATCTGAAATCTCGCCCCGAGCTTCCAAAGGAATTGTGGCGGGCGATTGCCTCATTGGAGGAGGAGATCCTTGCCTTGCCTTTATCCGCCACGCAGCACGACATCGTCCGCTTGATGAAACAGTTCGGGCAAGACGTCGGGCAATTCGTCCAGGGTGGGGAAGCTTTCCATGCAGTTTCCATTCAGCTGTATTTGCAAGATTTGCTCAGCCGCGAGCGCCATATCGCCATGCAGGAAATTGTGCGTTTCGTCCCGCCGGTGGCGGCGGACGAAGAGGAGGAGGAGACGGAAGATGAGGTAGGGGCGGATGCGGAGGAAGAGGCCGAATCGGAGGATTGAGGCGATTTGAAGCATCTGTTGCTTCCGCCCTTTTTGCTTTACCATAGCCCTGGTCTTACTGCGGGTATCGTACAATGGTAGTACATCAGCCTTCCAAGCTGAGGACGCGGGTTCGATTCCCGCTACCCGCTCCAAATTTGTTTCACAAATTTGGAGCGAGGCTCGCCCCGAAGGGCGGCCCGCTCTATCTTTGCATGAATAATTCACCTACGGTGCGTTACTCATATTTTACTTATGTATCACGTTTACGTTCTTCATTTGTTTCACAAATTTGGAGCGAGGCTCGCCCCGAAGGGCGGCCCGCTCTATCTTTGCATGAATAATTCACCTACGGTGCGTTACTCATATTTTACTTATGTATCACGTTTACGTTCTTCATTTGTTTCACAAATTTGGAGCGAGGCTCGCCCCGAAGGGCGGCCCGCTCTATTTTTGCATGAATAATTCACCTACGGTGCGTTACTCATATTTTCACTTATGTATCACGTTTACGTTCTTCAGAGCTTAAAAGACGCCAAAACCTATGTCGGTTATACCGAAAAAATCGAACGCAGAATGCAGGAGCACAATGCGGGCAAATCTCTAGCCACAAAACATCGCAGGCCGCTAAAACTGCTTTTTACAGAAACATTTGATACGGCAAAAGAAGCAAAACGCAGAGAGCTCTATTGGAAAAGTGGAGCCGGAAGAAGAAAGCTCAAAGAATATTTTTTAACGAAGATGGATTCAGTCCCGGATAATCTCCCATAAAGAGCCCTTACCTACCTATCAGACCTTTGATACGCCGCCTCAAAAGCGGCACCAAAAGCCACTCCCAAGGCGATACCCAATCCTACGTTTTCCAGTGCGGCGCCGAATGCGACGCCCAGCGCTATGCCCATTGCTATGCCGAAGCCGTTTGCCTTCTGCTTCATGCAAGAAACATACTGTCCTTTATGTTGGCAGGCAAAAAGAGAACTGGATATCATCGAAGCCCTTTTCCTTTGATCCTCATGCCCGAAAACCCCCTCATCACCGTCGAAACCACCGTACAGGCGCCCGTCGAGAAAGTGTGGCACTGCTGGACGACGCCCGAGTGCATCATGCAGTGGAACGCCGCTTCCGACGATTGGCACACGCCTCGTTCCACCGTCGATTTGCGGGAAGGCGGGAAAATGGTTTTGCGGATGGAAGCGAGAGACGGCAGCGCCGGATTCGATTTTGAGGTGACGTTCACGAAGGTCGTGCCGCAGGAGCTTCTGGAATACGCGATGGGCGACCGGACGGTTTCCGTTGCGTTCGAAGACCGCGACGGCGCAACTCATGTCACGGAAACCTTCGTCGCCGAAACCGAGAACCCCGTGGAGATGCAGAAGCAGGGATGGCAGGCGATTCTGGAGAATTTTAAGAAGCATGCTGAGGGGCATTGAGTTTTCTTTCTTTTTTGAATATCCGAAGGCAGCGCGCAGCAGTTGCTGGATGATTGCTCCGTAAAACGACATGTCCTAACGCTTCTCTGCCGGTACGGCACATGTTGAGGGGAAAAGTGCTACGCTGTGCCTTATGGATCTCCACCCCCTCTTCGTTCACTTCCCGATCGCTCTCCTGACGCTTTACAGCGCTCTCGAGGTGATCCGTCGCTTCACCAAGGCTCCTTACTGGATGCCGCTTCGTGCGGTTTTGGTGGTCGTCGGTACGCTCGCCGCTTTCGTTACCCTCAGCACGGGCGAGGGCGCAGAGGAGTTGTTCAAGGAAAATGAATTTCGCGACGTGCTGGAACTGCATTCGCTGCTGGCTACCGTCACCACATGGCTTTATGCCGCACTTGCAATCAGCTATTTGCTCCTGTGGATGGCACGCCATACGTCTTTTCTGGGGTTGTTACCCAAAGTTCTCGAAAGGCCCGTGGCACTGCTGCTCAGGATCGCCTCCTTCATCGTGGATACGCCCATTGCCATAGTGCTCGCCATCCTCGGCTTTTTAGGGCTCTTGCTGGTGGGTTCGCTCGGGGCGATTCTCGTGTATGGTCCCGCTTTCGATCCTGTCACGTCATTGGTGTATAAGTTGCTCTTTGGCGGATGACGATGTCGTGCATTCGGGATTTTCACCGCTTGTGAAAGCGAAAAATCATGCTATAAAGCTCGGAGCCCGACCTTTTTCACTTGGGAGGAGTTGCGATGTTTGGCAATACTGACGTACGTATGTCCCGCATGGCTTGCGAAGATCCTGAGCCGACGCCGGATCGCCGCAAGGCGCTACTGGAGATGGTCGAAGCCCAGCGTGGATCGTTCCTCGCCAAACTGGAGACGCTCGTCGATCTCAGGCTCGCCGAGGATCACTGCAAGAACCTGCTATTTGGCTGCAAGAACGAACGGGAAAAGAACGTCGTCCGCTGCTCTCCGCTCTACCGCCAGTGGCAGCAGTTTCTCCGAGACCTTCATGACTTCAAGGAGAAGGAGAAGAGGGAGGCGGATGCAGCCGAATTGCAACGCTTCGGGCAGTACCGACGGAGCAGGGAGGGCAACTAACGATTGCTCACCGTGAGCGATCAGCGCCGCGCAGGAGATATTCTCTTCTGCGCGGCACCACCGTTTGTCGTTGCTTCTTTGTCGATGGCGCTGGCACAGTGCCCGCATGAACGACTACTTCGTCGCCGGGCGCTACCGCAACAAAGAGATGATCCTCGATCTCGTTCGTCGTATCCGTGCCGCGGGAAAAACGGCTTATTGTTTCGTCGAATCTGCCGCCAGCATCAAAAACGTGGGTTCCATCGAGGGTGATGGGGAAGCGGCCATCAGCCAGTTCGAGCAGTTGCCTGACTGGCGCAACCACCCAAGCGTTCGCGAAATCTTCGAAACGGACATGGCAGCGGAACGTGCGGCCGAGAAATTCATTCTTGTCTTGCCGGCCGGAAAATCTTCGCATATCGAGGCGGGTGTGGCGTATGGTCTCGGCAAAACCTGCATCGTGATAGGGGAGCAGAAGGAGGCCGAGAGTTTGTATCTGATTTTCCATGAGCACTACGCCACGGCGGAGGAATTTCTTGCTTCACTCTCATGATCACTCCGGAAATCTCTTCGGCTGCGCTTGTCTGGATTATCGACATCCTTCGCAAGCACGCCATTCCGTTTCAGATCAGCGGAGGATTGGCTGCGATCGCTTATGGTTCCCCGCGGTCGCTCAATGATATCGATATCGATATTCCCGATGCGCGCATTCCGGATATCGTCGAGGACGTTGCCGGTCATTGTCCTTATCCGCTTGAGCATTACAAGGATGCCGATTGGGATTTGCAGCTTATGACGCTTGATTACTTCGGCCAGGCGATCGATATTTCCGGTGCCCAAGGCGCGAAGGTATTTGATAAACGCGAAGAGCACTGGGTGGCAGTCGCTAGCGATCCGACGACTGCCATTGAGCTTGAAGTTCTTGGCATGCGCGCTCCCGTGATGAACCCGAAGTCCTTTATTGCCTATAAAACGCATCTTCATCGCGTCGTCGACGGTCGGGAAATTGATGCGGAAGATGTGCGGACCGCAGAAGCATTTTTGGCGTCTCTTGGGTGATGTTCCATTCACTCATAGAACCATTTTT
>CAYTNJ010000022.1:0-4530 GCA_964439155.1 uncultured Candidatus Peribacteria bacterium | reverse complement strand
CTCCAAGAGCAAAACTCGACCATCCGAAAATCATGCAATCCCAGATCCTTGTCCCCGGTCTTTGGTCGGATTTATAGTGGCTCCCCATGGCGAATGACTCGACCGCACCGGCGACCAAGCAAGATGTGCAGCTCATCATGGAATTCCTTGTGCGTAACGAGGTTCGTATCGAAATAGTTGAGAAAGAACTGAAGCAAGTAAGGGAAGATGTTGTAAAATGGAAGGATGAAGTAAAGCGGCATTTCGACGTCGTCGCGGAGAGCATCCGTCACGATATGTTGAAAGGCGCCTTGGCCGATAAAGTTTCGCAGCATGATGATCGTATTCGCAGGCTTGAGGAGCGGTTCGTACGCGGATAGTCGATTAGCAGTCTTCGGCCGGTATTCAGTTCGACATCTTTTTAGTCATGTTGCAAGCATTGCCCGTGCTCCAGACGATAAATCCGAACAGCCTTATATCGTTGTCTTCTTTCTTGCGGGTAATTACAGTGTGGTCATGAATTATTCAGGTTTTGCCGCAGCACTCCTCGCTTCCACGCTGTGTTTGACGGCATGTCGGAGTGTGCAAAACGATCAATCTTCTTTCCAATTGAAGGAATCGCATTCTGCGATGGGCACGCCTGTCACTGGTTTCGAAGAGGAGCCGATTTCTTTTTCTACGGACGATCTTCCCGTGACCATTACCAAAACAGTTCTTCCGGGAATGGATGCCGTGGCTTATTGGGTCGAGAGTGCGTCGACATGCGGGCCAAAGCGGCCCGCCGGATACTATCAGACATTCGCTGATGCTTTTGCCGATAAGCAGGGTATCGAATATGTCGTCGCCATGGATGGTGCAAATGGGGAGGGAATGACGTCGTATTACACGGTTTTTGTGCTGCCGAACGCGCTACGGTACACGTCGCTCCAGACCCTTAAAGAAGATTTCTTTGCCTGTGATGCGGGCGTGTATAACCCTCTGTTATTCAACGATCGTTGGATTGTCTTTACCATCACTTCCGGCGGAGCGTTCGACCCGGGACGTGTGCAGATGGAAGAAGCGATTATGAAGAGCATACAAATTCGATGATGTTCTATGTTTGCATAGAACCATTTTGACATCTTCCCGAAGCCCAAAAGTCGATCATCCTAAAAACATGCAATCCCAGATCCTTGTCCCCGGTCTTTGGTCGGATTTATAGTGGCTCCCTATGACGAACGACTCGTCAGCACTGGCGACCAAGGGCGATATAGATCAGGCACTTGTGCCCGTATTTAAAAGACTGGATTCGATAGAGGAGAATATGCGATTGATCTATGAATTCCTCGTCCGCAACGAGATGAAGATTGATGAGATGAAAAAGGATAGAGAGAACGATAGAAAAGAAAGAGAGAAGGATAAAAAGGAAATTAAGCACCACTTCGACGTCGTCGCCGAGAACATTCGGCATGATTTTCTACATGGCGCTATCGCGGATAAAGTTTCCCAACACGAAGACCGCATTCGTAGATTGGAGGAACGATTCGTCCGCAAATGATTATCGCTGTTTTTCCGCCAGCTTGCGCCATTTTTCATCGGAGATCTTCGTCCAAGGATTGCAGCTGAGGACTCGCTTAATGCCGAGAAACGTGCCGACGATTGCCCCACGTTTCAGCAACATTTCTTTCGTGTACTCCGAACATGTCGGCTCGTGGCGGCAGTAGCCGTAGGGGAACAGGGGACTCAGCGGCCCGTGGTCCGGTGAGAGCGTGCGCTGGTACAGCGTGACGCACGTCGCAAGAAGGCGTGACGGTAAGGCCAAGAGCTGGTCCATTGCATTGCGCATGAAGGGTCGTCTGCGTAGGCTTGAGCATACAGGTTTCCCCTTGAGATTTATGGATTGGACCTCCGCCGACGTCATGAGCGTACTCTATATCTTGGTCGCCGTGATGCTGATCATCGTGCTTTATCACATCCTCTTCATCGTGGTAGATCTGCGCAAAGCCATGAAGAGAGTGGATAACGTGTCCGAGGCCGTGGAATCGATGGTCGTAAAACCGCTGGCCATCGCCGATAAAACCATTGACTGGCTGATGCAGTCCGTCGCGGAGCATGGGCACAAGCAAAAGCATCATGCGGAACATCCGCATCATCATAAAAAAGACGAGGAATAGAACTCCTGTACAAACACCGAATAGCCCGGCTTCGTTTGGGGACGGAGTTTACCCTGAGCCCGTCGAAGGGCCGAGGCGATCCTAAAGGATCGGCTGCTTGTCGATGAAGATGCGGATGTACAGACGCTTCACTACGTCCAAGCCTGCTTCAAAGAGCTCTGAGAGCAAGGCGTTTAGGCGGTGGATGCGGGCGTAGAGGGTGTTCAATTGATAGGCGCCGCCTTTTCGGGTGACGCGCGCAACCATCTTGGCTTCTTTGCGCAGCTTCTTCACTTCTTCGGTGATGTGCGTGGCGATCTCCTTTTGCATTACCGCTTGCACGGGAATGGCCGCAATCGCTTGGTCGCGCGGGGACATGCCGGCTTGGCCCGCAGTCGCACCCGCTTGTCCGCCGCTTGCGCCGCCGGTGACGGGAAGATTTTCTCCCGCGCGTACCTGCACGTTCTCACTCGGCGTGATGATATCCTCCAGGCCCGCCAAAAAATTCTGCAGTCTTACGGGTTGTAAGACGACCTCGGGCTTCGCTTGGACGGCCTCCGTGAGGTTTAGGCCTGTCTCGGGTGAGAGGGCTGCCATATAGTGCCATTATCCTCCTTTTTGAGCCAAAAATCAATAGTTATCGGCTGTTTCATGGGGTTAGCTCCCTGTGCTCCTTTCCGCATTTCTCCCATGGAAGAACGCACGATTTTCCATCGCATCATTGCCAAAGAAGTACCCGCGGATGTCGTGTATGAAGACGCCGAAGTTCTCGCCTTTCGCGACATCAACCCGAAGGCTCCCACGCACATTCTGTTTATTCCCAAGATGTTCGTCGCGTCGATCGAAGATGTTGCTCCCGAAACCGCCCATCTGCCGGGGCTGCTTATTTTGAAAGCGCAGGCGTTTGCGAAAGAAAAGGGGATCAATGGCTATAAGTTGGTGTTCCATGTGGGCAAGGGCGGCGGGCAGGAAGTGTTCTATTTGCACCTGCATTTCTTGAGCCAACAGACGATGAAAGATCGGGCTTAACGTGCACTCATCTTCGCAATCTTCTCCGCATCGAGCGTGCGGACATCATTGATTACGATGTCCGCACGGGACAAGTCCTGCCCCTTGCTCATTTCCGTGAGTAGCCCAATGCAGTACATGCCGGCGTCCTTGGCGGCGATGACGCCGTTGCAGGAGTCTTCCATGGCCACGCATGCCGCGGGGTCGACGCCCAGTTTTTTGGCTGCCAGGAGATATAAATCAGGAAAGGGCTTGGCGCGGCCGGGCGTTTCGTCCGCGGTGGCGATTTCCTGGAAATAGTCTTTGATGCCGAGGCGGACGATGGCTATGTCGATCCAGCGATATTGCGAGGAAGACGCTATGGCGATGGGCATGTTCGCGTTTTTCAAGGATTCCAACAGTTCCGGGATGCCGGGCAGCAGTACGCACAGATCGGTATAGACCACGTTCACCGCTTCTTCCACGCGCCGCACATAGTCTTCTTCCGTCCACTTTAGGCCGAAGCGATCACGCAGTACTTCGTAGGTTTTATGCATGTTGAAGCCTTTCAGTTTTTTCTCTTCCTCTTCGGTAAACCCCTGAATGCAACCCGCAAGCAGGCCGGTGAGAATCGGCGGCCAGTGGCGCTCGGAGTCCACCACCACGCCGTCGAAGTCGAAGATGAATGCTTGCATGCGCAGAGGATACAGGGTTTTTGGTTCAAGTGTGGACCGCACCCGATGCAAGAGCATCAAGTGCGGTCCGGGTGGTCAATCACTTCCCCATGCCAAGCCCATGGCGTAGATCGCCATCAGGATGAGGCCAGTAAGGCTTTCCGGTGGGGCGATATCCAGCCAATGATCTTTGATCTCGTCCCAGCCGTCGAGATCTTCCAAGATGGTGCCTTGAGACTTGGCTTGATAGCCATGCATCAGTACTTCAGCGCATGCGTTATCCCATTTCGAGCCCATGGACTTATGCAGCCGCAGGCAGCCTTGCTGATATTTCCTGTCTTTGTCGTAGCTAGCCAGCCTTCTCCAGACATGGCAACAGTCGACGTAGATACATCCGCATTCCGCGGCTTCTTCACGGAATTTTACGATAGACGCTTCCACTTCACTCTTCTTCGTTGCCCAGAGCGTCGTGGTGCGCAGCATCTTTGTCGTAGGGTCCTGCAAGATGGCGATGATCATTGCTTCTCCTCTTATTGAATGACCGGTCGTGTTTTACTTTTTATATTATGTCATAAAAATATATTAATGCAAAAAAGCCGGAGAGGTGATTCCCCGGCTTTTCTTTGATCCAATGGAGATTTACGCGGCGTACCCCGCTGCCTCCGCCTCTTCGGCAGTCTTGAAGTGCACACGCTTCTCGGCCTTGATCTTCTTGCCTTGGGCAGAGTCGGCGGCGTAGTACTTCTTGCCGTCCTTGG
>CAYTNJ010000021.1:14679-15969 GCA_964439155.1 uncultured Candidatus Peribacteria bacterium | reverse complement strand
GCATCGAGAATGCTGGCAAGACCGCGCGAGGCCATCCGCGGATGCGCGACGCAAAAGGAAAGCAGAGCCTGTAATCGGCGCAGACGCTTCATGGATAAAGCATATCAGATGCCGAATTTCGAATGTCGAATCTGGAATTTCGAGATTCTATATTCCAAATTCCACATTCGCGCCTTTCCTACCCCCTACCCCCAACCCCCTATCTCCCTATAATCATCCCATGCGCCTCCTCGCAGCCCTCTTCTGCTACAACCGCTACCACCTGCTGCATAACAGCATCCAATCGTTTCTGGCCTACGGGCCGGATGCGGATTTGCTGGTGGTGGACGACGGCAGCGACGACCCCCGCGTCATCGCCTATCTGGAAGAAGTGAAAACCAGACCGCGCGTCACCGTGATACGACGCGACAGGCAAGCGACCGACGGGCACGGCGGCCTGTACCCGAACATGGACAAAGCCGTCGACCAAGCGATCGCCCACGACTACTCGCACATCTTTTTTCTGCAGGACGACGTGCAGTTTATGTGGAAAGACCCGCAGTTCGAGGCACGCGTGGAACATGTGTTCAAAACCAGACCTAACGCCGCGATGGTGAACTGCTTCTTTCTCAAGGGCATCATCGCCCGCCAGCTTCGCGAACGATTGGAACCGCATGAAGAAGCCAAAGCTTGGCATATCAAGCCCTACGGCATCGTGGATATCGGCATCATGCCAGTGGCCCTCCTCAAGGAAAAACAGTGGCGGTTCATCGGCACGGAGAACAAGAACAGCGCCATATGGGTCGACTGGGGCTACAAACTCTATGCCCTTTCCGCACCAACGCTGGCCTTCATCCCCTGGCCCGAAGTACGGGTGAATGACAAAGTGAGCGGCAAGGAACGAACGCCCAAGCGCGAGTATTTCCTTAAGCCCTTGGACGACGCACAAATCAAAAAACTCCAGTCGCTGCCGCTCTCCGTCATCCCCTACCACGAACACTATTGCCTGCCCTGGGGCTGGAAATGCTTCAGTCCTTACTGGTTCACGAAATTCTCCTGGAAGCACTACATGCGCTATCTCAAGGAGTGCATCACGGACGGGGACTTCATGCCCAAGTGGGTCGGAGTGAAGTAGGCGCTTACTCCTGCGTGGCGATGAACTTCTTATCTTGTTTGTCGCCGAGGAAGGGGCCTTGTTTCACGCTCACGCACTGAAAATCCTCATTCGCCCGAATGGCGTGGGCGCCGTGGATGAGCAGAATGGCATCGCCCGGGCTGAGCGTGACCGTCTCGAACCTCTTGCCGTCCGGC
>CAYTNJ010000021.1:7425-14669 GCA_964439155.1 uncultured Candidatus Peribacteria bacterium | reverse complement strand
GTCGACCGTTCCGCGCTGCACCACGAACATCTGCTGCACGTCGCGAATCATGCGCTCTTGCGGATAATGCTCATGGGCGGGTTCGATGAATCCGGCCGGGTGCGCGAGCAGGCCGAACTGAAACGAAGAGGACTCCGGCGAGTAGAACTTGGTGGTCTCCACGCGCGTATCGGCCCAGAGGATTTCCGCGAAACGCACGCCGTCTTTTTCGAGTACTTGATAGGCCATGGAAAAGGGAGAAATCAGTCGAGATACAACGTAGGTTCCGGTCGGCTCTGCTTGGACGGAACTTCATGGTGCACATACCACTCCACGGTCGGCTTCAGGCCTTCCTCCAGCGAAAACTTCGGAGCAAAACCCAGACTCTGAAGCTTGGCGATGTCGGGACATCTGCGCAGCGTGCCGCCCACGGCAGCCTCTCCGGGCACCACGGTGATCTGCATGCCCATGGACCGGGCAACCGCCAACGCCAAATCGCGCACCGTCACTTCCTCCATCGTGCCGACGTGGTAGACGTTCAGGTGTTCGCCCTTTTCCGCCATCCGCATGAGTCCCTCCACGAAATCCTGTATGTAAATGAACGCGCGAGTCTGCATCCCGTCTCCCTGTATCGGAAAATCCGAGGCGCCCGCCGCCTTGAGTTCTCGCAAGCGAGCGATGAACTGCGGGATCACGTGCTCGAATCCCATGGCCGGGCCATACACGTTGTGCGGACGAAAGATCATCATGCGCTCGAACTTGTCCCGGCCGTAATTCACCGCCATCAACTCGCTGATCAGCTTTCCTCCACCGTACGAATAACGGGGATTGAAGACATCGGGAACAATCAGCGGAACATCTTCCGGAGTCGGCACCATGGGCGGCGTTTGATACGCCTCCGAACTGGATGCCAGGATGAACTCCTTCACGCCTTCGGCCAACGACGCATCGAGCACGTTCACCATCCCCTTCACGCCCACATCGAGCACATAGGCCGGATACTTGTAGAAATATTCGGTGCCGTTCACGAACGCCAAGTGCCACACGCAGTCGACTCCCTTCATCGCTTCGCGCACCTTCACCCGATCGCGGATATCGCCTTCGATGATCTCCACAGACGAAGCGGCATCGCCCAGCTTCTCCAGCGATCCTCTCGAAGAATTGTCAAAACTGCGCACCTTCTCGCCGCGAGCGACAAGCGCCTTCACCAGCCCGCTGCCGATGAATCCGAGACCGCCGGTGACAAGGTGCATCTTCGAAGAGCTCATGGACAAGAAATAATAGCATGCCGCCTGCCTGCCCGGCGTAGCCCGACAGGGCGGAGTCGGGTGACAAGATGCAAGCGCATCATGGATCGATCATATCACGCAACCTCGGCGGAGTCCCCAGCCGGAGACGGGTTAACGACCTACGGACTGCAAAACCTCCTCCAGCCGTTTGGCCACGATTTCCGGCGTGAAACATTCTTCATAGGTTTTTCGGCCTTCCAGACGGATCTGCCGATTGAGCTCTGCGTTCATTGCCGCCTCGGCGATGGACCGCGCGGCGTCCTCGGCGTTGTCGGCAAGCAGGACGTTGCGGCGATGCTCCAGCTCGGGAATGGCCAGCTTGCTATCGGCGTGCGCCACCATGCAAAGCCCGTTGGACCAGGCAACCAAGTGACGCGTGTAGGCGGCCTTGTAGGGAGCGACGTTGTTAAACAAGCAAAACACGTCGCTCTGAGCCAACTCGGCTTCCAGATCTTCCACGAACCCGCGCAGGCGAATCCTCGGATGCTTCGCCAGGGGTCGCAATGCCGGCATCATCTCGCCGCCGCCGATGATCTGCACTTCGTAGTCTTTGCCGGCCATCGTTTTTTCCAATGCCGGCACTACGCCTTCCAATAAGAATCGCAGACCATATGTCCCGCCCGTCTTATCCAAATATCCCACGTGCCCGATGATGTTGATGGGGCCCTCCTTCCTTTCACGCACAGCGGGCGCGCCACCATCCACCCAGATGTTCCGCGTGTAGACCGACTTGGGATGCCCGTGCTGATCATAGAACTCCGCATTGCGCGCGGTGATGTTGGCAAGCGCGTCCACCTTCGCCATCAGCGCCATATGGGCTTTGCGGAACATCCGGACGCGCAGCTGGCGATCGAGATACGCCATGACCGATACGGGATTGAGCAGCGACAGCTCGTTTTGAAACAACGCGGGGTCCAGCACCAAACGGCACAGGCTCGGCTCAAAGTCGATATCGCCGTGAAAGGCGACGCGAGGCACATCCAACCCGTGCGTGGCGGCCACCCCCTGCGGCGACCACACCGGCACCACCACGTCATAGTCTCCTGCGCGCAGGCGATCCTGCATGATCGACCGCAGGCAGAATCCGGGATAAAAATGGGCAAGAGCCTTCTTGGTGTTCCCGATCATCCTCAGTGAGCGAAGGCGCTCGGGCTTGCGCCGGAAATGTTCGGAGAGGAACAGCGGCGGAAGCACGCCGATACCCTTCGTCTTCGCATCCTCCAATTCCCTGCGCTCGGCATCCTTCAGCTCGCCGGCCGGACGCGCCTGGTGGAGAATGCATTGAAGCGTGACTTTGTGCCCGAGAGCGCCAAGCTGATCGATAAGCGCCCGCGTGACAATGTGCGCGGCGGTGACACCGGGTTCGCCATGGGTGCGGAACGGGACGATGCCGGCGAGCAGCAGGATGTTCATGTCAGACGGGAAGAACGCCCCACAAGTCGACCACTACCGTTTTTGCGGGAACCTTCAGCGTCTTATACGCGGCATGAGGAACGCCAACGATGATCACTGCGCATTCTTCGAGAATGTTCTCCTTGGGCACGAACGACCCGTCCTTCGCGAACTCATCGCTGCAAAGCACCTCGGCGCCCTGAAAGCGCAGGAGTTTGCGCAGCTTAAACGAGAGCGAATCACGCGTGTCGTCGATGTTCGCCTTGAACGCCATGCCGAGAATGCCCACCTTCTTGCCGCGCAACGTTTGGACTTTGGCCAACAAATGATCGACCACGAACGCGGGCAACCCTTCGTTCACCATCATGGCACCGTGGCCCAGAATGAATTGATTGCGGAAGGCGGAAGCCAATTGCATCGTGTCTTTCAGTAAGCAGGGGCCGGCGGAAAATCCCGGACTCGGCAAATCTCCGCGGTCGTAGTGGTGCGTCATCGCATGGTAGATACGCTCGTAATCCAGACCCTTGTCGGTGGCCATCATGTAAAACTGATTGCCCACGGCAAACTGCACGTACCGCCAGGCGTTGAGAAACAGCTTTGTGAGCTCGGCTTCCTGCATGGTCACTTCCACGGACTCGACCCCGAGCTTGCCAAAGAACGCGCGAGACTTATCGACGGCGGAAGGGGTGATGCCCGAGATGACTTGCGGCAGTGTTTTCAATTCGCGAATGGCATAGCCCTGCACGATGCGCTCGGGGCAGTAGGAGAGATCGACCCGTTTGCCTTTCTCTTTGAAGTGATCGGTCAGCGCATTGGAAGTGCCGGGGAAGACGGTGCTGCGCAAAATAAGGTGATGATCGGGCTCAAGATAAGGGACCAACTGGTCGGCCAGCTTGAAGAGAGGGCCGGTCTTGGGGCTTAAATATTCATCGACCGGCGTGCCGACCGTGATAAGGACGGTCGTGGAATTCTTGGCTTCGGAAAGATCGTCGCACACGAAGAGCGTCTTGCCGATCACACGCTTGAACGGCTCTTCGGCGTCATACTCGATGAAAGGCATCTCGCCACGCTCGATCATCGGCCGCATGGAGGCGTTGATGTCATACAGGCCCACCGTCAACCCCGCGTCTGCAAACACGATACCAAGCGGCAACCCCACGTGCCCGAACCCCCCGATGATCATCAAATCGTACCGTCTGTCTTCCATGGGTAAGCAATAGCAGAAAAACGATTATGCGGCAATCTTCACCCATGCTTTGGTGGCGATCGCCTCGTCGATGGCTTCCAGCAAAACCCGGGTGCGCACGCCGGCCCTGAAGGAAGGCTCGGCCGATCCATTGCCGGCCCGCACGGCCTCGATGAAGGTCTCCACCAAGGCCTCCGTCGTCTTGATGCGTCCGTCCTCTCCCGGAGCAGGCTCGATCCCCTCGGGCGTGATGTCGGTCCAGGCAACGTCACTCAAACGCCCCTCGCGCAACCGAAAGCCCCTGCCGTAATCCTGCACCACTTCGCTGCTCAGCTGCCAACTGCGATTGTGACCGTGCACGGTGACCGTGTGACCGTCGCCCCGGGGCGTGACATTGGAGAGCGAACAAGTTGCCTGCACGCCGCCTTCCAGTTGGAGCAAGAGATCACAATGATCGATCGCCGTGCACGCGCGCATGCCACCCTGCCCATCCGACCGCTCTTTCACCCCGATGCCGGCATTGGCGGACAGCGCCGTGATACGCCCGAACATCCTCTCGATGTAGTCCAAAGCATGCACGCCGATGGACGAGAGAATGCCGCCGCCCAAATCTTGATCGCACTGCCAAGACCAGACGCGCTTGGGATCGGCCCAGCTGCCGAGAATCCAACGCACATGCACGGCACGCAGCGGACCGGCCGCTTTTTCGTCGTTCACCCTTTCGGCGAGCATTTGGAACAGCGGATGCAAAGGGAATTCGAAGTTGATCATGCAGGTAAGTCCCGACATCGCGGCCGCGGCCTCCACCTCCCTCGCTTCGGCGGCGTTCATGCAGAAGGGTTTCTCGCAAAGAATCGCCTTGCCGGCTTGCAACGCGGCAAGACAAATCTCTCTGTGAGCGCGCGGCGGCGTGGCGATGCTCACGGCCTGAATCTTGGGATCGGCCAACATCTCCTGCCACGAGGCATATGGCTTGATGCCGGTTTTGGCGGTGATCTCTTGCACTCTGTCGTACTGCCTGGACGTGATGCCCGCGACCGTGCAGCCCCGCACGCGCTGAAACGCGGGAAGCTGAACGCTCGCCCCGAACCCGGTGCCAACGATGCCGATGGTCACGGTGTCAGTCATGGTATTTACGCGAACTTCTGCTCCGTCCAGTACTCGCTGAACTTTCCTTTCTTGGCCAAAAGCTCGTCGAACGAGCCTTCTTCGGCGCATTTGCCATCCTCGATGACCACGATCATATCGGCGTTGCGGATGGTGGAAAGGCGATGGGCGATCACGATGGCTGTGCGCCCCACGATCGCTTCCTCAATGGCCTCCTGGATCAATTTTTCCGTCTTGGAATCAAGGGAGCTGGTGGCTTCGTCGAGGATGAGGATGGAAGCGTTCTTGAGCAGCGCCCTAGCGATGGACACGCGCTGTTTTTCGCCGCCCGACAGTTTGGTGCCGCGATCGCCGATCAGCGTATCCAACCCGTGCGGCAACTGGCCGACATAGTCCTTGAGACGGGCGCGCTCGATCACCTCTTGCAGCTTCTGTTCCGGTACGTCCTCAAGGCCGTAGGTGATGTTGGCGCGAAGAGTATCATGCAGGAGTAACGTATCTTGGCTCACGAGCGCCATATTCTTGAGCAGCGAAGACGTTTGGAAGTCACGGATGTCGGTGCCATCGAGGAAAATCGAACCCGGCTCGCAATCGTAATAACGCAGCAGCAAGCTCGTCACAGTCGTTTTGCCCGCACCCGTGGGACCGACGATGGCCGTGACCTTGCCCTTTTCGATGCCCATGCTGAGACCCTTGAGGATCTGGCGGTCCGGGGCATAGCCAAAGCGGACATTGCGGTATTCGATTTGCTGCTTAAGGCCCGAGAACACACGGTCGCCTTCGGGAATGCGATGCTTGCCCTCGGCATCGAATACTTCGAGTACGGCCTTAAGCGGGCCGGCCGCGTTGGCCAAGTCGCCGCGAAAACTGGTGAGCACGCTGAACTTGTTGGTCGCGTTCATGATGAGATAGAGCAGCACGATGAACGATGACGGCGTGACCGATTTTTCGTACACGATGAAGTACAGCATGATCACGAACAGCACGCTCATCGCGATCAGCGTCACGCCCTCCTGCAGCGGGCGGATGAGTTCTTTGACCTTTGTCTTATTGAACTCCAATTTGGCGGCCTCGTCGCTGATAAGGGTGTAATGCTCACGCTCCTGACGCTCGGTGTTGTAGGCTTTCACGAGCGGAATCACCGAGAGAATTTCGACTACGTTCTTGCCGAGCTCATTGGCCTTTTGCGTGAGCGCGTGCGACTGGCGCTGGATGGTTTTGATGAGGCTTCGCACCATGAAGTGCAAGATCAAAAACAGCGGCAAGGCGAGGAGGGTTAACTGCCACGAAAGCAGGAACATCACGACACCGTAAGCGACGAGCGACAGCACCGCCTGGAAGAACTTGTCGATTAGCACCAGCGGCGCGAGAGCGTACGTGGTGAACTGCGAAAGAAGCGTTGCGTGATGCCCCACGTTCGTCTTGTCGAAGTAGAGTTTGCCGAAGGATAAATACGAATCGAACACGTGCTTGCGCAGGTGGTGAATGGCACGGTTGCTCATGTACGACATGGTCACCGTGGCCAAATACCGCGTGACGTTTTTAAGGAAGATGACGAGCACGAAGATGCCGAGCAGCGTGCCGAACAGCATGCGGTCGCTGCCGGTGATGCTCGCGGGCAGATACTTGAGGATGGTGCCGAGTACCGGCACGCCCGTGACGAAGCTGAAATCCTGATCGTTGAAAAAGCCGTTCACCAACGGAATGAGCAGGCTCAAGCTGACGCCCTCAAGCGCCGCCGCAACGATGGAAAGAGAGACGGGAATGATGAAATACCCCGGATGAATATGGATCCGACGCAACAGCTTCCACACCTGCCGAAGAGCCGTAAGTTCATGGTTCGCCACGGGCATAGAATGGCGATTTTAGGCCGAAAGAGCAACCCATTCCCCGCTTTCGGTGGAGGATCGCACGGCATCCACAAGCCGCTGGGCCCGTACCCCGTCCACGAAGGAAGGGCCGACGTCGGTCCTGCCCTGGGCAATGGCCTCGATAAACCTCTTCGCCACACGGGCAAAAGGATCGACGCGGCTGTCCTCGGCCGTTCTTTGCAACTGGAAGGCGACAGGAATGTCACAAAGCTGTAATTCTTTGTCCTGCAGCGCCCCCTGCCAGGCTTGAAATCCGTGGAAGTAATCCCAGCTTTCGTTTTTGAGCACGAGCGTCTTTTTATCGCCGAACAACTCCAGGCGATGCCCTGAACCGCACACGTCGGTGTTAGAGACGGACGCACTGCCCGCGGTGCCGTCTTCGAGAGTGTAGAGAATGTGACACACGTCCTCGCACGGGGA
>CAYTNJ010000021.1:0-7415 GCA_964439155.1 uncultured Candidatus Peribacteria bacterium | reverse complement strand
AGACGCCCTGAGCATCCGGCCGCTGCGGGATGACGCTCGTGGCGCGAGCCGTGAGCCGGGCGATGGGAGAGATGAGCCAGGACACGTAATCGAGCGCATGGGTCGCGAGCGCATCGATAACGCCGCCGCCCAACCGCTGATCCGATTTCCAAGACCATGGACGCAGAGGATCTCCCCAGCTGGCCGTGGACCAGTGCAAATTGACGTGGCGAAGACTGCCCAATTCCCCGGATGAAATCATGTGCTTGGCATACTGAAACACCGGCAACTCGCGGAACTCGAAGTCGACCATGTGCACGATGCCCGCCGCCTGCGCGGCCTTGAGCATCTCGTCGCCGTCGTACGCATTCATGGCCATGGGCTTTTCGCAGAGCACCGATTTGCCCGCGGCGATGGCCGCCATGACGATGTCGTGGTGCAGGGTGGGGGGCGTGGCGATGCTGATGGCGTCGATAGAAGGATCAGCGACCAACTCCTCCCAGCTGGCAAAAGCCTTGGCAATGCCGAACTTCTCGGCCGCCTGCTTGGCACGTTCCGGGTTTCCGGAAGCAATGCCGACGATCTCGCATCCCTCCACCAAACGAAAGCCCGGCACATGCACCGATGCGCCGAATCCCGTGCCGATGACGCCTATGCGGACAGCGATAAAAAGGGAGGGAAAACTCCGCAAGCATGGCTGCAGAGCGGCAAAAATGCAATCCGCTGCTACAATCCCCGCATGCACATCGTCATCCTCAACGACGACGTCCTCATCCCCGGCTTTCGGGGTGGCGTAGCGGTGGTCGTGGATATGCTCCGGCGCGCCTATACGAAATTGGGTCACAAAGTGACGCTGATCACCACGCATCAGAAACCCGGCGAGGACGAAATCCGCTGGTCCGACGAAAACGGAGAAGTCATCAGCATCGCCGTGCGCATCCCGATGAAAGGCCTGCATCGCCGCTCAGCATCCGTGACGGACGTCTCGCCGCGCGTACGCAAACTTCTGGCGGAAATAAAACCGGACGCTGTGCACGCCCACAACATCCACGTGTATCTGACGTACGACGTATTGAACGTCGCGAAGGAATTCACGGACTCCATCGCCCTCACCATCCACGACACGTTCTTAGTCTCCTTCGCGAGAGTCGGCGGGCCGCGCTATGAGGAAGATTTGAAAAGGGGAAGACCGCACCGCCTCCACTGGTGGAATCACTTGCTGATGATCGGCCGCGAGTACTGGCCGCTTAGAAACTGGAAGATTAAGAAGATCCTGAAGCAGACGGGCACGAAAGTCGTCGTCTACTCGCACGCGATGGAGAGCCTGCTCAACGCCAACGGTATCAAGACCTTCTTCGGACGCAGCGGCTTGGAGGAGCGACCGGAACCATCGCAAGAAGAGATCCAAGAGTTTCAAAAGCGCCACGGCTTCGGCTCGCCCGCAATCCTTTACGGAGGACGTCTCAGCGGCGACAAGGGATTGGACGCGCTGCTGAACATGATCCCGCTCGTCTTAGACAAAATCCCGAACGCCACTTTCCTTGTGATCGGCGACAGTAAACGCGCGGAGCCGCATCTGGCCAAAGCCCCGGAACGCGTGCGATCGGCCATCAAACTTTTGCCCTGGCTCGACTACGAGGAAATGCAGATTGCCTACCGCGCATGTGACCTCATCACGACGCCGTCGCTCTATTTGGATAATTTCCCGACCATCAACCTGGAAGCCATGCGCGCCGGCCGGCCCGTCGTAGGCACCTGCTTCGGTGGCACGCCGGAAGCGGTGATCGACGGACAGACGGGCTTCATCGTGAATCCCCGGGACGTCCGAACCTACGCCGATCGCATCGTCCAATTGCTGCAAGATCCCAAGCTCCGGGAAACGATGGGCAAAGCCGGCCAAGAGAGAATTCGCACCTCCTTCGACGTCCGCAAACAAGCGGAGAGCTATATAAACCTGCTAACCTCCTAATCCATGTGCGGAATAACGGGCTGCATCGGCGAGGACAAAGCGCGGATTGAGCGGATGACCGACGCCCTCAAGCACCGCGGGCCCGATGGCAACGCCGTGTTCGTCGGCAACGGCATCTCCTTCGGCCACGCGCGCCTGGCGATCCTCGATCCCCGTCCGATCGGCGACCAACCGATGTGGAATGAAGACCAATCCGTCGTCATCGTCTTCAACGGCGAGATCTTCAACTACCGCGAACTGCGAGAGAAAGAAGGACTGAGCTGCAAGACGAACACAGATACGGAAGTACTCCTGAAACTCTACAAAAAACACGGCATCGGCTTCGTCAAAAAACTGCGCGGCATGTTCGCCTTCGGACTCTACGACTTAAAAACCAAAGCCCTGCACTTGGCCCGCGACCATAAAGGCATCAAGCCGTTCTTCCTGGCATATCCGAACGGCCGGCCCGCCTTCGCCTCCGAGATGCGCTCACTTATGGCGGCGATGCCGACCAAGCCGAAGCTGAATTACAAAGCGCTCTCGCAATACCTGCGACTGCAATATGTGCCGGGACCCCACACGCTCTGCGAAGGCATCGAGCAAGTGCCGCCCGGCGTGATCATCAGTTGGGCAAACGGGAAAGAAACTCGGACGGCCTTCGCGCCGGAGAACGTGCCGACATTCAAGTCTGAAGCGGATGCAAAAGCCCGGCTGATCGACGTCATCGATGACTCCGTTCACGCGCACTTGGTATCGGACAAACCGCTGGGCATCTTCCTGAGCGGCGGCATGGATTCCTCGGTGGTGCTGCACCACATGGCCAAGCACATGAGTGAGAAGATTCGGACGTTCACCGTGAGATTCGAAGCGACGGAGAAGGAAGGCGCGAAGAGATTTAATACCGATGCCGAATTGGCGAAAATGACCTCCGCGCACTATGGCACCACGCATACGGAGATTCTACTTACGGCAAAGGAGTACCGGGATTTGTACAAAGACACCGCCCGCGCCCTCGATCAGCCCAATGCCGATAGCGTGTCGGTCGCGCAATTCCTGCTGTCCCGCGAAGCCAAGAAACACGCCGACGTGGTGCTGTCCGGCGCAGGAGGAGACGAGCTCTTCGGCGGCTATCCGCGCTACCGTATCGCGAGAATTTTGGACGCGATGAAAGCGATCCCTCCGTCTCTTAGAGGACTCTCCGGCAAGCTCCTCGGCTATCCATCGGACGTCTTGAAGATGCAGCCTGGGCCGGCTCTTGCGGAGCGTCTACTGGCTCGTCCCAGCGAAGAAGGAACGTTGATCGCCAAAGGAAATTGGTTCAATGCGTCAGCCACGAGCACGCTCTTCGAAGATCGGTATCAGCATGTTTCCGACTTGGATCCCGTCCGCGCGTTCATGGAATTCGACCGCCACCTGTGGCTAGTAGACGAATCCCTAAGGCTTGCGGACGCAACGACCATGGGCAGCGGATTGGAATGCCGCGTGCCGTTCGTGGACGAACACGTGACCGCTGGCGCGCACGCCATCTCCGCAAAGCATCACGTGACCTTCAAGCGCACGAAAGCCGTACTCAAAGAAGCCTACCGCGGCATCCTCCCGGACCATCTCTACACGCTCCCCAAAGCCTCGTTCTATCCCCCGCTGGCCAAGTGGCTCAGGCGTGAAACGGCCCCACTCGTGGAAGAAGCCTGCGCGAACAAACACATCCAGGAACTCTTCGACGTGGAGGCCATCCGCAACTTGTATAAAGAACACTGCTCCGGCGGCTACCACCTGCACAGCCTCTCAACCATCATTCAATTGGCGTGCTGGTTCGAGACGGTCTACGACGCCGCCTAGGATTCTGCTACGCTCCACCCATGATCATCACGCAGCCCGAGCGCGTCCTATTGGCCAAACAGATGAAGAAGTACGCCCCTGTGCTCAAAGGTCATATCTTGGACGTAGGCTCCGGCCGTAACAATCGCTATCACGCGCTGTGCACCAACGCCGAAAAATTCACCACGCTCGACACCGACCCGCGCGGCCAGCCGGACATTTTAAGCTCGGCGGAAACGATTCCCTTGGCCGATAACTGCATGGACGGCGTGCTCTGCACCCAGGTACTGGAACACGTGCCGCACCCGCAAACGGTGATGAAAGAAATCGCCCGCGTGCTCAAACCGGGCGGCTACTGCGTGCTCACGGTCCCGCAGATGAACGAGCTCCACGAAGTCCCGCACGACTACTTCCGCTACACCTGCTTTGGCCTCACGACCATGTTCACCGATGTGGGCCTGACCGTGGAAGTCATGGACCAGCGCGGCAAATATCACGCCGCGATGATGCAGATGCGCATCCGCATGCTCATCAACACCTGGCGCCCCTACGAGCGAAAATGGGTGAACCTGCTCTTAGGCCCACTCTCATTGGTCATGACGAAATGGGCGCTTTGGCGCGATGGGATGACAAGCAATAAAGCGGCGGCATTGGAAGCGATTGGGTGGTGCGTGGTGGCGAGGAAGGGGTGACGACAGACTCATAATTTTAAATCATGGATTTTTGTTACACTGCCTACTGCGTATGACTGCTGAAGAAAAAAACGAGAGAACTTGGCTGATTATTCTTTCCGCCTTATGGACGATTGGTCTTCCCTACCTGCTTTTTACGGGTCTTTTTATTTTTGGCGCAAACAATCTGTTCGATGGGAATATATGGCGAATAGGATTCGGCATGGTACTTGTGCTTTCCTATCTTTCTTGTCTCTTTTCGGTGCCAATCGGCTGGGTGTTGTGGCTTAAAGGATATTATCAAGATATCGCTCCGATGATCGCCACCTTGATGTTGGGTCAATTTTTCTTAGTTCTTCTGATCGGAGCCAGCATGTATTCCTAAATCCCTGGATGCAGTACCCGGTGACCGTGGGCGATGGTTTTACAAAATACCCGCAGGCAGAATGCCTGCTCCCGGAGTACTGAAATCAAGAAGTGCATGTTGTTTATGTTTTGTTTGCGAAACACAAAAACAAAACATAGCGCTCACTGGGGCATATGGGAGCGGCCATTCTGGCCGCGTCCCCTGAAGAAAAACCACCATCTAAGCCGCCAATAGATCCACGATCCTCTTACCAGCATTGCCATCCCAAAGCGGCGGAACCTTCACCTCCGGCGGCTGGGGCTCGGCTGCAAAATCCAAAACCTTCTTCCTATCTTCCTCCTTCGCCGGATCAATCAAAACATTGCTCCCGCTCTCGATCGTCACCGGCCGCTCGGTATTTCTTCGTAACGTGAAGCACCGCTTCTGGAGCAGCACCGCTTCCTCCTGAATGCCGCCGGAATCCGTGAGGACGAACGCCGCGTCTTTCATCAGGCGCAGAAAAGGAATATACCCCAGGGACTCGATCAGGCGGATATTGTTAGGAACCGATGTCATCAGATCGAATTCCTGCAGATGTAAACGGAGGCGATGATGCACGGGGATAACAAGCTGACTACGCGCAGCGGCTTCTCCAAGAAACTCCATCATCGCCGTGAGCGTCTTCCGATCATCCACATTGCTCGGACGATGCAGGGTCACCACGCCGTAAGTACCATCAATATCAATTGGCATCTCCTCTTTCTCAATAAGCGAGGACATTTGAAGCAGCGTATCGATCATCGTATTCCCGACAAGCCGGATGCTTCCTGGAACTTTCTCCTTACGCAGATGATCGACAGCGGCTTGTTCGGTGCAAAATAGAACATCCGCGATCGCATCTATTCCAATCCTGTTGTGCTCTTCGGGCATGTCCAAATCTCCGGAACGCAAACCGGCTTCCACGTGGGCGATTTTGATTCCCAACTCTTGAGCCGCACGCGCGGCGCCCAATGCCCCATTCACATCGCCATACACCAACACCCAATCAGGCTTGTATTCATCCAAAACTGGAAGCAAAGCTTGTGTCGTTCTATGAATCATTTCTTCTCGCGAACCACCATGAATACCCAAATTCTTCTTCGGCTGGGGAATGGCTAGTTCTTGGAAAAACACATCGGACAGAAGCGGATCGTAATGCTGTCCCGTATGTACGATTATATGTTCGATGTCCGGACGATCTTTCAATAATGCATGCTCAATCGCCGCGAGCTTCACGAAGTTTGGGCGAGCCGAACAGACGCTTAACAGGCGCATGAGCAAATTGTACAGGGTTTTAGAAGTCGAGCCGCTCCAAAATCCCCTTCATTCGCTCTTCCCACGTGTGATGCGCTTTTACCAATTCCAAGGCTTTATGCGCCCTTTTAGCGGCTTCCGCCGGCATATCGGCTATTTCCTCCAGGCGAGCGGCCAGGCATTGGGCGTCGCCCGGGGGGCAGAAAAAGGCCGTGTCTTCGGAGAGTACGTCGCGGATGGTGGGGAGATCGGAGGTGACGATGGGTTTGCACGCCGCCATGTACTCGAACATCTTGAGCGGCGACATGGCAAAGCGGTAGTGCGGCAGATCCGGGAACGGCATGGCGAGTGCATCGCACGCGGCCAAGGCCACCGGCACGCGGTCGCTTTCCACGGCGCCCGTGAAGCAGACGTCGTCGGCGCCAAGGTCGTACTTGCGTGCCAGCTGCTCGTATCTCCTCCGGTCGTTCTCCGGCCCGCCCACGATCAGCGCGAACCAGGGACGCGGCTTGCCTTTCGTGCGGGCGACGGCGGCGAGCACTTCGGCGACCCCTTTTTCCATGCCGAGCGTGGTAAGCCTGCCCACGTAGCCCACCACCGGACGAGGCGTGCGAATGCCCAGCGCGATGCGAGCGGCGGCTTGAGAAGGGAGCGAAGCGAAGCGGGCGATATCCACGGCGTCTCCGGCTATCATCACTTTTTCCGGGTGCACGCCCCACTCGATCAGCGTGTCGCGCATCGAAGACGTGAGGGCGGCGACCACGAGGCAGTTGTTGCACTGCGCGACGAACATGGCGCGGCTACGGCGGGGAAGTTGATGCAATTCGAGGATGGTTTTTTGGCCGGTCGCTAACAGGGGCGCCAGCAGCGCGGGGGTGCGGGTGTAGAGCAAATCGAACGGCGTCTCGCTCAAAAACTGCGGGAGCATGCGGCGCAGATACCAGTTCATCACCCATAATTTGAGCACGCCCGGGAGGGGGCTCCCGATAAAATCGTAAGCGCCGATCGTCTGCAATTTCACCCGTTTATCGGCGCCGTGATAGGTCCAGTAATCCTCTTTCACCGCATTCTTCCGGTAGGGATGGAACACCTTCACCTCGTGCCCCAAGGCAGCCAAAGCATCGCACACTTGAGCGATTTGGTGCCCGTGGGCACGCTCGCTGGGAATACGAACGTTGGTGCAATAAGCGATACGCATGATGCGGGGCATGATAGGGACGCGATAAGCGGGAAGGAAGTGGCTTTTCCTGCTATTCTCTTAAACGTGCAACGCGTCTCGACCGCCCTCATCGGCCTTGGCTACTGGGGCCCCAATCTGCTGCGCAACTTTGCGGCGCAGGCCGGGTGCCATGTGGCGTGG
>CAYTNJ010000020.1:0-16322 GCA_964439155.1 uncultured Candidatus Peribacteria bacterium | reverse complement strand
GCGCAACGACGAGTTCGTATGTCCCTCGAGCACCCAAGGCTGGGCCACCGCATGCGAGCAGCGCAGGCGAACGATCACCAAAACCGTGTGGGATGAGCAAGAAAAAACCTACATGGAGAAAGAATTGCCCTATCCCTACTTCGAAGACCCGCCCTGCCTTTGGCGCGGAGAGCAGCAAAGTTCTTCTAGTTCCATCAGCAGTGAATCGACGTTGCGCCCGCTGCCGACGATAGCTAGCAGCTCCAGCATGAGCAGCTTCATCTTCCTGCCGTCATCCTCCAGCGCCGCCAGCGAGCTGAGCGGACTCAGAAGACTCTTCCCCTTCCTGCCGAACTTGCTTGGCCAATTGTCGCCGGAAAATCCGACGATCGTGTCGGAACCGGAGTCGTCCGCCGCGGGGGAATCGTACGAAATAGCGCCGCCCCATACGGAGCAGAAGTGCGAGGAGTTTTCCGACTGGCTCAACGAGTTTACATACAAGGATTGCCGCAGTTTCAACACGGACGGCACCTGCTATGAATCGTGCCGGCGCTACACCTGCAGCGATGCCTGGATCGAGGACAGTTGCACGATCAGCTGCCCCGCTCCGCCGCCCGCTCCCGCGCCGCGCTACGGATGCATCAACCAGGGAACGTCGCAGGCCTTCTGCGCGCCGGTGCCCGACTCCTACCAAGGCCCGACCACCGACTCGCTGCCAAACTGCGCGGCCAACTGCGGCATGGCGCCCAACCCGCAGTACGACTGCGTGCTCGGCGGAACGCGCTACGCGCAGTGCGCGCCCGTGCCCTACACCACCGTGTACGGCAGCAACGCCGTTGCCTGCGCCGCGGCCTGCAGCCAGAGCATCACGCCCAGCTACTACGAATGCATCTACTCCCCCG
This sequence comes from uncultured Candidatus Peribacteria bacterium, assembly GCA_964439155.1. Classification (GTDB taxonomy): domain Bacteria; phylum Patescibacteriota; class Gracilibacteria; order Peribacterales; family Peribacteraceae; genus CAYTNJ01. The sequence goes on along the minus strand of CAYTNJ010000020.1, from coordinate 15,441 downwards.
GCGAAGGCAACTATCTCGCAATCCAGGTGGACTACCCGACACCGTTTACCAATCGGCAGATGGCCGAACTGTACTGCGCAAGCCTGCCGCGGAACATTCAACCGGTGCTGCCACCGGTGGCATTACCGCCCCAGCAGCCGGTGCTTATACCGGTCATTCCGCCGTTCGAGGGAATAGATAATCCGATGAATCCGACGCTGTCGCCGGTCAACGATCCCTCGCTGATCGAATTACTGCGAGGGTTGCAAGGGAACGCAAAACTCGAGGGCGGAAATTTATGGGCGTCGATCGGCAATGTTTGGACGAACATAAAAGCGCAAACCATCGTCTCCGATCCTGTCTCTTCGTCATCCTCTTCCGCAATCACGCTGCCGACGGGCCCCACGATCGTGTCCGATCCAGTCTCCTCTTCTTCTTCAAGTGTGCAGCAATGTGCACGTCCGCCGCAGGCGCCGCCCGCGACCATCGATCCACAGACGCAGTGCGCGGTGACGCTGAACCAGGATTTGCACTGCGGAGTCTCGGAGTTTTCCGGTGGAAGAACCTTCCCGAAATCTCCCGACGGCCACATCGAAGTCGTGATGACCTACGCGAACCCCGAGCCCGTGACGTACTACGTCCTCCACGAACTCACGCACGCCATGCAACAATGCGGGTTGCCGCCGGAAACGAATGTGTACCAAGGATTATCGCAATCGGAAAGAGTCGCCGCCTGTTGCGATTACGAAGGCGAAGCCTACGCGAACCAGTGCGAGGCGATGGAACAAGACGGCATATTTATCGATCCCGCGACGGGCCAGCGGGTGACCATAAACGGCGTCACGATGGACGCCCGTACCTGCGCCGAAGCATTGACCGATTTCTCCTGTCGTCAGCGCGAAGGCGGCGGATGCTATCAGACCAACTACGGGAATACGGCGGTGGATATCGCGAACTACATGTCGATGGGCGTGGGCGCCCTCAATGTGCGGCAGAAAAACATTCCCTTCGCTTGCGACGATTCGCTCACGCGGTTGGACAGTCGCGCGGTGGCCATGCTCGACGCCATCAACGCCCAGCGCTTTACTGGTACGGCCCTTGTCCCCGGCGACGGCAGCCGCACGCTCTCCGCGGTAATGGGCGGCGGCTCCTCGTCATCGCAGGGAAAAGCCAACGCCATCCGTTGCACGGGCAAAGAATGTCGTTGCCCCGGAGAAGGCTGTACGAAAGCCGCCAACGGCCGCGAGTACCAATCGTTCTTCCGCAACTATGACGCGCGCTACGAACGCGGCACCATCCCCGACGTGACTACCGATAAAAACGAAAACACGGCGCAAGTCGCATGTTATGGCTTCTACGAGGAATTCGATCCGAAGACGCACGTGACGCAGGACAAAGACAGGCGCTGCATGATTTCCATCGACGTGTCGGGCTACGCCGAGTCGCAGGCGGGCCACGGACAGTACGGCTCTCTTCTTGCCGATCCTGATCCCCAGCAAAATGCCGAGCAGCGCGACCAAGGGAACTACGACGAAACCACCGACATCTGGTTTAAAAAACTCGGCCGCGCTTTCACGTTGGTAAACGAGCGCGTGCTCCAGGAAAAATACGACGGCAATTTGATCCGCACATTCCTGGACGTGGATACCGACAGAGCCGTGCAAAAAGCCTCGCCGCAAATTAGTGAAGAGCAACCCTACGCCGTCTCCAACGAAACCCTCGCCTTCGACGACACGGGTATCCGCTCCGTGACGCGCTGGTGGCAAAAGCAGCAAACGGCCGCTTCGCTGCTCCTGCGCAAGCGCACCGTGAAAATCATCATGCCCGGCGGCTTGGCCGAACAAATGGAGGACAACGGCGACCTTCCCCCCGGAGCGACACAGCCCGCAGAAGAACAGTCGGATGGCCTCACCCTGGAGCAGAAGCGCAGCCTGCCCGTCGAAGCACAGTTGAACGCGCAGCCGGACGTGCTGGGCGAGTTCATCGAAGGATTGAAAGCCGCCATGCTGCTGCCCACCGAAGAAGAACCCGTACCCCTGCTGCTGCCGCTGGGCACGCCCACCGAATTCCGCGCGCAGGCGCAGGCAATTTGCTCGGCATACATGGAAGACAAGGGAGAGCCCTCCTGTTCCGGCGCGCCCGAGAACGTGACGGCGGTGATACGGCGGCTGGAGGAATATGCCGATGCCATCGAAGAAGTACGCACGCTGCGCGGCGAATTGGCGCGCTATCTCTCGGCCGTGCAGGGCGTGCAGGAGCAGATCACGGAGCCCGTGGACGACTGGATGCGCGACAACTTAAAAGCCTTCGACCTGCTCACCGCCGAGCCGGACAAATTGCAAGAAGCACTGCTGCCCGCCTGGACGCAAGCGCACGAGGCGATCGCCCGTGTTCGCGAACAGGCCAACCTGCCGTGGTGTATGAACCAGCGTTACACGCTGCCCATCTACTCGCTGCTCGACCCGTGGCTCCCCTCGCGCGAGCAAAATTCGCTGCTGGAAGAAGGCCTGCCCGACATCACCCGTTTCGTGGAAGATATTTACGCGTCCGCACCCGACTCGCTCTCCATCGATTTCTCCACCACCGTGGACATGCGCGGGCAGGGATCGATCAAAATTCCCGTGCTCAAGCCTCGCCTCGTGCGCCTCAAGTTGCCCACCGCCGGCGACTACTTCGCGGGCGTGCTATCGGTGGACAAATTGCCCTCGCTCCCCTCGATGGTCCCCATCCGCCAGGCCATGCAGCAAGCAAGGCTTTCCTTGCCCGAGGTAAACGCGCCCTCGCTGCCACCGCTTCTGCCGGGCGCCCCGCGAGGAGACCTCACCGACCCCGAGCTGCCGTCTGAAAGAACGGTGGACCCGCAGCTCATCAGCGACATGAACAAGATCGTGGCTTTGGCTCAGGGCATGGAAAAAAGCTACGACGAATTCTGGAAGAGTTTGAGTGCCTTCGAGGAAGAAGACACCGCCCCGTCCTGCGAGCGGCAAGGCGACCTGCAGGCGCTCGAGTGCTGCAGCTGGAACGCGTTCCCCTGCGTGCACACCGAAACGGTTTTGCTTGAGCGCCTCACTCGCATCGGCTCGCGCCCGATGGTGTCGCTTCCCGAGGACTACGCATCCGCGGGCACGCCGCGCCTGGAACCCGGCGCCTGCCTGCCCGAAGATCATACGTGCGTTCCCCCCGCGGGCGGCGCCGTGCGCGACGGAACGGAAACACGCAAAAGCCTGCACTTGGACGTGATCGGCCCCGAGCGCGAACCGCAGCAAACCGGAGGCGATGCGATCGACCGCATTCGTCGCGCGGTGGACAGGGCGACACTCCCAAGCCCCGTCGGCGACGTATCGCCCGAGCAGTTCCCGCCGTACGATATCGGACGAGACGAAATTCTCCCGAGCCTCGATATCGCAGCTCCTCAAAGCCAGCTCACTCCGGATACGCCATGAAGCACTCCTCTCTCCCCCGGCGGCTCACGGCTCTTGCCGTCTTGCTCTGCGCGCTGCTATCTCCAGGAGGGATGGCCGCGCAGGACGTCGCATCGCCCGCGTGCCTGGGACAAATATATGACGGCATGGCGCGAGAGCAGCGCCTGTACCGAGCGGTGCTGTACGGACAGGGCGAAATAGCGGACTTGCCCATCGGCTCCACCATCTTCGACGAAGAAGGAAACAGCTGGCGCAAAACCGGCCAAAGTTCCTGGAACTCGCTCGACGAAGGATTCGAAAATACCACGCAGACCAACAGCGGCATCGAGAATATCCAAGAGAAGGACCCCGTGTGTAAAAGCGAAGACGAAAGTCTGGCAATATCGTGCGTGACGCTCCCACGCAGGGGCATCTTTGAAACACGCAAAGCGAAGACCACCGAAATCGTGCCGCCGATCCTGCAGGCCATCCGCGCGTTCCAGTGCCGGCTGCGCGCGGTGTGCCTGTCGGCGATCGAATCGCAAAACCCCGACGCGCCCGAGACCATCTTAGTGCAACCGCCCGGCTGCGAGCCGCTGCCTTTGCCGCGCCTGGATGCCTGCAACATCGAACAATCTAGCAGGCTGGACCTGCGCTTCAGCGCCTGCGAACAGGCGAGAGTATCGCTGCTGCGCCACGAGCTCAACATGACGGAGATGGCGATTTCCTACGACGCCGCCTACCGCTCGATGCTGCAGTTCGGCGGCAAGACGAAGAACTTTTTCAAAGACTTCAAACTGACCATCATCGAACCCGTGCGAAGCGCCGTGCAGGCGATGCGCGGCTTCCAAAAAATCCCCTGCTTCTCCTCCCAGTGCGATGAGTAATTCCCGGCGCATCACGGGCTTCGCGCGCATGCAGGCGACCATCGTCGCCGTCTCGGTGCTGCTCGCCGGTTGCGGCGGCATAGTGGGCGAAGAGCGGCCCATCGCGGGCGACAGGTTGGCCGCGTGCGCCGGCGATCATCCGCTTTTTAAGGGGATGACCGTGGAGGAAGCGGCCCAAACGTATCACGCGACGGTCTCGGCGGTGCTCACGGCGCAAAGCAGCAGCGAAGGAGGCGTGGGATCGAGCCTGCGCTGTAACGTCGATTTGTCGCAGAACATCGTGCCGCCGAGCGACAAATTGCAAGAATTATCCTCCGCGATGAACGGCGGAGAAGACGACGACACTTTAAGCGCGGGCAACATGCCGGCGCTGCTGCTGGAGTACCTGCGCATCTACGAATGCAAATTGCTGCACGAGCGGCAATCGCGTGCCCTTACGGCGGACGGCGGTGCGGAAGAAAACGAAACGGTGTTCCGCGGACCGTATTTGGAAGAAACCAAAAGCATCCAAGAGTTCGTGGAACGCGAATTAACGATCGCCCGCCCCACGCTTAACCGGGCGCTGCTGCTCTACGCCGGCGCCGCCGGAATGCAGCCCACCGCCGCCGAGATGGAATGCATCAAGCGCGCGTCGTTGGACGTGCGAAACTCTTTGGGTCTTCTCGCCGAAGCGCTTTCCTGCAGCCCGCGCGCCATGGATGCCAAGGGATCGCTTCGCGATCCCCCGACGCAGGCAAGCAGCAACGCGGCCAGTGAACATTCTTCAAGCTCGTCGGAGGCTTCGTCCAGCTCGCTGCAGTCCACGATTACGCCCATCGTCTTCTCGCAATCATCAACGTCCTCCGTACGTTCGCTGGAAACCATCATCGTTCCGCGTTCCCCTTCATCGGCTTCGCGGCCTCCGCTGTTCCCCAGTTCCCTCGACGGCACGCGCCTTCCGGGACAACCCTCTCCAACGGCGCCCGTAGTGGACGACCCCGCTAACCGCATCTTCCCGTGAACAAACGCACGCTTGCCATGATCGGCCTTCTGCTCTTCCCGCTTGCCGCGCATGCGGGCGTGTATGAACAGATTAAAGAGAAAGTGGAACAAGAGCTCATCCGCGAAGGCGCCGAGCCGATGGTGTCGCTGTACGTGAGCGCGATCGAGTACCCCCGGTGGCAGATGACGCCCGCCGAAGTGGACGCGGCATTGCTCGGCAACATGCCGGGCGCCTGCGCGGACGAACCCGATAAACCCGCCGGCAACCGCCCCGACTGCATGAGCCTCATGGACGAAGTGCAAAAGATCGTCGAAGAAGAACAGCGCGTGCGCGCCTTCGGGCGCAAAGTGCAGCTGATCGCGCTGAGCCAAGAACTCGGCGCTTTGCCCGGCGGCGAAGCGCAGGGATTGTCGGACGAAGACATGCAAGGCCTCATCAAATTGTGGAGCGCCGGCAGCGAGCCCACGCAAGCAAGTGACAATCCCTGTGAGGAGTTCGACACAAGCCGCGTCGAAGGCCCGCTCCAAACGCTCGGCAACGAGCTGAAAGCGATCGGCAGCACCGACCCCGACGAACTGACCGGCCTCATCGCCAAATTGAGCAACGGCTTTTTATTGGAAGAAGGCGAACGCGCGCCAACCTACCCCGAACCGACCGTGCTCCCGCAAAGCGGCCCCGGCACGGAGCGCCAGTATTTCACCGCGCAGTGGCCGCGTATTGAAAGTGCCATGCGCGGTATTTGGCAGGAGCGGCCCGAGGCACCCTGCTTTTCCATCAAGAACGAAGAGCTTGGCGGTGCCCTGCCGGAAAATGTGGAACTCTGGGCAAGAGCGGATTTGCCCGGCGACCCCGTCGGCGACGTGGGACTGCGTTGGGGCATCGCGCTCGAACCCGTGATGCCGTCGCTGCTGCCCCAAGGGTTCGCCGCCTGCGCGAAGGAGAGCAATCCCGGCAGCTGCGGCGACGCCATCCTGGGCGGCCGCTATCCGCCGGCTCCCGAGCGCAAAGAAGGAAATACGATGGTGCCCGTGGACGGTTCAACACTCTGTACCAATCCTTCTGCGCAAGACGGCAGCTTGTGTTCGCCTCCCGAAGAAGCTTCGCTTCGTACCTGCCCGCGCCCCGGCGGCGTAAGCGCCACCGAAATCTCGCTCACGGCCTGCGTGCCCGAGGAAGAAGACGACGAGCAACTCTCCTCCGGCGACGTATGCAAAGAAATCCTCTGGCGCATGACCCCCGGCGGACGAAACGGTTCTTCGGTAGCCGACGTGCAAACGCAGTGCGCTGTGGATCCCGCCGATATCGTCTGCGGGCCCTCGGCGTTTGAAGGCGGACAGACGCAACCCAAAGACGACCAAGGACACATTGCCGTGCGCATCAGCGAAAACCCGCCAGCGCCCGCCACCTACGTATTGCTGCATGAACTTGCACACGCGGAGCAGTACTGCACGCAAGCTCCGGGGCAAGACATCTTCGATGCGCCTACGCAGGAGGAACTCAATCGCCGCTGCTGCGCGTACGAAGGCGAGGCCTACCGCGTGAGTTGCCAAGCGATGGAGCAAGACAAGGTGTTCCAAAATTCCGACGGTAGCCGCCGCACGATCGATGACGTCCCCGTCACCGCCGAATCCTGCGCCGAGGCCGCCACCGATGCTTCCTGCAAAGGACTCACGAACTTAGGCTGCCCGGTGTCGCGTACCTATCCCGAAGGATTCACCGACGACATCAATGCCCTCGCCCGGTCGAATAACCAAGCGAACGTGCCTGCCACCTGCTCGCAGGCCAAGAATCCGGCGACCATGGATAAGCGCGTAGTCGCGAAGCTTCAGCGCCTGGAAGGCAAGTACGACGTCTGCACGCCGCTCAACGAAACGGAGTACGGCAACCGCATCGGCAACAATCTCTGCTTTATCAGCGAGTGCGCGGAGCAGGTGCAATCGCTCCACCAAATTCCCGGCGGCCGCGTGCCCATGACGGCCTTGGATGAAGCCGCCCCCTACGATCGCGTCACCGAGCCGCTGCTCTTGGGGTTAGGCGCGCGCGAAACTTCCACCGTCGCGCAGGAAGGCGACTCCGCTTACCCGCCCTATCGCCCCAAGCAGCTGGTGCTCGAGATGGACGCCGCCGTATGCGAACTGCTCGGGCTGCCGCCGCGCACGCCGCCCATCTTGTGCGCGTTCTCGCTCGATCGCCGGTTGGACAATCCCTTGAGCCAGTACTCCGCCATCACCCAGAGCTTGCTGCAGCAGAGCAACCTGGCGGAAGAAGAAATCACCGGACTCGAAGGCATCGCGCCGGCCGTGGGCTCCTTCCTCGGCGGCGAGATGCAACGCAGGCAGGCGGCCGGCATGACCAACGATTTCGCCAGCCTCCTCACGCTCGCCAATCAATTGCTCGCGATGATGAAAGACACCGAGTTCCCCGCGCAGATGTGCCCGCTCGACGGCTCTCTCCCCCTGCCCTATTCCTCCTCCGCATCGTCTTCCGCCCGATGAAAACCCAGCTCTTCCTCGCCGGCCTTACGCTCGTCTTGTTGCCAACTCTCACGCAGGCTGCCAGCCCGCTGTGCGAGAGTATTCGCACCTTAACGCCGGTCTCCACGCACTACGTGTCGCGCGTGCTTGAGCGAGCCAAAGCCGGCATCGAGGTCGCACGGCAAAACGGCACGGCCACCACCGGCTTCAGCGGCAACGAACTGCCATCCGCATCAAGGCAGGTAGCGTCGGCATGGTTGGCGCTGGTGGATGTGAAACTGCGCCTCGACTCCCCCGTACGCAGCGTGTTCAACGAAACATCCTGCCAGCGATTCGACGAAGTGCTGATCGAATGCCAAATGGACGACGTGCGCGCGGAGATGCAGGCTGCGCTGCAGCAAGGCTCCATGGCGCGACTGCTCCAATTGGAAGCGGTGTTGGAATTCTTGAACGACAGTCTCCTCAACATCGCCAAGGGCGCGCGCGACCCCAACTTCGTCGACCCCCACTGGGCGGAACAAAAGTTCTTCGAGAACGAAGCCCCCGCTGCCGAGGAACCGATGTGCCCCTTCGACGCCGACTATGCCGAAGCGTTTTCGAGCGGCTACGGCTGCGATGCCTCCGTGCTCGGCGCGCGTGCCGCGTATCCTCCCGCCGCATCCGATTTGGACGCGTTGATCCGCCTCACGAAGGGGACGAATTTTTCCTCGAGCTCGCACCAAACGGCCTTCGGCTGCCGCATTGAAGGAGGCAGATGCACGCTCGACCCCGGCCAGGAATGCGTGACCGACGCCGACTGCGGCATGTATTCTCTTGGCAGCTGCGTCAGCCGCGATCTCGCGGAAGTCCCGCGCTTTTCGCCTTACGGTCCGTTCTCCATCAAGAAAAACGCGCTCGAAATTTTGCGCAGGTTCAAAGACCAAAGGGAGCAAGAAGGAGCCAAGCGCAAATTCGACGAAGACCTGAAGTTGCCCTACGAATTGGAACCGGATTCCATCGAACGCCAAGCGCTGGAAAGCGACCCCATCGCACGCATGTTCCGCTCCGGCATTCGCCCCATCGTGTCTCTCTGGAGCCAAATGCAGGGAGGATGGGAGAGCGAAATTTATCCGCGCACGGACGCCGGCAAAGGCTCGCAAACAAACGGCTTGGCTCCCCTGCGCCAACAAGTGAGCGAGCTGAATGATTTAGCCGGCACCATCGGTGGGCTGCGCAAAGTGGTGATCGGCACCGCGTACTTCCTGCGCCGCACGTGCATCTACCGACCGTGCAATTTGCGCCTCGAACAAATCCTGCGCATCGCCTACGCCGACGCCTGCTTTCCCTACGCCAACGGCGAATACCTGGCCGACTCCCCCGACGATCCCCGCTGGAAAAAATGCGCGCTTCAAGCCTGCGTGCGGCTGGAAGGCATGGAGGATGAAGATTTCCCGCCGCAATGCGAAGGCATCATGGGCGGCACAAATACGCTGGGAACGCAGCCTTGAAACCGCAAAAACGTATATACTGCACCCGTGCCGTCCCAAGACTTCGTCCACCTGCATAACCACTCCACCTATTCCCTGTTGGAAGGCTTGCCGAGCCCCGAGGAAATAGTGCTGCGTGCCAAAGAACTTGGGCAAACGGCCGTGGCGCTGACAGATAAAGGCTATATGCACGGCTTGATCGAGTTTTACCAATACGCGCAAAAGCACGGGGTAAAGCCCATCCTCGGCATGGTCGCCTACGTGGCGGCGCGCACCAGGAATGATCGCGAGAGCGGCGTGGATACGAAGAGCTATCAGCTCACTCTCCTCGCCGAAACGCAGGAGGGCTATCAAAACTTGATGAAGCTGGCGACGCACGCGGCACTGGAAGGCATGTACTACAAGCCGAGAGTGGATGCTGAATTACTGACGAAATACGGCAAAGGCCTCATCGCGCTCACGGGTCCGCTCACCGCGGCCATTCCCCAGGCGGCGCTGGCAGAAGACGGTGAGCGCATCAAGCAACTCACCAAGGAATATCAAAGCTACTTCGGCGAGAACAATTTGTATTACGAACTCATGGACTTGCCAAACGTCAGCGGCCAAGCCGAAATCAACCAGCAGCTCATCAAATGGGGAAAAGAACTCGGCGTGCCCGTGGTCGCCACCGGCAACACCTACTACTGCCGCCCGGAAGACGCGGAAGCTCACGACATCTTGCTCTGCATCCAAAAAAACGCGAACGTGGCGGACCCTGGAAGATTCTCCATGCGCGATGCAGACTACTCCATGCGTTCCACGGAAGACTTGGAAAAAGCTTTCGCCCACGTGCCCGAAGCGCTCGCGAACACGAAACTCATCGCCGACCGCTGCAAAGTCGATTTCCAATTCGGCATCAACCACATCCCCCGCTTTCCGGTGCCGGACGGCAGATCGGAGGAGGAATATTTGACCGAACTCTGCGAAGAAGGCTTCAAGCGTCGTTACCCCGTTTCCACCCCCGAACTGCGCACGCGGTTGGAATACGAAATCTCGATCATCAAACAGGTCGGCTTTTCCGGGTACTTCCTCATCGTCGCCGATTTTGTGACCGAAGCCAAAAGGCGCGGCATCACCGTGGGCCCGGGCCGCGGCTCGGCCGCAGGTTCCATCGTCAGTTACTGCCTCGGCATCACCGGCGTGGACCCCATTGAGCACGGATTGCTCTTCGAGCGCTTCCTCAATCCGGAACGCATCTCCATGCCCGATATCGACTTGGACTTCGCCGATAACCGCCGCGATGAAATCTTGGAATACGTGCGCGTCAAATACGGCACCGACCGCGTCGTGCAGAATTGTACGTTCGGAACGCTCGCCGCCCGCGCCGCCGTGAAAGACGTGGGCCGCGCCTACGGCATTCCGTTTTTGGAAATGAACGCGCTCGCCAAGCTCATCCCCGAGCGTCCGGGCACCAAGTTGAAAGAAGCCTTGGAGACGAGCGAAATGAAAGCCGCGTACCAAAGCAACGAGCTGTACCGCAAGGTCATCGACAACGCGTTCAAGCTGGAAGGCAAGGCGCGCCACGTGTCGATCCACGCCTGCGGCGTCATCATCTCGCCCAAGCCCGCCGAGGAATACACGGCACTCCAGCGCGCCCCCAAAGACGAGAACATCGTCATCACGCAGTATGGTGCCAAACCGCTCGAGTCCTTGGGCCTCCTCAAAATGGATTTCCTCGGGCTCATGAACTTGACCGTCATTCAAACGACGCTCGAAATTCTCAAGCGCACGCGCGGCATCGAGGTGGAAATCGAAAAAATTCCCATGGACGACAAGCCTACCTTCGCCCTCTTGCAGAAAGGCGACACCACGGGAGTGTTCCAATTGGAATCGGGAGGCATGCGCAGGTACTTAAAGCAACTCAAGCCCACCGAATTCGCCGACATTACGGCCATGGTCTCCTTGTATCGCCCGGGTCCGATGGAGTGGATTCCCAGCTACATCAAGCGCAAGCACGGCAAGGAGAAGGTGCAGTACATCCACCAGGATTTGAAACCCATTCTGGAGCCCACGTACGGCATCGGCGTATACCAGGAGCAGATTCTGCAAATCGCCCAAGCCTTCGCCGGCTTTTCGCTGGGAGAAGCCGATCTTCTGCGTCGCGCCATCGGTAAGAAAATCATGAAAGAGCTCATGGCCCAGCGGGAAAAATTCATCGCCGGCGCCGTGAACAAAGGCTACAAGAAGGATCTCGCGGAGAAGATCTTCGACGACGTCATCACCCCGTTCGCCGGCTACGGCTTCAACAAATCCCACGCCGTCGGCTACGCGCGCATCGCGTACGAAACCGCGTACTTAAAGGCGAACTACTCCGCGGAATTCATGGCCGCGCTCTTAAGCTCCGACGCGCAAGATACCGATCGCATCATGATCGAAATCGAAGAGACGCGATCGATGGGTATCGAAGTCCTACCGCCGGACATCAACGAATCGCTCAGCCACTTCACCGTCATCGCCCCTGCCGCGACGGAGTCAGCCTCGGCTGACGGAGCCGGGTCGTCTTCCTCGGCGATTCGCTTCGGCTTATCCGCCATCAAGGGAGTCGGCGAAAGTTCGGTGGAGCAGTTGATCATCGAGCGCGAAAAAAACGGCCGCTTCGTCTCCATCGAGGACTTCGCGGGACGCGTGCCGCAGAAAATCCTCAACAAGAAACTGCTCGAATCCCTCGCCAAGGCGGGCGCCCTCGATTCCCTCGGCGAGCGCCGAAAACTGCTCGATAACTACGTGCTCATCGCCGACTACCGCAAGGCGGCCGGCGACGCCGAATCGGGCCAGGGCGATTTGTTCGGGGCATTGAACGAAACGGTGGAACGCACGGAGATCGAGTTTCCACCCACTCCCGCCGCAACTCCCCAGGAAAAACTGCTCTGGGAAAAAGAGACGCTCGGCATGTACGTTTCGAGTCATCCGCTCGCGGGTCTCAAAAAGTACATCGCCCGCAAGGCGCAGCTGATCGCGGACTTAACACAGAAGGACGTGGGCAAGAAAGTGACGATCGCGGGTATTCAGGAAGGCATCAAGAAAATCCGCACCAAGAAGGGTGAAACCATGGCAATCGTGTTTTTGGAAGATCCCACCGGCAAAATCGAAGTGACGCTCTTCCCCCGCACTTATAACGAAGTGGGCGGCATGCTGGAGCAGCCGGATACCGTGCTCGTGGTGGGAGGAACTCTCGACCTGCGCGGCGGCATGCTGCAAATGCGCGCCGACGCGATCAAAAAGTCGTCGCTCTCCGCCATGATCAAGCGCGCGAAGGACGACAACGTGTTCGATCATGAAGAAGCCGCCCGCGGCTTAACCCTCGTTCGCAAGACCTTCGACGAATCCACCGAAGACGTCGAACTGCTCGATGAAGAAGGCAACGTGATCGCCGGCGAAAAAGTGAAAATAGGAACCAGCGACGAAGGCGACGATCTCTTGGCCCCGCTCGGCAAATGGATTATCGATGGCATGAAACTGGACGAAGTGTGGAAGGCGCTCGAGTCAGGAATCACTAAACCCCTTGCCTCGGCAAAGTCCGGAGACGAAGCCGGGTCGGCGCCCTTAGAATCCTTACCGCACGTCATCACCCTCCCGCCCCGCGCCCCCAAGCAGCTGCTCGTCGATCTCAAAGCCATCCTGCAGGAATTCCCCGGCTCGGAACCGGTCGCCCTCGATATCGGCGGCCAGCACATCGCCCTGCCCGTGACGGTGACGGTGTCTCCGGCACTCTCCCGCCGCGTGGACGATCTGCTCGCAAACTATAAAGTGGCGTGAAAAGGTGCATGGCAGAAGAATATTGTCTTCAACCTGATTGCCCAAAGGGCGGCGATGGAAGACAATACCTTTATTCCCTTCGCGCTGGTCCTCGCAGGCTTTCTCCTCGGCGTGCTCCTCGCGGAAGCCACGTGCTGGCTGTTTTTCCTGCGCAAAGCGCGATCACTCCAGGCGTTCGCCTCCCATGAAGCGCCGCCCATGCCCGTAGACGGCTTGCGCATTTTTGCGCTCATCCACACGCTGCTCCTGTGGGCCGCGATCGCCGTGGGCTTCTTTCTCCTATGGTAGACGCCGCACCTCTGTCCGCCGGCCAAGTGTTCCCCGGGCAGGACGAAGCCGAAAACATCCGCTTCATCTGGCGGGAGCATCCCATCCGTCTCATCGCAGAATTGATCGTGCCCGTCGGCGGATCATTGCCGCTCCTCTTCGGATGCATGCTCGCGTTCATGGATCCGCCGCTCGACCCGCTCGCGGGGAGAGTGATCGTGATCGTCGCATCACTCATAGCGATAGCGGCGCATCTGTGGTTTTTGTCGCACATCTACCGCCACTATCTGCGCATGGTCATTGTCACCAACCGCCGCATTCACTCCATGAAAAAAACGCTCTTCACGCGCGACGACCAACGCTCGATCGAATTCCCCATCCTGCGCAACATCCGCAAACACCAGCGCGGCATCCCCCAAAACATCTTCGGCTACGGCACGCTCATTTTGGAAACGCCCGAAACCACCCTCAGTATGCGCTTCGTTCCCAAGGTGGCGGCCAAGTTGGAAGCCATCATGCAGCTGCGCGACGAAAACAGAGTAAGCCCCGTGCAAGTGCTGGAAAAAGTACAGGAGGTGGTGCACAAAGCGGAAGAATCCGAAGAGGCCTAGCGCTCACGGGTATACTGGTCCGCATGCGCCTCCTTCCGTCTTCGGCAGACGCCGTCTTGGAAGCTTTGGACGTGCTCAAAAACGGAGGCGTGATCGCGCACGCCACGGAGACGTGTTACGGCCTCGCCTGCGATCTCAAAAATCCGACGGCCGTGAAAAAACTCTTCGCCATCAAAAAACGCTCGACCACCCAACCCGTGAGCGCGCTTTTCAAAAACGTCGAGCAGGCGAAAGACTATACGGAGTGGACGACCCGCGCCGACGAACTGGCCGCCCTGCACCTGCCAGGCCCGCTGACACTCATTCTGCGCATGCGCACAGACGCACCAGCGAAGCTGTACCCCATTCCCGACGGCACCGCGGAAAGCTTGGGCATCCGCGTCTCGAGCAACCCGTTGGCATCACAACTGGCGACGTTCTTCGGCGGACCCATCTCCACCACGTCGGCCAACGTCCACGGCGAAGAAAATCCCTACGACGCCCAAAGCATCTTCCAAAGATTCTCAAAGGAAAAACAACAGCCGGACCTCATTTTGGATAGCGGCACGTTACCCAAAGTCCCGCCGTCCACCGTGATGGATTTGGTGAACGAGGGGGAAATAAGGCGAAAAGGGACGATTTGAAGCGTGTATAATCACGCCATGCACTGCCCCCGCTGCAAATCGGAGGACACCGCCGTCATCGATTCCCGCCTAAGCGAGGAAGGCCGCGCCGTGCGCCGCCGCCGGGAGTGCCCCAAGTGCGAGCACCGCTTCACCACCTTCGAGCGCCAGGAGCTCTCGTCGATCATCGTCGTAAAACGGGACGGCACCCGCGAGCCCTACTCACGCGCCAAAATCGAACGCGGCATTTGGCTGGCGAGCGCAAAGCGGGCCGTCACCCAGGAGCAGGTGGATAAATTGCTTTCGACGCTCGAGGAAAAATGGGCCGGCAGCAAGCAGGAAGTCTCCAGCGCCGGCATCGGCAACGACGTGATGAAGGAGCTTAAAAAATTAGACAAAGTCGCCTATATCCGCTTCGCCTCCATCCACCGGGAGTTTAAGGATGTAGAGGAATTTAAAGAGGAGTTGGGGAAGTTGTTTCAGTAAAAGCGAACGTAAAGTAAAATTGTCTTTATCGGATCGACATGCTTCAATGGATGCGCTGTCCGGAGGATTTTTGGAACCGTCGGTCAGAAAAGGAAAGAGAGGAACAACATGCGAAAGGACATGGCTGGCCACGTGATGTGGGAGCCGTCTCGTGAGCAGCAAAGCATCATGATCGGACTGACGCTCGCGGTGATCGGTGTCTTCATGACGATGATCATCATCGGGGTGATTTTCTGCGAAATGCTCATCGGGCAACTCGTGGTGTGCCTGACGCTGATCGGGCTGTACGTCATCGTGACGCCTTCACATCTTTGTCTCTGGGTGAGTCTCGTCAGCCACGATTCACGCCCGAAAAGCGGGGCGCAAAAAGAAGACGTCAGCGTGCGATGGGGCGTGCTGGTGCTAGGCACCATGATCGGCATGCACGTGCTGGCCATGACGGCCGGAGCGAGCAGCGCGGGAGTGGTGACGAAATACCTGGAATGGACGAC
>CAYTNJ010000019.1:0-16654 GCA_964439155.1 uncultured Candidatus Peribacteria bacterium | reverse complement strand
CGCCGAACCAGCGGTTTGCTGAGTATTTTCAACTACTGGAAGGCGATGGTTTCCAAAAGACTTCGATCCGCACCGACTACCGCTTCGAGTCCCTGGAAGAAAAGGAGCAGTTGCTGACGTTCTTCTTTGATAAAGAGATGCTGGATGCAGGTGTGAAAGTCCAAAGCGATTCGTTGGTGTATCCGGAATGTACGGGAATTTGGTGGAGGACAATATGACGATGGCAGCCGGGCCCTTCGACTTCGCTCCAGTCTACGCTCTGTGGAGCTACGCCCGGCAAGCAGGGTCATTCGTCCTCGCGACAAAGCCTTCGGGCAATGACCCTTCTAAATCGTGAGTGGTTTACCATGAGCGAAGCTCGCCGAAGGCGGCGAGTCGAATGGTGGGCCGGGAGGGACTCGAACCCCCGAAGGCGTATGCCACCTGATTTACAGTCAGGCGCGTTTGACCACTTCGCTACCGACCCACGCATGGGCATTCTACCGTAGTTGGGATGGGTTGCACAATTTGTAAATGCGTCCAATGGCTGCGGAAAAGAGGCGATAATCGCAATAGCTTGACACGCTGAAGATGTGGTATACATTGCCCGCATTCTTCTTCTGAGGAATCAGCTTTGTGCCACGGTGGCGTAAGGCTGATCCGGAAAAAGGAGGTGGTGGAATGTTGCTCCTTGAGATTCTGTTCGCGAACGGAACGGCCGCCTGCTGCGAGGTCGAAACGAAGTTCATGCCCCTGTCGGATCCCCGCGTGATCTACTACAAGTTCACCGAAACCGACGAGTACGGCAAGGTTCGGACGGAGCGTCATTTCTCGTCAGGCACCCCGACAACCGTGCTCCGTTTGCCGCAGATGTGTTCCTGTGTGCTCCCAAAAGGCACGCTGGAGGTCATTTCCGTCCGTCTGCCGAATGGCTGTCAGTTCGCTTACCCGCTGTATCACTGTGATCACATCGACGGTAAGCGCTACTATCCGCAGACAAAACATTCGACAAGGAGGAAGAAGTCATTTGCTGCCTAAAACGGCAGCAACAAAAGGGGCAGCTCACCCGTCCGGGCTGTCTCTTTTTTCATAGTCCCAAAAACCCATCAGACTGATGCTTCCATAAATTCGTATAAACGCCTTTGCGCTTCAAGAGTTCCTCATGCGTGCCGTCTTCTACCAGCTTCCCTTTGTCGAGCACGATGATGCGGTCCAGCTTTTGGACCGTGCTCAGGCGATGGGCGATCACGAGCGTGGTGCGGCTTCTAACCAAATCATCGAACGCATCGCGGATGAGGGTTTCGCTTATCGAGTCGAGGGAGCTCGTCGCCTCGTCCAGAACCAGGATCGGCGCGTCTTTCAGCATCGCTCTCGCGATGGCGATTCTCTGGCGCTCGCCGCCGCTCAGCTTGATGCCGCGCTCGCCGACGATCGTGTCGTAGCCGTTCGGCATATCTTCGATGAACTCATGGGCATGGGCCTGCCTGGCGGCGCGGATGATCTCGCGTTGGTCCGCATTGGGCTTGCCGTAGGCGATGTTCTCGCGGATCGATCGGTGGAAGAGCAGCGGTTCCTGCGGCACGTAGCTGATGTGAGCCCGCAGGTCATCTTGGGTAATGGCGCGGATGTCCTGCCCGTCGATCGTGATCGCTCCGTCTGTTACGTCCATGAAGCGCAGCAGCAGCGACACGAACGTGCTCTTGCCTGCGCCGCTGTAACCTACCAATCCCACGCGTTGGCCAGAGGGAATCTCCAGGGCAAGATTGCGGAAGACATAGCGTTTATCGTGATAGCCGAAAGACATCGATTGAAACGCGATGGCGCCTTTTTGCATCTTTGGCTTTTCGGGATGAACGGGATCGAGGACCGCCGGTTTGATTTGGATGATCTCCATCATTTCCATGCAATCGGCGGCGGCGCGATGGATGGCCTTTAGTTGCTCGCCGAGCTGCAGGAAGTACGATCCCACCAGGAAGGAGTAAGTCTGCACGAGCACGATTGTACCGACCGAGATGCGTCCGTCCTGCCACAATTGAAGCGCCAGGAAAAGCATACCTATCGACATCGCCGCAACGATAAATGCTTGCACCACATTGATGGTGGTCGATCTGTACCAGCTGCGCTTGGTGAGCTTCGCTACATCGTCCGTCGATTTTTCAAAATACCCTTTCTCCCGCTTGAATCGCGCGAACATTTTCACCGTGAGAAAGTTGGTGATGCCGTCCGCTAGGAGTCCGGTGGTGCGAGATTCGGCGCGCACCAACTGCACATCCATGAGCATTTTCCAACGTACGAGCCATATTGTGACCAGGAAAAACACGATACCCCAGGCGATGAAAAAGAGCGCAAGAGGAACGGAGAATAAAAAGACGACGGCGACCGTAGCGACGAGCTGCACCGTTGTCTGCAAAAGCCCCCTCGTAATGTTCAAATCCAATTGATCGTGGCCGTTCACGAATCGCCGGATCTTCGTGACGATGCTGCCCACCTGCGTTCCGGCGAAAAAAGCGAGCGGCAGCCTGTGCACCGCGGCGAAGCAGTCGTTATGGATGTCCCTCATCATCTTCGGTGCCGATTGGGTGATGCAATAATCGGAAAGAAAAATACAGAGCACTCTGACTAGCGACCAAATGCCAATCATGAATAGCAGTCGATACAACATTTGTATCATTCCTGAATCGGCGGTTTGCGCCTGAATCGCTCCGTCGATAAACATGCGCAAATACAGCGGCACGATGATGCCGCCTGCAAGCACTCCTACGACAATGCTGACCAGGTAAGGATAATAATAGAAGGCGTAGCGTCGGTTGTACGGCCAAAAATGGAGCAGAATCTCGAGGAAGCGCGTGTCTGATGGGTTCTCGCGGCTCATGCGGCGTCACGGGAACGTTTCTGCACATAGTTCGCCCACATGGTTTTGAGTGCGCCTTCTTTTTTGGTTAGCTCTTCGAAGGTCCCGCGCTGCGCCACTTTGCCGCGCTCCAGTACATAGATCTCGTCGAAGAGCGGCAGCAAATGCAGGCGATGAATGGAGGAGATGATGGTGCGATCTTTGAAGTGCGCGAAGAGATTTTTATGAATCTCCAACTCATTCGCCGTGTCCACGCTACTCGTCGGTTCGTCCAGTAAAATCACGTCGCTATCCTTGGCCGCAAAAATTCCGCGGGCTAGGGCCAGGCGCTGTTTTTCGCCGCCGGACAAATTCACGCCTTTTTCCTTGATGTTGGACTCGAGTCCTTTGGGCAACCGCTTCACCACTTCCTCGAACCGGGCGATGCGCACCGCTTTGCGCACTTCGCTCGGCTCAAATTTGAGACCGGCCGTGATGTTATAGGCGATGGTGTTCTCGAAGATCTCGGGGTCTTGGGGAATGAGCGTGGTGATGCCCGCAAGGACGCGCAAATCGCGCTCGCCTCGGTCGTCGATCGTCACCGTGGCCGTCTTGGCGTCTTCGGTGCCGCGCAAAAGGTTCATGAGCGTGCTCTTGCCGCTGCCGCTCGCTCCCACGAGCGCTATGCGCCTGCCGCTTTTGATCGTGAGATCCAGGGAGTCGATGTGGTGCACGCGGTGGTCGGTGTCTTCGTAGCGGAAGGTGAGGCCCTTGATGTCGATGGCCTTCCATTTGCCGATCGGCTTTGGTCGCGGCTGCGCGCTGCCGAAGGCCTTGTGCGTATCCAGGATGGAATCGACCGCGTGCAGGTTGGCCGATTGCGTCACCACTTCCTCATGCAGGTTGGCCATGTTGAAGTAACTCCAGGAAAGGCGCTCGGTGTATTGATAGAGCGCGATGAGCGAACCGATCATGATGGCTTCGTTGCCGCGCACTTTCTCGAACAAGTATAAAAACATCACCGTGAAACGGATCAATGTCATGAAGGAATTGACCGAGAAATATTTCCATTCGTTGATCGATACCTGCCTGCGGAACGGCGGAAACACGCGAGTGATGCGCTTGGCGATTTCGTTTTCCGTGAGGCGTTCCAAGCGCAGCGTGATGACGGTGGTGATGTTCGACACGTAATCGAAAAGGGCGGAAGCCACCGCGTGTTCCTGCTTATTTGTCTCATCTATAGTTTTGGCGAGGGCTTTATCGAACCGCAGCATCACCGCGATGGCGATACAGCCGATGGCGGCGGCGATGAGGCCGTATACCGGCAGGAAAAACAGGATCGCAATAAGCGCGACCGAGAATTGAATGCCACATTCGATATTGCGCGCGGCATAGCTGGTGAATCCCTCTATGCCCCGCTTGCCCTTCGCAATTTTATCATACGTCTCGCCCGTGTGATGATCGCGGTGCCACCGCATGGGCAGCTGGTTGACGATGCGATACAGGGAAACGATGAAACTACACGTGATGTGAAAAGAGTTCACGCGCTCCAAGTTGCGAGCCGGCCCGTGGAACAGCCAAAAAAACAGCGTGAGTGAGGCAAAAAGCACAAGCCACAAGGTGGCGCGCGCAAAAACATCGGGGCCGCCTTGCTGGATCACATTCACCATCTTCGCCAGCACCAGCGGCTCCATCATGGCGATCACGTTGGCGATGATGAACAGCACGTACGTGAGCACAAAAAGAAATCGCCGCCCTTCGACGTGCTTCCAAGCCGTCTTCAATAAATGGAAATTCGGATTGCGCATCGGAGGTGGGCAGTATGCTCCACCGAAATCCGAAACGCACTTGGCCTGCGTGCTTATTCGTACCTTAATGCCTACGACATCAGTAGAGTTTGCCTTTTATGAAACGATGCGCGCGGTTTATCTTTTTTATTGTGCGGAGCCTCTTGCGAGGCCCCGCGGGTGTTCACAGGAGCACGTCGTCTTCCTTGGCCCAGAAAAACTGAGCCTCCTTTTGCCCTTTTTTCATCATCCGAATGCATGGCGTTTCCATGCTGTAGCCAGCGAAAGCAACCGATCCGCCCGCGTAAAAGCGGATCTTCTCTGCTTCGGGAGAATCCTGTAAAGGCATCTTCTGTGCGTGACGGAAATACCGGGGCGACAGTTCGGGATCGGTCTTCGCTATCCGCGGAGCCCCTTCGATGACGCAGGGTACTTCCCACTCGGCGACGAAGCGGCAATAGGCGTACCCGACTGGGAACACCGGTGGAATATCGGCATTGGGCACCGGATGCCGGTCCGTTTCTTCCATTGCCCAGGGCAGACAAAACAATCCTCGACCGAAGATGACGTACACGTTTTTCACGGGTTCGTTCATGCATTACTCCTTCATGGTATTAAGGATCCCGAAATTTTTCCTGTGACAACAATAGTATTACAATGAAATACTATTTTAGCAAGAATGTCTGTGCCAGCGCCGGTAGGCTATCGTGCTACTCGTACCTCAGCGCCTCCATCGGGCTCAACCCCGCCGCCCGCTTCGCCGGATAAAATCCGAAGAGCAATCCCGTGCCGAGTGCCATGGCGACAGCGAGTAGGATGGCCGAGAACGAGAGGATGAACGGGAAATCGCCTAGCACGCTGGAGGCGAGCGCGGCCATGAGCCAGCCCAAGCCTGCGCCTCCGAGAATGCCGATGATGCCGCCCGTGAGCGTGAGGGAGACAGATTCGAATAGGAATTGCAGGAGGATATCTTGGCGGCGGGCACCCACGGCTTTGCGTAGCCCGATTTCCTTCGTCCGTTCGGTGACCGACACGAGCATGATGTTCATGATGCCAATGCCGCCGACGAGCAAGGAGATGCCTGCGACGAGAGCCAAAAATACGGTGAGTCCCAGCGTGACCGAGTTCACGATGCTCGTGATCTGCTCGGCGCTGCGGGCGATGAAGTCGTCTTTATCGGGATCATTCTCCGGGTTATCGATGCGGTGCTGCTGGCGCATGGTCTCGGTGATGTCCGCCTTGGCCAACTCCGGATCGCCGACGGCCTTGAGCGTCATGTAGGTCAAATGCTTTTGCCCCGTTATGCCGCGGGCGGTGGTAAAGGGCACGTAGACGGGTTTATCCAAATCGGAGAGGAGCAGCGAGCCCAATCCTTCGAGCACGCCGATGACGGTGAAGGTGTTGGTGCCTACGGTCACTTTCTTGCCGAGGGGATCGGCGTTGCCGAACAAATCGATCGCCGTTTGATGCGAGAGCACGGCCACCGCCTTGGCGCCGTCGATGTCGGCTTGTTCCATGAGTCTTCCTCTTTCCAACGTGAGACCGTAGTTGGAGAAGATGGTCGGGTACGTGCCCATCACCATCGGCGACACTTCTTCGCGGCCGTAGCTCACGGGCTTGCCCACCAGAATCACCGGGGCGACGTTGGAAACGGTCGAGAGCTTTTTCACGGCGTCGTAATCGTCGAGCGTCATGCTGTCTAAGTTGCCGCCGAATTTCTCGAAGCCCGTAGGGAACACGTCGATGGTGTTGGTGCCGATCGCGTCGATCTGCGAGATGATGTAGTTCTGAAAGCTGCGGCCGATCGAGACCATGAGCACCACCGAGCCCACGCCGATGATGATGCCAAGCATGGTGAGCAGGGATCTGCTCTTGTTGACGGTCACACCGGAGACTGCCGTGCGGATGGTGTCGGAGAGGAGCATGGGCGGATGGAGCTTGTTAGCTTATTAGCTAGTTAGCTTGTTAGGGGTTATTCGTAGCGGAGGGCTTCGATCGGGCTTAGTTCGGATGCTTTCTTTGCCGGCGAAATGCCGAAGACCAAACCTGTCGCGGCGGCCATCAAAAAGGCGGCGATGATCGATGGCAGGGAGATGGTAAAGACGTAACTGGCGAGCAGGGAGCTGACCGCAAGCGATGCGAGGAATGCGAAGAGAATGCCGCCCGCGGCGCCGATGGCGCCGCCGAGGATGGTGAGGAACACCGACTCCAAAAGGAACTGCAGCAGGATATCGCGCTTGGTGCCGCCGAGGGCTTTGCGCAGCCCTATTTCCCTGGTGCGTTCCGTCACCGAGACGATCATGATGTTCATGATGCCGATGCCGCCGACCACGAGCGAGATGCCCGCGATGGCGGTGATGAAGAGCGTTAAGCCGAGCGATACCGAACCGAGGATGTCGTTCGCCTGGCCGGAGGAGCGCACCACGAAGTCGTCTTTTTTAGGATCGTTGTCGGGGTTATCAATGCTGTGTCGCTGACGCAGGAGCGACGTGACGTCGTCGATCGCGAGATCGGTGTTGCCCACCGATCGCATGGTGACGTAGTTGACGTACTGCTGGTTCGTCACTTCCTTGGCAACGCTCAGCGGCACGTACACGCGGTCGTCGGCGTTCTGGAAGAACTGTGAGCCGAGCGCCTTGGTGGTGCCGATCACGGTGTATTGCAGATCGCCGATTTTGATGCGCTTGCCGATGGGGTCTTGCTCGCCGAAGAGTTCCTCCACAGCGTCGGGCCCGAGCACGGCCACTTTCTTGGCGCCTTCTTCGTCGGAGGCGTCGATAAGTCTACCTGCTTGCACCTCGATGTTTTGGTTCAAAAAGAAATTTTCCGTGAGGCCGAACACCTGGGACGAACTTTCTTCGCGGCCAAAGCGCACGGCTTCGGGAATGAAGATGACGGGCGCCGGCGTTTCGATGGTGGTCATTTTCTCGAGCGCGCGCAGGTCTTCGAACGTGATGCTGTCAAAACCCGTGGATACGCCCGGAGGCCCGCCGCTTTCCTGGCCCGGGAAAATCACCATGCTTCGGGCGCCGAGGCTGCTGATTTGTCCGAGGATCACGCCCTTCATGCTGGCGCCGATCGAGCTCATGAGCACTACCGCGCCCACGCCGATGATGATGCCGAGCATGGTGAGCAGCGACCTCGTCTTGTTGACGAAGATCGCCTTGAGCGCCGTGTTCAGCGTGTCGTGCAGCAGCAAGAGATTACTTGAGGGTAGCGCGCGCTTTGGAGGTGATGCGCTCGAACTCGCGGGAATCCGATTCGATTTTTCCGTCGCGAATATGAATGATGCGCTCGGCGTGGCGTGCGGTTAATTGTTCGTGGGTGACTAAGATGATGGTATGGCCGTCGTCGTGCAGTCGTTGGAGCGCGTCCATGACGGCGATGCCCGAAGCCGAATCCAGGTTGCCGGTCGGCTCATCGGCGAAGATCACGTCCGGGTCGGTCACGAGCGCTCTCGCGATGGCGACGCGTTGCTTTTGGCCGCCGGAGAGCTGGCTGGAGAGGTAATCTTTGCGCTCGGTTAAGCCTACGACGTCGATCGCCTTGAGGGCGCGGGGAATTCTTTCCTTCTCCTTGATCGTCGGGTGGTAGAGCAGCGGGAGCAGTACGTTTTGCAGCACCGTGGTGCGCGGGAGCAGGTTGAACGATTGGAACACGAAGCTCACGCGCGTGGCGCGGATGCGGGCCAAGGCATCATCGGTCATGTTCATGGTCGGCGAGCCTTGGAACAAGTAGCTGCCGCCCGTCTGCTGGTCTAAAAATCCGAGGATGTGCATGAGCGTCGACTTACCCGAGCCGGACGGCCCCATGATGGCGACGAATTCGCCTTTTTTAATGGAGAGGTCGAGGCCGTGCAGCACGGGGGTGGCCACGCCATCGTTGAAGTACGCTTTTTCGAGCTTGCGAATTTCGATGAGGGGGGCGGAGGTTTCCATGGTTATTCTTTGACGAGAACGACGATAGTTTCGCCTTCTTGTATGCCGGTCACTTCAATGTTGCCGCCTTCACCCTCCATGCCCGTCGTCACGGGCCTCTCTTCCAAGGAGCCGTCTTCTTTCTTCACGCGAACGATCATACCCGATCCGCTCTCGATCACGGCCCTCTGCGGCACGCTCACCACGTTGCCCTTAAACCCGGTTACGATCTCGGCGTCGCCGGTCATGCCGATTTTGAGTTCGTCATGGGGGTACTGGAAGTCGAGCTTGAGGCGGTACTTGGAGACGCCGTCGCGGTCGGTGGGAGCGGTGTCGATTTGGCTGACACGCAATTTGAAGTTGGTGCCGCGGAAGGCGTCCAATTCAATCGAGCCCGTTTGCGTCGTCTGCACTTTGGGCACGTCGATCTCGGAGACGAACATCTCGATGCGGAACGCACTCGTGCCGAGCAATGTGACGGCGGGGCCGGCCGGCGTGAATTCACCGGTTTTGACGTTCAACTTGGTGACGGTACCGGCGATGGGGGCGACGAGGACGGTATTGGAGTAATCCGCTCTGGCGCGCTGCAAACTGGCGAGTTCCTGGCGTACGCGGGCGGAAGCGGCGTCGATGTCGGTTTTGCGGGCGCCGGCCTTTTTCAGGCTCAACTGCGCTTCGGAGATCCGCACGGCCGTTTCGTAGGAACCGATGTCGATCTTCGCGCGATCGCGCGTGCCCTCGGCGCTGACGATGGCCGATTTCTCGGCGGCGATTTGAGTATCCACGCCGGCAACCGCATCGCGCAACGCTTTGGCCGCGGAGTCGATAGCTCCCAGCGCGCTTTGCACGGAGCTCTTCTCACTCGAAAGCTGCGTCTTGTAGCCTTCCTTAGCCGATTGCTCGAACGAGCCCGATACCTGGAGTGCGTTGATGGTGTCGAAGGAATTGCCCACGACCGTCCACACAGTGGTCACGACCGCGCGCACGCGATCGACGGCAAGAAGAGCCGACTCAAAGTCCGTGGGTGAAGCCATCGAAAGCTGGGCGGACACGGCCGCTTCTGCATTATTTTTGGCGCGTACGAGGGATTCGTAATCCGAAGGCGAGCTTTTCAGCATGGCGTCTTGCACGTCGTTGTTGCCGAAGATGTCTTCGATCGTGGAGAGCGCGTTTTGCGCGGTTGTGAGCTGAATGGTGAGCGTGCTGCCGATGGTGGAAACGGATCCCGCCACGTTGATGTCGGCCTCGCGCTCAAGGGCGTCCAATTTCAATTTGGATTGGTCCAGCGACTTTTCGGCGTTCGCGAGGGTCGATTTGGACGTCTCCAAGGCGGCCTTCTTATTCTGCAGTTCGGCCTCGGCGATGGCGATATCCTCGGGGCGCGTGCCCTCGGTCAACTCGCGCAGTTCGGCCTCGGCCGATTGCAAGCGGGCGGAGGCGGCGGCGATGTCGGCGGCGACGTTACCCGAGCGCAGTGCCGCAAGGCGCGTGCCGGCGTTCACTTTTTGGCCTTCTTTCACAAGCACCTGGGCCACGATGCCCGATTGGGGGAACTGCAATTGCAAGTCACGCTCAGAAACCACCGTACCCACGGCTTCGACGGTCTGCTTGAGATCGCCTTTTTGGGCGACGGCCGTGACGTATTCGGCTTGCTTGGGCTGACTCGCGGAGTACGCGAAGCCGACTACGAGCAGCAATGCGACCGCGGCACCGATGGATTTCCAACGGTGGCGCTTTACGAATGAGAAGATGGAGCGGATGAGGGACATGGGGAGGAGGGGTATCCGGCTTGGTCTGGAGACCAGTCGAAGTAAAAGTAGAAAGAAGAAAGGGTTAAGACTGAGGGAGGGATTTTAAGGCCGCGAGGAGAGAATCCAAAATCCTCAGGAAATCACGGCGATCGGTTTCGGTGAGGAGGGAAAGCAGATGGGAGAGGAACTTTTTACGCTGGAGCATGGCGCCTTTAAGCACGGTCGCGGCCTTGGGCGTCAATTTGAGGCGCACGAGCTTGCGGTTGGTGCGGTCGGCGATGCGCTTTACCAATTGCTGCTTCACCAGGCGGTTGATGAATGACGTGGCCGACGGTCCCGTGATCTGCAATTGCTTGGCAAATTCCTTCATGGTCATGCCTTCGTGCTCCTGGATCACGATCATGGCGTGCAGCTGCAGCATGCTCGGCCCCTTGTGGTTGTCGGCGAAGTCGCACATGCGTTTGCGCATGTGGCGGCTCATGTCGAGCGTCAGGCTGACGATGCGGTCGGTGGAATCCTGAGGCATGCGCTAGGGATAATAATTAGAGTAGCTAATTATGTCCTTGGCTCAGCGTGCTTGTCAATGGCGGTTTTGCTGTTTTGGCATCTTTTCAGAGCGCGCAGACTGATGTGGCTTTTTGCTTTTCCTGCTGCGGAAAATCCGCTGCGTATCCCTTGTTGGTAAGAATCATGATCACTATGCTCGCGCCCACGAATGACAGGATTTTTTTGAACGATTGCATACGGAAACGCGGGAGAAATGGGTGCTTTCGATCCTATCAAGACGCGTTTGGGGGTCAATTATTCCTTACGTTTTTTGTTCATTTGGCTTGGGCAAGGGCTGTTAACGCCTTCTCCACGGCTTCCTCCACGGGAAGCATGACAATCCCCTCCCCTTCGAGTTTTTTACCGGAGAGCATGCAATTGCTGCGGCCCACTTTTACGACGTCGCCGAGGTGCTCGACGGACAACTTGGCGAACTCCTTCGTGGGATCGACGTGCTTTTTATAGAGCTCCATGATGCCGTAGGGCGAGATGACTCCCGGGTTTACCAAATTATAGGTGCCGGTCGCCCTTTTCTCGATCAGCTTTTTGGCGGCCTGCACGAAATCCGGCAGGTAAGTGATGGAGTTGGGCTCATCGAGGACGGACTTATACTTGGATATCTTTGTGATCAGGCTGCGCGGATGCGAGCTATCGTCAAAGGGCATACGGAGCCTGAGGATAAGCACCGGGAACTCGCAGAGCACTTGCTCGGCCCAAATTTTGGTGCGCGCGTAAAAGCTGCCGAAAAAGTTGGGTGCGTCTCCCTCCGTGAATCCCGTGCCAACGTTATCGCCCGCGTAAATGCAGCCGGAGCTTAAGTGGACAAGATGGATGCCGCGTTTCTGACAGACATCCAAAAGCACCAAAGGACCCGTGACGTTCGACCGTACGGTCTCTTCCTTATGATCTTCGCACCAGTCGACATTCGGCCGGCCGGTTTTGCCCGCGGCGTTGATGATCACGTCCGGGCGTTCGGCATCGCAAATGGCTTCCACCTTGGCTTGGTCGGCGATATCTCCTTCCACGGGCACGATGCCGGGCATGCCTTTAAGGAAGTGTTCACCGAGAAAGCCGCGGGATCCGAAGAGGATGATCTTCATCAAAGGAAGTGTAGCAGAGTCCCCTCCCCTGTCCGCCCGATTTTGCTTATCCTTTCCTCATGGCACTGCCTGCTGACGGTAATTATTTGATTGCAGAAAAGATGAGTGCGAGCGATATCGCAATCGTCCCTATAAATAGAAGTAAGCCCATGCTACCAACCAAAAAACTCCTTGCGAGGTAATGGTACTTGGGAATAAACAGCGAAATAAATGCGGCTAACACAACGACACCCATGAAGGATTGCCATGCTTGCGCTACTGCGGGCGGCGCTGCCATTACGGCTAAAGAAAACACTGCGGCTATCATTCCCGCCGCCAAAGCCTTGCCCTTATTTCCGATGAAAGGATTGCGCATGGGATCAAGTATAGACAGCTAACACAGACTCGCAATGCGGAGTTTTATCAACGAATTGTCACAATGACACTCCCCTTTTACTCCTGTATACTGTCTACCGATGCCTCGCAAGCGGACAAAGGCCAGGACGCAGAGAAGGGCGTCTTCCGGAAGGAGGGCGTTGCATGCTTCTACCAAAAGGACCATCAGCGGCATCGTGCAGATCGCCGCGGGTATTTTGCTGTTTCTGGCGTTGCAAGAGGAGGCCGGCATCGTGGGCGAACGCGTGGGCAACGTGATCACGTTCTTCTTCGGGTCGTGGGGCATTTTGTTCCCCGTGTTTTTGGTGGGATCGGGCATGTTCCATACGTTCGGCAGCGGCCGCATCGAAGTGAAGCGTTCCACCGGTCTCGTCGCTTGTCTGCTTTCCTTCTTGGGCCTCATGCACATCGGCGTGCCCATGGAAGACATGGGACCGCGCTCGGCCGAATTGGCGGGCTCGCTCGGATTCATGGTCGGCTTTCCGCTCGTGTACTTCACCAGCAAGGCCGTGGCTTACACCATTCTCTCCGCGGCGTTTTTGGTCGGCCTGTTCCTCTCCTTTGAGCCAGACACCACGGGCATTCTGGAAATGCTGAAGGATGCCTTCGCCAGCAAACCCGTAGCCGCCAAGCCCCGCCCCGAGCGGCAAGTCGCGGCGATGGAAGAAGATGAAGAGGAAGACGAAGAAGAGATCACCCTGCCCCTCGGCACGGATTTGGTGGAGGAAGGCGGCACCACCGAGCTGAACATCGTGCGTCCCACCTTCGCCCAGCAACTCGTGAAGGCGAAGGCCGAAAAGACGATCAAAGAGAAACTGCGCGCCATCACCGGCGACGTCCTGGAAATGAAGGACACGCGCTTTGAAGAATGGACGTTCCCGATCATGGATTTACTCGACCAGGAGCACAGCGTTCTCACCGTCGATGATGAGGAACTCAAGCGCAATGCCAAATTGATTGAAGAAAAGCTGGAAGAATTCGGCATTGAAGTAAGCGTGCGCGATGCTCGCCCCGGCCCCACCGTGACGCAGTTCACGCTGCAGCCGGCGGAAGGCGTGAAACTGAGCAAGATCGAAGGATTGAAGAACGATTTGGCGCTTGCCCTTGCCGCCCAGAGCCTGCGCATCGAAGCCCCGATTCCCGGCAAATCGCTCGTCGGCATCGAAATGCCGAACCTCAAGCGTTCCACGGTGCACCTGCGCGAAATTTTGGAAAGCACGCAATTCAGTGAGAGCGAATCGACGCTCACCTTCCCCCTCGGGCGCGACGTATCGGGTGAAGCCGTGATCGCGAGTATGGAAGACATGCCCCACTTGCTGATCGCCGGCGCCACGGGTTCGGGTAAATCCGTCTGTATGAACGTGTTCCTGACGGCTCTTCTCTACCAGAACGCCCCGCACGAACTCAAATTCATTTTGGTCGACCCCAAGAGAGTCGAGCTCATGCCCTACAACGGCATTCCCCACCTGCTCACGCCGGTGATCACCGAAGCCGAGAAAGCGCTCCAGGCCCTTCGTTGGGCGGTTGCGGAAATGGGTCGCCGCCTCCATAAGTTCTCCGAAGTGGGCGCCCGCAATCTTTCCGAATACAACGAAAAACAGAAGGAAGACTCCGACCGCATGCCGCGCATCATCATCGTCATCGACGAGTTGGCCGACCTCATGATGCGCCAGTTCAAGCGTGACACCGAAACCATGATCGTGCGTATCGCCCAAATGGCCCGCGCCGCCGGCATGCACTTGATCATCGCCACCCAGCGCCCGAGCGTGGATGTGATCACGGGTCTCATCAAGGCCAACATCCCCACGCGTATCGCCTTCAGAGTGGTGAGCTCGGTAGATAGCCGCACCATCTTGGACGGCATCGGCGCCGAAGACCTGCTCGGCCGAGGAGACATGCTCTACATGACGGCCTCCACGGCCAAACCCACGCGCATCCAGGGAATCTACGTGAGTACGCAGGAAGTCGAACGCGTCATTAACTCCGTGAAGATCGCGGGCGGCGGCAAGATCACAGAGCAAATCGGTTTGGCAGAGCAAGATGAGAACGGCGAAGGCGGCCCGGGCTCCCCGCTTCCGCAGGGCACCATCGACTTGGACGCGGATGACAACGGCGGCGATGACCTGTTCTTCGAAGCGGTGAGAGTAGTGCAGGCCAGCAGCAAGGCCTCCGCCAGCTTATTGCAGAGGCAATTGAAAGTCGGTTACGCCAGAGCCGCTCGCTTGCTCGACATCATGGAAGAGAAAGGCATCGTCGGGCCCGCGGATGGCGCCAAGCCGAGGAAGGTGTATATCGACAAAATGGCGGCATAAGTTTTCCCCCCTGCAGCCATCCTTGGCGTACAGAGGGGAAGGTTCACTTTTTCTCCAGCAACAGGAAGAGGGTGATGTAGTGTGTCAGAACTTTCTTGGGCTCGATGTTCGGAAGCTGGGCAGCTAATCCGACATCTCTGAGCGTGTCATGCCAGTGCGGCTCGATGTGTCGCAGTATCTCATCGGCCATATGGCCGGTGGCGAAGGACAGAAAATTCGCCAGCTGCGTTTTTACCTC
Organism: uncultured Candidatus Peribacteria bacterium; assembly: GCA_964439155.1. Lineage (GTDB taxonomy): Bacteria > Patescibacteriota > Gracilibacteria > Peribacterales > Peribacteraceae > CAYTNJ01. The sequence continues at coordinate 1,819 of CAYTNJ010000019.1, read as the reverse complement.
CACACCGGACAGCTTCTTTGCGCGCTGACTGATTGTGACGCGTACGTCCCTCCAATCGATCGCGCAGTGAGCATGCCTGTCGATCACATGCGCGCAGATGCGCAGATTGTTGCGGGCATTTTCTCTTTCATTGAAGCTTCCGCCGCCTCGTTTTTCGCGATCTTCCTCCAGAGCGAGGAGGGTTTGCATGGTTGCCCGCCAGGGGAAATTCATGCCCAGGATCTTCTGCTGAAGATCTTTCAGGGGTGCATACACTTGGTCCACTGTTCTTCCTTTCCGCCGGTGACTGTGAACGTTGCGCTACGGACCATTCCGAGCGTCTATCATATATTTAGCACTAAATATAAATTTTTGCAATACACGAGAAAATCGGCATCCGGTCTATACTTCCATCATGCGCGAACTGCTCCTGGCCACGACGAACAAGGGCAAAGCGATCGAGATCGCGGAAGTGGTGAAAGGATTCTCCCTTGGTGTTTTAACGCTTTCCGATGCAGTCGCCCGATTGGGCAAGGATCTGCCGGACGTGCATGAATCCGGCACGACCTACGAAGCAAACGCTCTGCTCAAGGCCCGGCACTACCATGCACTCACGGGACTGCCTACGTTGGCGGATGATTCGGGCATCATGGTGGAAGCCCTAAAGGATGAGCTCGGCGTGTACACCAGGCGCTGGGGGGCGGGGGCGAAGGCGTCGGATCAAGAATGGATCGAGTACTTCCTGGAACGCATGAGCCGGGAGAACAATAAACGCGCCAGGTTCGTCTGTGTTTTGGCCTACATCGATGCCGATGACAAAGAGCATTTATTCGAAGGCGACTGCGACGGAGTGATTACCGATAAGCTCGAGGCGGACTATTTGCCGGGGCTGCCCATCTCCGCGTGCTTCAAGCCCGACGGCTACGAGAAGGTTTACTCGGCATTAACCATTGAACAAAAAAATAGTACGAGCCACAGGGGGAGGGCGCTGGAGAAGTTTGGGGAGTATTTGGAGAGCGTGCTCAGTATGCCGCGGTCCGAACGACCATGATGCCGCGGTCCGAACGACCATGATGCCGCGGTCCGAACGACCGCTCTAATAGGGGTGGGTGAAGGTTTTATTTTATTAGAGCGGACATTCCGTCCGCGGCATGGTATACACAGTGTTTTTATATTTATCTAATTCATTTCATTTTAGCCCTAATTAAAGAACAAATATCCGTTCTACTTTTGTATTCATAAAGGCGTAAAATCCAGAGCCAAGATCTTCGCCCATACCGCCTGGACGATCTTCTTCAACTCCTCTTTTTCGCTCTGTGCAATCTGGAACTTGCGCTCTATCGGGTGCTCTATCCCCTCGCCGATGAAATCGAGGATGAACGTATGCGGTTGTAAATCGGAGCGGCCAAGTTCTAATAGAAGGGCGTAGAACACCAGCTGGCGATAATAGTCGCCATCACGTATTTCTCCTTCGGACTGGGGTTTGCCGGTTTTGTAGTCAATCACTGTCGCGCCGGGGGAAGTGGGATGATCCAGGTCCAGGCGATCCAAAGAGCCTTTGAGGGGGATGTCACCCAGATGGGTTTTGATCGGATATTCCACTTTATGCACGTACGGCCGTGCGATGGCCAGGCGTTGTTTGAAGTATCGCGGCAAAGCATCTTCTCCCAATTTTAACAGCACGGCGCGCTCCACTTCGGTCGTCAGTTCACGCTCCACCAGATAATTCCTAAACTCCGCCACAAACCGTTCGAGCCCTAGGGGAAGGCCTTCTTGCATCGATAGCCCCCACTTGCGCATGGCGGCGTGCACGGCGTTGCCGTAGATGAGTCCCACGTTT
>CAYTNJ010000018.1:0-18004 GCA_964439155.1 uncultured Candidatus Peribacteria bacterium | reverse complement strand
CGTGCGTGGAGCAGAAGGATCTTGTTCAGGGGATGCATGGAGCGATGCTCGATGCGCTGCCAGGTTGCGGATCGGAGCCTGTGCTGATCGTGAGCGGCAATGACGTGGTGGAGCTTTCCGCGTACAAGGCGGTGCGCGAGAAGATTGAAAAAGGCAATGCGGACGGCGCGCTGCTCGCGAAGAAAGTGGAAAAGTATTTCCCCGGCGGGTATCTGACGGTCGACGGCGAGCGCATCACCACCATCGTGGAGAAGCCGAAGCCTGGTGAGGAGCCGAGCGACATGGTGAACGTCGTCGTGCACGCGCACCGTGACGCCTCCGTCCTCTTGAAAACGCTGCAAGGCATCAAGAGCGATCGCGATGACGGCTACGAGCAGGCGATCGATAAGCTCTGCAAAGATAAGAACTACGAAGCCGTGAGCTACAACGGCCCGTGGCATGCGGTGAAATATCCGTGGCATGTCTTGTCGCTGCTGCCCGTGCTCTTTGCGGATATGAAGCCCTCGGTGCATCCGACTGCCAAGGTACATCCGTCGGCCGTGGTGGAAGGCAACGTGATCATCGACGAAGGCGCGCGCATTCTGCCGTTCGCTTCCGTGATGGGGCCCTGCTACATCGGCAAGCACGCGATCGTGGGTAACGGGGCACTCGTGCGCGACTCCAGCGTGGGCGACCACTGCGTCGTCGGCTTCTCTTCGGAAGTGAAATCGTCGGTACTAGCCTCGCACGTATGGATGCACATGGCGTACGCAGGTGACTCGGTGATCGGCAACAACGTGTCCTTCGGCGCCTACTCCGTGACGGGTAATTTGCGCCTCGACGAAGGGGAGATCGAGAGCATGCATAAGGAAGACAGGATTCCGACCGGCCGCACGAAGTTCGGCAATATCATCGGCAATGATGTGCGACTCGGTATCCACGTGGGACTCAACCCCGGCGTCAAAGTAGGAGAGGGCTCGTTCATCTCCAGCGGCGTGCTCGTGACAACTGACGTTCCCGACACACAATTCGTCTCCATTAAGGACGGCCAAATGCACCTGCGACCCAACAGGACCAGAGTCTCCAGCCCGGCGGATAGGGAGGTGTTTAGGAAGGGGATCAAATAGAGGATTCTTGGACGCCGATCGGAGGTGTTTCGGGGGTTTTCGGATACAAAAGTTATCCACACTCTCTGTGGATATCCCTATTTGGGTGTTTCCCCAGGTGTGGGGGAGTTGCCCACAGGGGGTTTTGGTTTTTGGCTTTGGTCAGCCGTTATATTCACTTTTGGCTGTCTTAAGCCTCGCCTGTTGGGTTCTCCACGAGTTTTCCACACCCCGACCACACCACTTTTTGTGCACGATTTGCCCCGTTTTCTTTTTCTCTTCGTTTAAAAGGAACTTTACAATCGATTTCCACAGAATAGACTATAGATATTCAGCGAGCGGAAGACCTTATGATGATGACGGATTATATATAAGTATTTTTTCTTTCTCTTCTAGGTATGAAATTTTCGTGTAAAACTTCCGAATTCCTCCAGGCTTTGCAGTTGGCGGGAAGGGCGATCAGTGGGCAACAGGCGTTGCCGATTTTGGGGAATATTCATTTGAAGGCGGAGAACGGCGTGTGCGCGGTGAGCGCGACTGATTTGGAATTATCGATCGTCACTAAATGCGGCGCGGAAGTGGAAAGAGAAGGTGCAATCACCGTGCCCGCAAAAGCGCTGCTCAACTTCGTACAGTACAACGCAGATCCGGATATCACGCTTGAAGTGACGGAAAATTCGATGGTGAAATGTTCCTCAAAAAGAGGTAAAGCAGTGATCGCCGGAGAGAGTGCGAAGGAGTATCCTTTCATTGCCGAAGTGGAAGGAAAAACAGCGTTCACGATGGAGCCGGAACCGCTTTTGGAAGCCTTAAACTTGGTTACCTTCCCATCTGCGCGCAACACGCTTAGGCCCGTACTTTCAGGTGTGTTCCTTAAAGGTGCCGAGGGCTCACTCACCATGGTGGCCACCGACAGCTATCGCCTCTCGGAATATATTTTACCCGCGCCCGCGATCATCGAAGCCGTCACATGCATCGTGCCGGTGAAAGTGCTCGATGAATTAAAGTCGATCATCGGCGGAAAAAAGCCCGCTCACCCATCCGCCTCTGCGGAGGCCGGCGATGCGAAGGAGAAGAAAATGGAAGTGTCCGTCATCCTCGGCACGCAACAGATCGGATTTTCTTTCGGCCAGACGCGCTTACTTTCCCGCTTAATCGAAGGAAAATTTCCGCCCTACCAAGAAATCATTCCGAAAACCGAAGGGACGACCGTCTTTTTATCGACGGAGGAACTGCTCACGGCCGTGCGCCGCATGCACTACTTCGCCAAGGAGGTGAATAACAACTTAACCTTCCGTTTTTCGCAGGGACAAGCGCATGTGCTCACCCCCCAAACCCCCGCTGGACGACGGGCCAAACTAAACCGCCGCCGCCCCAAACCCCCGCTGGACGCGACGAATCGACCATCGGCGCCGAGGTAAAGGGGGCGGACGCGAAGATCGCGCTGAGCTCGTCTTATCTTCTCGACTTCCTCGGGCACATTTCGGCGGAGCAATTGGAGATGGCCGTGACCGACAGCATGCACCCCGCCGTGTTCCGGGTTCCCGGGAATAAGAAATTCCTGCACTTGATCATGCCGCTAAGAATGCAGGAAGAATAACCCGTCTCCATCTGCGGACTACGCCGCGGTAAGAATACTTGTTATTGTCATGAAGCCCTCCCTCCTCATAGGAGAGACTACCCATCGGGAATTATCCCAACTTCTCCAGCGTGATAAAAAACTGGTGATTTCGGGTGCGTCGAACGAGACGGCCAAGGCGTTATTGCTGTCACACGTGCTTTCTTTTCACCCGCAGCCGGGGTTGCTCGTGACAGGTAACGATGAACAAGTGGAAGGTCTTCGGCACTGGATGGCGTTTTTCGGTACAGAGACGCACCTTTTAACATCCCCTCTTTCGGAGAATGCCCATGGTGACACATTGCAGCAGTTCCTGTTATTCATGCGAGGACAGGGCTTATTCCTCGCTTCACGCGAAACGTGGGATCAGGAGTTTCCACTCTTCACCGATTTAGAAGATCGCACGCTCACGCTCAAGGTGGGGCAGGAAGTGCCATTCATTCCTTTTATCGAAGACTTGCTCGAGCTTGGTTACGAACACGCAGAGGATGCGCACCTGCTCCCCGGCCAGTACCGCCGCACGGGCGACATGCTCGACATCTTCCCCATCCAATCCGCCAGCCCCGCGCGCCTCGCTTTCACATTCGATAAGGTGGAAAAGATTTTCGACGTGGATGCTTCAGATCGCACCAAGACGACCGAGCGCAAAGGCGGCCTCGATATTTTCCCTGTGCAGTTTTACGAGACGGCGCCGCTCGCCCGGCAGTTTCCGGAGGAGTCGCTGCTCGCGATCGACGACCAGGACGACGTTCCCGATCCGGATGGCGTGCGCTTGCTGCGCTTTACGTCTTTCCCTGAGAGCCAAGATCATCACGTCCACTTGCGCTACCTCTCGGTGCTGAAGTTTTACACGCTCACGGACTTTTTAAACGACCTCAAAGACAAGCTCCAACAGGGTTGGACGATCATCATCGTAACCAGGAGAATCGACGAATTGGCAGGGATTTTCAAAGACGAGCGCATTTCTCACTTGATCGGTTCCGAGCGCAAAGCCGGCGCCGTTACCTTGATTAAGGCTGAGGAAAACGATCTCCTTCCCCACTCCATCCAAAACCCCGACTCGCGCTGCGCACTACTCACCGACCGCGAAATTTTCTCGCTGAGGAAAGGGGGCAAGCAACGAAGTGTGGCCAAATTGGCGCTCGATTTCCTCACGTCCCTTTCGGCCGGCGACTATGTGGTGCACATGGAGCACGGCATCGGGCGCTTCGAGGGTATGACGCAGAAGATGATCGATGAAACGTTGCGTGAATATTTAGAACTGACGTATGCGGAGGGCGATAAACTCTTCATTCCCGTCGACCAGGCCGATAAACTTTCCAAATTCGTACACGAGGAAGGCGAGGAGCCGGTGCTTACGCGCTTAGGCATGTCGGAGTGGAAGCGCGTGACGGAGAAGATCAAGAAGGAAACCAAGGAAATCGCGAAGGACTTGCTCGTGCTGTACGCCAAGCGCGCCGCGGCCAAGGGATTCGCGTTTAAAGATGACAACGAGCCGATGAAGAAGTTCGCCGCGAGTTTCCCTTACGAAGAAACGCCCGGACAGCGCAAAGCGATCGAAGATATCACGCGCGACATGGAAGATACGCACCCGATGGATCGCCTTGTTTGTGGAGACGTGGGTTTCGGCAAGACCGAGGTGGCGATGCGCGCGGCGTTTAAAGCCGTCCAGGACGGACGCCAGGTGGCCGTGGTGGCGCCCATCACCATCTTGGCCGACCAGCACTACCACAACTTCAAAGAACGCATGGCGGGCTTCGGAGTGCGTTTGGAAATGATGAGCCGCTTCCGCACGCAAAAGGAACAGACGGCGATTTTGGAAAAGCTGCGCAAGGGCGACCTTGATATCGTCATCGGCACGCATCGCTTGCTGCAGGAAGACGTGAAGTTTTACAACTTGGGGCTCGTGATCGTGGACGAAGAACAGCGCTTCGGCGTGAAGCAGAAAGAGAAGTTCAAGGATCTGCGCGCGTCGGTCGACATTCTGACTTTGACCGCTACGCCGATTCCTCGAACTCTGAATCTCGGCTTACACAAGCTGAGAGACATCACCACCATCACCACTCCTCCTCCCGGCCGCCTGCCGATCATCACCGAGGTGCGCAAGTATTCCGACGAGCTGGTGCGCTTGGCCGTGCTGCACGAAATCGAGCGCGGCGGACAGTGTTTCATTCTGCATAACAGAGTCGAAACCATCGACGCGTTCGCGGATAAATTGCGCAAGATGATTCCGGAGGCATCGTTCGTGGTCGCGCACGGACAGTTGAAGCCGGAAGATTTGGAAGCGAGAATTTTTTCGTTCAAGGAAGGAAAGTTCACCTGCCTTGTAAGCTCCACCATCATCGAGAACGGCATCGACCTTCCGCGCGCCAACACGCTCGTGGTGAACGAAGCCGAGCGCTTCGGCTTGGCGCAGTTGTACCAGCTGAGAGGACGCGTGGGACGCGGCAAGGTGCAGGCCTTCGCCTACTTGCTCTATCATAGCCAAAAACTGCAGGATGATGCCAAAAAGCGCCTGCGCGCCATCGTGGAAGCGTGTGAATTGGGATCGGGATTCCAGGTGGCCATGCGCGACTTGGAAATTCGCGGCGCGGGAGAAATTCTGGGCGTGAGCCAAGCGGGCACGATGAACACTGTCGGTGTGAGCCACTACTTGAGGCTGCTTAAAAACGCCGTGGAAGAATTGAAGGCGGGCGGCACCGGCGGCGAAGCGGAGGAAGAAATCACGGTGGAAATTCTGCTCCCGATCGAAGCGCTCTTGCCGTCGTTTTACATCCCCGACACCGGCGAGAAAATTTCGGTCTACCAAAAACTCGCCTCCTGCGAGAGCGAGGATATTTTGGCGGAATTCGAAACAGACCTGCGCGAAGAATACGGCGAACCCCCGCAGCAGGTGCAAAACTTGTTCCAAGTACTGCGCCTCAAGCTGGCGTGCCGCCGTGCCGGCGTGATCCGCGTGAAGGCGGAAGATTTGTCCACGGGCAAGAACCAGGAACCCAAGCGCGACATCCTCCTCACGGTAAGCCCCCGCGTCACCGCCGCCGAAATCATGAAGCTGTTGCAGCAGGTCCCCCAGTGGAGAATCTCCAGCTCCACGCTGCGCATTCCCGAAGGAGAGCTTAAAAAGATGGCGGGAAGCCCGCATTGGCTGCCGGAATTAACGAGACAAATGGGATTCTTGGTAAAAGAGGGCAAGAAAGCCAAGGAAAAGGCCTCCAAAAGCGCGACAGAGGATTGATACCCCCGGAAAAGACGCCTGAATTGCAGAATTTGGCGTTTTTTGCTATACTTATATGATTTCATGACACAAACAGATCCCCAGATTTCCGGCCAATTCCCGACGGCTGATCAGGTCTATGACCGGATCATGAAGGACATCGAGCCCGAACTTTTGACGGTCAGCATCCCCACGCTCGCCGAAAAGTACAAAGACGAAACGCCGGAGGAGTCGCAGGCGCGCGCCGAGCGCTACCAAAAAGCCTACGCGGAATATGACAAGAAGTACGAGGCATACATGCTGGAATTCGATGGCATGGTGCGCGGACTGCAGCATGAGGCTGTTGGAGTAGTCGAAGGCGAATCGAAGAAGGGCGATGACGATGCTTTGGCCACGCTCGAATCCGGTATGGCTTCCCAGTGATGCTTATGACTTTCTTGCACTTCCAATTCCGGCACGACTCGGCTTCGCTAGCGGAGCGGAGGCTTGCGGGGTTTGCTGGGCCGGAGGCGCATCATCAGGATGCTGCGCAGCAAACAGATGATGTTCGTACCGACCTTAATGCGGGAGCTGAAAAGCTTAAAGACCAGCTGAAAAATCCGAATATTCAAGCAAGCGTGAGCGATTTGGTGGAGCACGCAACTGCATTGCGAAAGGGAAATGCAATAGAAGCCTTTGGGAAACACCAAAAGACCCTTGAGGGCGCAGCCGAGAAAAATGCCGCGATGTTATACGCCGTTCTTAAGGCCTCCAACACTCCCGGCGCAGAAGCAGTCGCGGCGAAACAGATTATGGATTTGTACGGTGGCAGACTCATTTCTTTACAGTTGACCTATTCGCCGGATGGATCATATAAAGCTGTAATCAAAGAGGGATTGATCGTGGCTCCTGCGGATGCCAAGGGCAGAGAAGAAGCTAAAGAAGATCCGCAGAGCACGCAGGCCATGGACGCCAATCCCGATAAGTTCGGTGAGGTCAAACAAGACATTATTGACCTGAAGGTGAGCGAGGAGGCGAAGTTGGCTTTGGTGAAGGCGTTGGAAAAAATGGATGACGTTACTGATGTGTTGGCATTCACCGCGAAGTTCGTCAGCATGAACGCGGTCTCCCGGCAGACGATCATGAATGGCTTGGACAAGAACGATCAGATGCGCGAGAAGCTTTTGCAGGGCAAAGACAAGAACGCCGACGAATGCAAAGAGGCCTGGGACTTCCTCGATAAGCACGAGACCATGGGTGACGTGCTCAGGAAAGTGCAGAAGAGCCTCACCACTGACACGCTCAAGGAAGACGCCAAGGATCTACAGAAGCGCGCGGAGGAGCTTGGCAAGGATCTTGATCCCGGTGACAAGGACTTCGAATTGAAGGTCTCCAAAATCATGATGTCCACCGGCGCCGAGTACAAAGTGGTCGGTAACAAAGTCGCCTTCACCGTGCCGGAGGATCCCAATGATCAGGCGATGAACAAATTCACGGGCTTCGTGACGTTCTTGGGCGCCTTGGTGGAGAAGCTGCAGAAAGGGTTGAAGAAGGAGAAGGGAAGCGAGGTGGCCGCCGCCGAAAGCGGCGCCCCCAAGCGCTTTAGCGAAAAGGAGACGCCAGGCAAGAGCAGCACCAAGGAAAAGCCGACGTTTGATTTTGAGCTGGTGCCGCTGAAGGATGCGGATCGCGAGAATCTTGCGAAGTTCTTCACCACCAAAGGAAAGCCCGTTGATGCAGGCAAGCCGGGAGAGTCGCTGAAGTTCACGGATAAGACGAAGCAGGAAATTGCCGAAATCAAATCGCTTGTCGCTGCATTCGAGAGGGGCGCTGCGGTTGCCGAAGAAGTGGGGAAAACGATGGCGGAATTCAACCAAAACAACAGGCATTCGGAGCTCGAATTTGATCAGGCAAAAAACGAATTTAAGTTAAAGACCGTTGTGACATTGACGGTTCCGCTGATTGAAGAGCGTCTTAAGGCTCTCGGCATTCCTTTTGAGAAAACTGACGGTGGCAAGCCGTTTATTCTAAAAAACAACCCGGATATCACAAAGAAGCTGCCGGAAATTAAAACTAAATTGAATGAGCCGATCAAGGAGTCTTTGAAGGATTATCAAAGAAGGCAATTGGCAACATTCCACGAAGTACTTACACAAATGGGCGCTCCTCCCACGCCTATCGATGCAAACATGACGAATGATGCAATTGCTCAATCAATCATAGGGGCCATCAACGTATATGGAAGAACAAAATTTAATCTTGGGGTCGCATCGGGCGATGGAGATCTTGTCGAAGTCGATGACGATCCTGGCCTCACGAATAACAATGATATTTATGATTACATCGAAGATAGATTGCAAACAAATCCTTATAACACGATCCAAGATCTTGCCAATCAAAATTGGACTCAAAATAAAGATCAGAGCAATTGGGGCGCAAATTCCAAAGCGAAAATTCCTGAATTTTGCAGGGCCTTAAAAAAGGCCATCGATGGAGTGAATGCAGATTATGTTTCTTCCGAGCCTGTTCCCGATAATTTTGATTGATCATGTCCGCCCTCCCCACCCTCCTCGCCCAACTGTGGATCTTCGATGGCTCCGAGGCGTAGCGCATCGCGGCCGCTTATGATCGGGCTTCGGAGTAGGGGAAGAACGCCATCATCGAAGTGTTGAAGCGCGCGGTTGCTTGGCAGGAGGACAACGTGAAGAAGGTGATCGCAAAGGATCCGTCGTTTGCGGATAGCATGAAGAATCTCTTCGGCTAAACGGTGCAAAGCGTCGATTGTGCTTCTCCTTGGATATTGCCATCCAATAGCTTTTTTGGTATACTATAGAGAAATATCCATATCTCTCTACATGCCCGATTTCGCCCCGATTCCGGCCGATCAAATGCCTCCCTCCGGGCAGCAGATTTACGATGCCATTATGGCGCAGATCGAAGCGGAGCTGACGAGCGAGGCGTATCCCACGCTCGCGGAAAAATACAAAGATGAAACCCCTGAGGATCACGAGGTGCGCATGGCACGCTACGAAAAAGCCTTTGCCGAGTACGACAACCGCTACGCCGGTTTCATGGCGCAGGTCACCGAGGAAGCACGCTCCACGCAGCGGGCCGCCAGGGTGGCGAGCGAGGAGATGGGCAAGGAAGAAGACCAGTCCGCCGAGCAAGACATCCTCTCGAAAATCGAATCCGTCTAGCCCCTCATGCTCACACACGCACATCCTTTCCGGCATGCCACTTCCTCCTTCCGCGAGGCGCGGTTGTGCTTTGAAATCGCGCCTAAACCGAAGGAATCGTTGGAAGGCGGGTCTCTGAAAGATGCTGACAAGCTGTTTCAAGAGAAGACGAATAAGGCCAAATTCGATGCTCAAAAAAAGCTCGGCGGTGTTTCGTCCGAGAAGATCGATCAGGCTATCAATGAACAGGATAAAGAGAAAAAAGAACTTGATGACGCGCGCAAACTCCTCAACGGCCAAAACCCCGACGGCACGCCGCTCACGGATGCAGACGGCAAGCCGCGCGAGGCGACGGGTGGGGAAAAGTTGGCTGCCATTGGCGCGATCCTTGTTGCGTTGGCCGCCGTATTCGGTCGCTTGAAGGGCAAGGCGAATGGTAAGCAGGAAGCGAACGCCACGCCCGGCACGATGGTGGCGCAATTAGACAAGTCTGCAGAGACGAATACCTTCTCGGCGTTCGTGGCACCCTATCAACCGAAAAACGGCGCGAGCGGACCGGTTTTCGCTCCTTCCTCGGACGGCACGCAGTTGCAAATCGAATATCCGCAGGGCACGCAGGTGGATTTCAAGAAATTGCCCGAGGCGTATCAGAAGAACATCAAGCCCGTCGCCGGCAGCGACAGGAAGCTGATCCTTTCTCCCATTCCCCGTGAGTTCTGGGAAGAGGCGGGTATGAACGATCGCAAGATCGTCCTCTCCACGCTGCAGAATTTGAAAACCGTTGAACAGCCCAAGCCCGCATACAACCCGGCTGCCGATTCTTTGAAAGAATTGCCGCCGTTCGAGATCAAGCTGACGCCGGAAGAAGAAAAGGTGATCGCCGGTGCCGAAGGTGACGCATACAAAACGATCGAGCAGGCGTACAAGGAAGGCGAAGAGTATTTCAACATGCGCGAGCGGGGAACGATGACGAACCTTGTGACCACGAAGATCCAGTTCAATGAAGATCTCTCGCCCGATGAAGAGCGATACAGGAAGCCTTACATGCAGCCGGAGAATGGCATCATCCGTTTCGGTCTGCGCCTTTCGGGTGCGCGTTCGGCCGCGATGGAATCGATCGCCATGGAGCAGGAGACCGTGAACACCATTCGTGCCCAACGCGACAAGCTGCGGGCGGCCAAGGATTCGCTTCTCAAGATCATGCCTCGCAAGCTTGATAAGCCCGCGAGCGAGCACGTTGAGGACGTGAAGACGCATCTCAAGACGTCGCTTACGACCATCAAGGGTCTGCGCAGCGGCATCAAAAACCCGAACTACGGCGAGATCGACAGGCAGCTCACGGAAGCGATCGCGAACCTCGACAAAGCCGAAGAGGCCGTAAAGGTGATCGAGGATCTTGCGGCCGACGCAGCCGGTCTTACGGGCGAAGCGATGTTCGGCAAGCCGGGAAAATATGCGGCGATGGCCACGGCGCTTGCAGGCATGGCCGGCGGTCACCAGGCGGGCTATGCGGCTTTGGATGGCGAACTGAACGAAAGCCAAGCGTTGGAAGACTTGAAAAACGGCGTCATCAAATTGGCCACCGAAATCATCAGCGATCTTGTCGGCGGCGCGCTCAAGAAAGTAAAAGCGAAGGATCTGATGAAGGTGTGCAAAAAGATGCCGCCCGCCGTGCGCAAGCAACTGTTCAAAGTGATCAAGCCGATGATGCGCTCCCCGGCCGTGAAGAAGCTCACCGAGAAGGGCATCGATGCTGGCGCGGATGTCGCCGCGGACTTGGTCGGCGATCAAGTCAAAGCCATTCTCGACGGTCTCGATGACGAGAAAGACGCCGAGACGGCGACGGTCTAATTCTCTCCTCTCGCAATAATATGACGATCGATCCTACTTCACAGGCCCAAGTGCAAGGCCCGCCCGCGGTGCTCGCTGGTGACGCCCTGTACGATTTCCTGATGGCCCAAATCGACCCCGAGCTGACGATCGCACAACTCGCGACGCTCGCGGAGAAATACAAGGACGAGACGCCCGACCAGGCCGCCGCTCGCGCCAAGCGCTACTCCCAAGCATTTGAGAAATACGAAGAGGCCTTCGCACGGTACGGCGCGCAGTGGCAGGAGCAGTTCTCGCGCTACGAGCGTATCGCCTTGGAATCTCTCGAGCACTTGGACCGCGCCAACGACGAGAAGGCGATGGAAGAGGTGTACGCCAAAATCGCTTCCTTCCCCGCCGCCTGATGTTTACGCAACGCTTCACCAACGGCCAGTTGTTTAGGGAAGCTCGTCTCCTGCATTTCGCCGGACCGGAAAAGAGAGAGGACAATCGTGAAAGTTACAGCGACGGCGTGCAGGCTCCTTATGAAAAGATGGATGCGCAAAAGCCGACGGAGAGCGCCCAGAATCTTGCCGCGAAATATCTTGGAGAGGCCGCCCAAAAGGCCGCCGATCAAACGAAAAAAGTGGAAGGACACGCCAACAGCATCGCGGCTTTGCAGCAGCAAATGCAGCAACAGCAGGCTCCGCAAAGCGCGCCGCAGGCCGACCCTTCCTAAAATCATCGCGACAATCGTGCGTACGACATTTGGGGAGAGTAGTCTTTCCGCATGCAACGCCTCTGGTTTCGCGCCAAGAATTACGGCTACGGCTGGTACCCGGCGACCTGGGAAGGCTGGGCGGTGACGGGCGGATTTGTGGTGGCGCTCTTAGTGCCCGTGATCGTTGCCTCTCTGTTTGGTCAGCAGTACGTGGATGACGGTCTATTCCCATTGTTCTACTTACCCTACGCGCTTGTTCTCATCGTGATCCTCCTCTGGATCTGCGTCAAAACCGGAGAAAAGGCTCGATGGCGGTGGGGCGGGAAGTGAGCGTTGCATGGCAAGCCAAGCCTCTTCCAGTAGGTATTCTTCGGCGAGGTTCATGCGATGGGCGTCGCTCAATCCAAATCTCCCCGAGGCCGTGGCGGCACCGGGATTTTGGGCATCTGCTGAAGGAGATCGTAGTAGGTGGATCTTTTATCTTTAGTCAGGCGCAGCGCCGCGTTTGCCATGCGCATCGAGCTTGGCCGCTTCAGCTTTTCTTTCTGCCGGGGTCCTTCGCGGTATTACATAGGGGGACATGAGTACATTCATTGCACCTGATAAATCGGCGTGAATCGTTGTTCACTCATCAGCTGAGACAACGATTCATAGTCTCTCGTAGGAGCTCCATGGCGGATCCGCTCGTTGAGTATTCCCATCTGGTGAAGTGTCGTAAGAAGCAGGCCGACCGATCCTCGCGGGAGGTCAGGCATAACGGCGATAATATCGTCCATCGTGAATTCGTGGCCTCTCTGAAATTGCTCAACCCATGCGATTACTTTTTGCAGCAGAAGGTCCCTATTCTCCTTTGAGCCTGCGACAGAAGTAAGCAAGTCGGATTTTAGTTTTTGGAACAATTTTTCAAATCCCGTCGGTGGCGGCACGGCGTCTTGTTTGAAATTTGCCGTAAGGAAAGGCGCTTCACTGAGCACCTGTTCTGGCAGATGGAGACTGCGCATGCGCGCAAGCACCAGCGCGCTGATTTTGGATGTTTTTATTCTGGGTATGAAGCCAAGGCGATGCGTTGTGCCTGCCCATTGGTCTTTCGAAAACTGCGCGATCGAGAGTTTCGTGTTCTTTACCCTCTGCGTCGATACGGTTGTTGAAGGCTCGAGCGCCGCAAGCTCTCCAGCGGATGTCGTGACCACCCAATCCATTGTCATTTTTCCAGCATCCATTTGCGTCGGTACTCGATAAGCATCATCCATGACTTTGAAGACAAGCATTGCCATTTCTCCCTGTGTTAAATCCACGCCGGATGCTGAGCGGACGGACAGTTCGATGTCACTCACTGGCGGCGCGATTTCTGGCATGTCGTGATTCTACCTTACTACTTAAACTTCACCGTCTTCCCTTTCTTCCAGAGCACGTCGAAGTATTCGCGGAAGCCTTGCACGGTTTCCGGTCCCGCAAGATCCAGCACGTAGGGCTCTTCGGTATAAAAGAGCAACCCCACGCGGTCATGCCAGATCATGATGTCGTTGGTGGCGGCGATGGGGTCGGGCAGGACTTTCAGTTCCACGAGTTTGCGCTTTTCATTATAAGCCGCTTCCACTGCTTCTTCACTGAAGAGCAGGAGCTGCCACGTCAGATGATTCTTCATGCGCGTCTGTTCCATTGCACGAAAATCCGGACCCTCCTGCGGCATGATCTCGTAATAGCGGTCGCTGCGGATGCCGATGATCTTCACAATCGTATCTTTCGGCAGTGACTCCACCACTTCGCGGTAGTAATGCCGCACGCCCGTCACACCGCGATACACACGCACATCTTCAGCGGCACGCTTCTTGCTGGCGATTTCGAACAGGCGGGGGACGGTCTGTTGTGTTTTTTCTAGCTGTGCTTGAGCGCGTTCCACAAGCATTCCAGGATTCGACACCGAGAAATGCCTGCGGCCCTTGATCTCATGAATACTCAAGAGACCTTCTTTTTCTAGGCGCTGCGCGGACAGGTAGATCAGCTGCTTGTGTAGGCCCGTTGCCTTCTCCAATTCTCCGATGCCAGGTTCGCCGTGTTCGAGGACTGCGATATAAACCGCAGCGTCGTTTTCCTTGAATCCTAGGCCGATGAGATCTTGCTTTAGCGTCATAACGGCTATGACCGGTTAGAGGATTTTGGCTTCTGTATGCAGTATAGCGGTCATAGCTATAGTAGTCAATTATTGTTGACTATCTTTCTATAATAAGTATATTTATAACACTTTATTAAATTACTTCAACTTCCATGCGCACTCCTGACGACAACCTCCACGACGATGATAGCGAGCTCTATGACCGAGATTCAGAAGAAGGTCAGCGAGCGCATAAACTGAAGTGTGCAAAGCAATACCTGGTCGAATGGCAGCGTTTGCTGGAGGCATCGAAGCACTACGCACCTGGGCAAATGCTGCGGATCACGCGCATGAGAGTCGCAACAAGTAATTGGTACAAGATGTCGTTCGATATCCATGATGTGACAGTGGAGCAGTGGCAAGAACACATCCAAGAACAGTGTGCTCGCATGAGTCTAGCCGTAGCCGGAAACATTGATGTACTCGACTATGACGATGTCGAAAGCACGGTTTGTGATATACAGATCACGGAGGTGACAGAGGAACTGCGACAACTTGATGCAATTCAGAAACTGCAACATGAGCTCATCGAGCATATCTACAGGATGAAGCGCCCCAGTGACCAACAAATTCATCGAGAGTACTTCGTAAGAACGGACACGTCGTATGTTCGCGGTGAGGATGACGAGGACAGTCACGGAATTGTCTTCGATAGATATGCCGACATCCTGGTCATCGCTGATGCCATTCGGGCATGGATGCAAGACAAAGGCCTTCCTCTTGATCACCCCGTATTGGGGTCTCGCGTGCTCCACGATTTGGCACAGGAGAGGCAAGAAGAGGAAGAGGATAACGAAGAGAACGATGGGGAAATCGACGAAGTAAGAGAGGAAGAATGATCAAAACGTGAATTCAACTTTGAAGATCCTTCACACCACAGGAGAATCAGTATGACGATCCGTATCACGGTCGAGTACAGCGAGATCGAGAGTGGAATCCATGGCAACAAGCATTTTTCTTACCTGAAGAGCGAGATCAAGACACACGTGTTCGATGTTCCCACGATGTCCAATCTCAGCATCTGTCACATCATGCTTGTCATGGATGGCATTCAAATCAAAGCAACAAGCAAAAATGATCATGATAAGATGGATCTTGAACGTTGGTCAGAGCTCAAGCTGAATGACCTGAACAAAGTACGGCGCATGACCATGGAAATTGTAAGAGAGTCAGGCAACACAGAAGGAGAAGAATGATAAAAATCCATGGCGAATGACTGTCACAATCGCCCATCGCCCTGTTTCTCAAACACTATTTCACATCGGAAACCTCATGCGAAGGAGACGAGCAATGCCAGGAATGGGAATCGGTCGGTATCTGCTTCAGGCGCATCAATGCACCCTGTGTGGTCAGTGCATGGACAATCCTCTGAAAGAAGGGGCAAAGGAACAGGCGGCGCTCTTCGGAGCCTATGCCTATACCTTCTGTCCGAACTGCAAGCGGGCGGCTCACGATTCGGAGGATGCAGAGTGGCGGGAAAAGGTGGATGCGTTCCTGAAAGAGAAAAACGAGAAAGAAGAGGAGCGCATGGAAAAGAGAAAATTTTTGGCGATATTCGAGGGGCAAGGACAGTCAACACTCCTCCCGCCACCGCATGAGGCGTGCATTGTGGAGGCGGTATCGGAAGAGAGGGCCCAGAAGGAGGCAAAGGAGAATCCTCCTGATGGCAACGGACTGACCCTCGTGTGGACTCCAGGACTACCCGACGGAGATCAGGTGGAGTGGGCCTTCTACTGTGGGTTCCGGGTGGCATGCGACTGGATAGACAAACGAGAAAATCGGAGAAAGTTGTACCTCCAGCTCAAAAAGGAATTTGAGCCAAGTGAGTGACGGATCACTCATTTCCCCCGAACGACACAGTCGTTGTTCGGGGGATTTTTTTGTGCTTAGGAATCCATCACCGCACCTCGTAACATGGCATCACGTGGCCGCCATGTTGTGCATTTGCGACAGGAATGGCTGTCAGGGGAGAAGCGAATTCTTGCGTCATGGATCCGAAGCTGTAGTACAGTCGCAGGCGCCCGACTTTGGCAAGTACATCGACACACAGTGCGGCCACTACGGGATGCAGGCTTTTGCCGAGTTCGGCCAATGCTTCGCGCAAGACGAACTTGGTGCCGGGTGCTTTCTTGTGGACCCATCGTTCCGCCTGTAACACATGCATTATCGTCGGACGAACTCCGCCCCAAGGATGTGACACTAACTCCAGCACGGCTGGATGCTTAAGAAGGGAAACATTCCTCTCTTCGACATGTTGCACGGCCAGTTCGTCGTCGTCCCGATGGGTGTCCGTGGAGGGCATGGGTTGGGTGGTAATGCGTCCCTGATAGGCTAATCAGCGCAACCTGCCGGGGAGAATGTAGTATAGTATAGCCAGCCTTGCCGAGGTGGCGAAATGGCAGACGCACCAGCCTTAGGAGCTGGCGGGAGCAATCCCATGAGAGTTCGAGTCTCTCCCTCGGCACCATCAAGGAGGTTATAATAAATCTCATGGAACTCATCGAACCATCAGAGGCATATGCAGCGAGTTATAATTCAGCACTCGCCGAATTTGAACAGCATGGCATTTCAGGATTTTGGAAGTTCTTCGGGAGTTTCGATGATCCAAAAGCCTATATTCAAAAAATGAAAAAATATGAACATAAAGCCGGTGCGGCCGAAGCAAGTCTTGTCCCAGCATCCGTCTATTGGCTTGTGAATGAGGGGGAGTTTATTGGTCATGTAAGTATTCGGCATGAATTGAACGATGCTTTACATCGTTTTGGCGGCAATATCGGCTATGCCATTCGTCCCAGCAAGCAAGGAAAAGGATATGGAACATCCATACTCGAGCATGCATTATTGAAAGCTAAGATGCTCGGTATTGAACGGGCATTAGTTACATGCGACAAAGACAATGTTGCCTCTCGAAAAATTATCGAGAAGAATGGCGGTCAACTGCAAGACGAGATCGAAGTGAACGGTAAGGCTGTCTTGCGTTTTTGGGTACAGACCTCGGCACAGAAAATTCAATGATCAGAATCTCTTACATTGGAACCCCCTCATCACCATTTGTTCTCCTGTCAGGTTTCATCCGTCCCCGCTCCGCCCTTTTGCAACCATTCCTCGGCCGATTTGCGACGGACGGCGATGTCGCGCTTTTTGCGTAGGGTCGCTTTTTCGACGACTGCGCGGCGGCGGCGCGTTTCTTCTTTGGTCTCGCGTTCCATGCGGTCGAAGGTGAGGTCGAGGTCGCGCAGTTTCTTTTGGTGCTGCTCCTCAAGGTTCATCATCTCCCTCTTCTGCCTGCTGCGGGCATCCATGGTTTGGCGGCCTTTCTCGATGCGCTTGTCGGCCGCTTCCGAGCCGCTCGTCCTGTTGGCGTCGATCGTTTTTTGGGCGGCTTGATCGATGATCGTGAGCTTGCGGAAGTGATCGGCTTCGATGAGCGCGGTCTGTTTTTTCTTGTCGCTTTTAAGAGCATTCAGCTTCATGCGTTCCTGATTCGCTTCTTCCCGGAGCAATCTTTCCTGCTCCTCGTCTGCGCCCCGGAGGGATCGCTCCTCTTCGTTGGCGATGAGGGTCAGGCGTTCCTTGGTGCGCTTGGCGTAGGCGTTTTTGTGGAGCGTGTCGAAGTACTCCTTCTGTTTCTCGGTTTCCTTGTCGGCTTTCTCCTTGGCGATTTTGCGCGTTTCGGCTTCGGCTTTTTGGCGGAGTCTCTCCTGCTGCTCGGCGAGTTCTTTCTCATGTTTTTCGTCGCGCCAATCCAAATACTCTTCACCTTTGCGTTGGGCTTTTTCCTGCTCGTCGATCGTCGATTTTTTCTCTTGGGCCTGGGTTTGTTCGGCGGCGGTTTTGCGTTCCTCGGTTTGCGCTTTCTCCCGGTCGATCATCCCCTGGCGCATGGCCATCTGCCGCTCGATTTCGGCCTGTTGCTCGGCGCGGCGGTTGGCATTAGATTCGGCCATATCGCATCATTATACCAGAAAAATGGTCTAAATGGCAGGTCTGTCGATTGCTTTCACCTGCAAAGGGCTACGCCTAAGCAGCGTGCGTAGAAGTTTTTTGCTGCCCCCTCACCCTAGCCCTCTCCCGCTGGGGGAGAGGGAACAGTTCCTACTGCTCCTCGACGTCCAATTTGATGTGCAGGTCCTTCAATTGCTTGGGGTTCACGAACGACGGGGCGTTCATCATGACGTCTTGGGCTTTGCCGTTTTTCGGGAAGGCGTAGATGTCGCGGATGCTCGGGCATTCCCAGAGCACCATCA
>CAYTNJ010000017.1:0-18163 GCA_964439155.1 uncultured Candidatus Peribacteria bacterium | reverse complement strand
TGAGAATCCCCGATTTGGCCATTTTCCCTGTACTTACACAAAAAACTGCTCTATATTCTGGCCGTTTTACGACTTTTGAGGCACTTCCCACTTTTTTCCTCTCCGAAGCGTACACTCATCCACTATTCCACCTCTTCCTATGATGCTCCGTAAACTCCTTCTCGCTTCGGTCGCTTTCGCCACCCTCACAGGTACGGCAGTCGCAGCCGACATGAATGCCGGCTTGAACCGGGCCGAATTGCTTCAATTGGTCATGCAGGATGCTGGCCTTGTGGGAGGCGGTACGAATTGCTTCAAAGACGTGACCACCCAGTGGTTCGCGAACGCCGTTTGCGCGGGGAAGTCGCGCGGCATCGTCACCGGCTACGCCGACGGACGCTTCCGCCCCGAGACGATGGTCACCTTCGCGGAAGCCGCGGCCATTTCGCTCCGTGCGCACGGCATCGCCGTTCGCTATGACCCCGTGTGGTACAAGCCTTACGTCGAGAAGCTCGCGGAGTACGGCGCGTTCCCCAAGTCGGTCACCAACATCAGCTACGGCGTGAACCGCACGCAGCTTGCCGAGATGCTCGCGGAACTGCGCAACGGTACCGGCAGCAACGGTTCGGATGACGACGATTCGTCTTCCTCCTCTTCCTCCGGCGACGATTTGGTGATCACTATCACCCAGGACGACAACAGCCCCGACGCCGGCGATACTCTTACCTATTCCATCAAAATCACGAACAACGATAACGACGACCAGACGGTCGATGTGACGGCGTTCCTCGATGACGACATGGAGTTTGAATCCGCTTCCGACGACGGCGACGAAGATGGCGACGAGGTGCAGTGGGACAACATCGACATCGACGGCGATGACAGCCAGACGCTCAAGCTCGAGGTGAATTTGGATGACAATTTGGATGACGGAGACACCCTGAAACTGCGCGTGGAAGCCGAAGACGCGACCAAGACCCGCACGACGGAAATCGGCGGCAGCAGCAATGATAACAATGACGATAATGACCTGACCCTCACGATCAAGCAGAGCGACAGCTCCGTGGCGCCCGGCGACACCGTCTCCTATACGATCGAAATCGAGAACAACGGCACCAGCGATGAAACGGTGGATGTTACGGCGTTCTTGGATGATGACATGGAATTCGTGTCCGCTTCCGACGACGGCGACGAAGATGGCGACGAGGTGCAGTGGGACAACATTGACGTAAACGAGGACGAAACCGAGACCCTCACGCTCCGCGTGCGCATTCCCACCAGCGCAGACGACGGCGATACCGTGAAGCTGCGCGTGGAGGCGAATGACGAGGAGAAGAGCAAAACGACGAGCATCGATGATGAGGATTCCAACAATGACGACGACGGCGACGAAGACGTGTCGATCACCATTACCGACAGCGATGACACCGTGGAAGAAGGCGACACCCTCAGCTATACCATCCGCCTGGAGAACAACAGCAACGACGACCAGCGCGTGGACGTACGTGCCTTCCTGGATGAGAACATGACCTTCGTCTCGGCTACCGATAGTGGCGACGAAGACAGTGACGAAGTGGAATGGAACGATATCTTGGTACGCGAGGATCAGACCAAGTCGCTCACGCTTAAAGTGCGCGTGGATAACGACGTGGAAGACGGAGACACGCTCGTGTTGCTCGTGGAGACCGACGATGACGACGATTCCGAAGAGACCGAAGTAGTGGGGGACAATACCAACGACAATAACGACGGCGACGCGGAAGACGTGACCGTGTCCCTCACCGACAGCTCCGATCCCGTGCAGCAGGGCGACACCGTGACCTATCGCATCAAGCTGACCAACACGGGTAATGACGACGTTCGCGTGGACATTACCGCTTCACTCGACGACGGCATGAGCTATGTATCCGCCACCGACAGCGGCGACCTGGAGGGCAACGACGAGGTGCAGTGGGAGAACGTGCTCGTGCAGGAAGACGACACCCGCACCGTGCTGCTCACCGTCCGCTTCAATCAGACCGTTGACGAGGGCGACACGCTGCGCCTGAAGGTGGAAGTGAACGACGGCGACGAAGACACCGAGACGACGGAGGTTGATGACGACTAAGCCTCAAAAAAGATCCCGTCTCTCTGCGGAGGGGCGGGATTTTTAGTGGACAGTGGAAAGAGGACAGTGGACAGAAGACTCTTGTCTCGCGACTCACTACTGCGCCATCGTGCTGCCCGTGGCCGTTTGCCCGGGAGTCACCTTGGGTACGCGCTTGAGGAGGATGTTTGAAGCTTTCTTCTGCTTTGCGAGAGCGCGCAGCAGGCGGGCGTTTAGGCGGATGGGCCGCACGGTGACGGCGCCCGTGGCCGCAACGGGTTTGGGCGTTTTGACGTTGCGCGTCCAGGTGCGGTCGACATTCACTCTCTTTTTGAGGAGATCCGGGTTGGTTTGCAGGTATTTCATCCTGGTATTGCGGTTGACGTCGTCGGGGTCCACGACGGCCCTGGCGTAGGCCGGCAGGACCAGTGAAAGGCTCAATGCCATGACCAGACCTATGTGAATGACGATATGGCGCTTCATGCAGGGGCGGGAAGGAAGATACCAGTATAGGCCAGCTTTTCCCGTGGCGAAGAAAATACCCTTGCATCTGTGCATTTGGCAGGCGCTTGCTGTATGCTGCCGCCATGAATTCTCCTCTAGAACCCGTCCCCCAGGGATTTGGTGGCATGGGGCTGGCTCCGGCCGTCCTTACGAAGATTGACGAATTGGGATTTGTGAATCCCACTCCTATTCAGCACAAAGCTCTGCCCGTGGCGATGGAAGGCAAGGACGTGATCGGCATTGCGCAAACCGGCACCGGCAAAACGCTCGCGTTCGGTTTACCCATGTTGCAGCGCCTCGGCCAGGGGAATGGCAGGGGACTCGTGATCGTGCCTACTCGTGAGCTTGCGTATCAGGTCGATGAAACCCTCCAGATCTTCGCGCCGATCTTCGGCATCAAGACGGCGGTGTTCGTGGGAGGCGCTTCCATGCATTTGCAAAAGCAGATGCTCCGCCATAATCCGCGCATTTTGGTGGCCACTCCGGGTCGTTTGCTCGATCACTTGCAGCAGCGCACGGTGTCGCTCAAGGAAGTGAGCATCCTGGTCCTCGACGAAGCCGATCGCATGCTCGACATGGGCTTTGCTCCGCAGATCAACAAGATCCTTGAGCACGTTCCCAAGGATCGCCAGACGCTTCTGTTCTCGGCCACCATGCCGAATGAAATCGTGAGGATTGCCACCTCGCACATGAAGCTGCCGCTGCGCATCGAAGTGGCGCCCGCCGGCACCGCTGCGGAAAAGGTGGAGCAGGAACTCTTCATCGTGCAAAAGAACGACAAGATCCGTCTGCTGGAGAAAATGCTTGAGCAGTACAAAGGCACCGTTCTCGTGTTCTCTCGCACCAAGCACGGCGCCAAGAAAATCACGCGGCAGCTGCGTACCATGGGGCATACCTCCGCCGAAATCCACGCCAACCGCTCCCTGGCCCAGCGCCGCGAGGCGCTTGAGGGCTTTAAGCGTGGCACCTACCGCGTGCTGGTCGCCACCGACATTGCCGCCCGCGGCATCGACGTGACGGGCATCGAGGTGGTCATCAACTTCGATCTTCCCGACAATCCCGAAGACTACGTGCACCGCATCGGCCGCACCGGCCGCGCCGGATCCGTGGGTCGCGCTCTCTCCTTTGCTTCACCCGATCAGGGCGACGAAATCCGCTCCATCGAAAAACTCATTCGCAATCCGATCCGCCGCGGCAAGGTGGAAGGGTTGCCTCCCGCTCGCGCAGCGGAACATGTTCCCCGCGATGACGGTCGACCGAGCCACGGTGGACGCAATAGCGGAGGACGATCCTCCTTCGGCGGAGGCGGTGGTGGTGGCGGACGCCGTAGGCCTTCTCCCCGTGCTCCGCGTCCAGGCGGATTCGGCGGACTCGGACGCTAAGCGTTGCCATGAAGAGCGCTTCGACGTAGGGTTTTTGCCATGCGTCGTTTATTTTGGAAGATGCCTCGCCTGGAAGACATCGTCCGGCTCTTGGTTGTAATCGGCATCGGCTCCGGTATGGGAATTGCACGGATGCTGTGGTCGACGATGCGGGTAGTTCCTCCGAGTCCGCTCCTGTATCCGCTTCGCGAATTTGCGGGCTGGCCCGAGACGACGTTTCTCCTGCTGCTTGGCACGCTCTTTTGGGTTGTCGCGGACCGTCGTCCTCGCGCAGTCATCGCTTTCCTAGCGGTTGCGGGAGTATCCGTGTTGTTCGACCAGACGCGCCTGCAGCCGTGGCTGTATCAGTATGCGCTTTTGCTGCTCTGCCTGACGATTCCTCGATCCTTCAAGAACGAGGCGCTCAACGGGTGCCGCCTCGTGTTGGCCGCCACGTATATTTGGAGTGGTATTTCGAAGATCGTCCCGGAGTTTCATGAGTACGTGTTTCCTGCATTCGCCTCGGGATTGCCGTTTTCTTCTTTTCTCTCGGAGCATGCTTTAGTCTTCGCGTCTTTCTCCATTCTGCTGGAAATCGGTATCGGCGCAGGGCTTCTGTTCCGACGCACGAGGCGTTTTGCTGTAGCGTCTACGGTACTCTTGCATCTCACTGTCTTGGCCGCGTTCGGACCCTCGGGTTTGCATTGGAACATGGTCGTGTGGCCGTGGAACGCCCTGCTCGTCGTCCTCGTCTGCCTGCTGTTCTGGAATGCCAAGAGCACGGCACTGCAAATCCTCATCGGCAAATCCCGCAGGCGAATCGTCGTCACACTGCTCGCCGGCATTCTTCCGCTGCTCGGTCTGCTCGGCCTATGGGATTCCTATCTCTCGTTTTCCCTTTACTCGGGCAACTTGGACGAAGCGGTCATGGATATTTCCGCGGAGCACCTTTCGCTCCTTCCTTCCGCTCTTCCCGATGCCAAGATGCAGGAGGACGGCCGCGCACTGGTGTCCCTCCAATCCTGGTCGTTCGCCGGTCTCAATGTGCCCGCCTATCCTGCGATTCGCTCGTATCGTTCGCTCATCGCAATCCTGTGCGAGATGCCGCCGTTCATCGACGATCTCCAGTTGCATTTACGCACGCGGCGCACCCCGTTTGCATCGGGCAGAACTTGGACGGAGACGTGTGAGGATTTGCGCTGAGCCTTAAAAAGGCGGACCCCACGGCCCGCCCTTTGAACTTCACAGTGGCGAATTACTTGTTGCCGCCGCCGAAGCCGACGCCGAGGGAGACCAAGGCGATGGCCGCGTGCAGGTAGTTGTCGGCGTCGTTCACTTGGAACAAGCCAAGAATGCTGCCGCCGTTTACAAAGCCGATCACCGTCACGAGGGCGTACACGATGCCGAAGACGATGAGGTAAAGACGAGCGTACGAGGTGCCCATGCTGGCCGCTGCGATACCGACGATACCGCTGAGGAGGTGGATGATGTTATGCAGCGTGTCCACCTGGAAAATGAGGAGCATGTTGTCGACGAAGAAGCCGGCGACGCCTACCAAGGTGAGGACGATGCCGAGCAGCCACGTGACTTGCTTCACGAGATTGTTCATGGTTATAGGGGGAAAAAATGGAGAAGGAATTGCAAAGATCATAGCAAGAATCACCTAACGTCGTATCCTAAAACGCATTTTATTCAAGAGAATCCGGTAATGGGCATCTTCTGACTTTTTACATGACTCACGCGTTCAAAACACTCTATGCTTTTCCTCCATGAGTGACGCAAAGTCTCCGCTGGCCTACCGCATGCGACCGACATCATTGGACGCCTTCGTGGGTCAGCGCCAAATGGTGGGGCCGGGCACGGCTTTGCGCGGCGCTATTGAAAAAGACGCGTTGTCCTCCATCCTTCTTTCGGGGCCGCCGGGCACCGGCAAAACCACCCTCGCCAAGATCATCGCCGAGTCGACGCAGGCGGAATTCGTGCAGATCAACGCGGTAATGAGCGGCGTCAAAGAGATCAAGGAAACCTGCATCGATGCGCACAAGAGATTCCAAACGTTCAAGCAGCGCACGGTGCTATTCATCGACGAAATCCATCGCTTCAACAAATCCCAGCAAGACGCGCTGTTGCCGTACGTGGAAAGCGGTTCCGTGATTTTGGTGGGGGCCACCACAGAGAACCCGTACTTCGAAGTGAACAAAGCGTTGGTCTCGCGGTCGCACGTATACATGCTGCAACCGCTGCCGACGGAAGATATCGTGGAAATCTTGAAACGCGCCATCGTCGACGAACATGGCTTCGCCGGCAAAGTGAAAGTGGATGACGCGGCGCTGGAGCGCATCGCGCGGGTGGCGAATGGGGACGCACGCATTGCGTTGAACGCGTTGGAATTAGCCGCGGCCACAGCGGGCGGCAAGGTGACGGTAGAGCAGGCGGAAATGCTCTTTCGCGAGCGCAATAAGAGATACGATCAAACGGGAGAGGATCACTACGATACGATTTCCGCGTTCATCAAAACTCTTCGAGGAAGCGACGTCGATGCCGCCATGATCTGGTTGTATAAAATGATCGAGAGCGGCGAAGAACCGAGATTCCTGTTCCGCCGCATGGCGATTTTCGCGAGCGAGGACATCGGCAACGCCGATCCGAGAGCTTTGCAGATCGTCATCTCCGCCTGGCAGGCATTCGAGTACGTCGGGTTTCCGGAAGGAGAATTCTTTTTGTCACAAGCGTGCATCTATCTGGCGCAAGCGCCCAAGAGCAACGCGATCACCAGGGCCATGGGCGCGGCGAAGAAAATGGTATCCGAAGCTCCATCGCTTGAAGTTCCGTACCATCTGCGCAACGCTCCGGTGAAGGCGATGAAGGAGCATGGCTACGGCCAAGGCTATTTGTATCCGCACAATGATCCGCGCGGCGTGGTACCCGGGCAGTATTTCCCCATCGGAGTGGAGCCGGTGAACCTCTACGAGCCGACGGAACATGGGGAGGAGGGAGGGATCCGGAAGAGGATGGAGAGGGCGAGGGCGATTATCCGTGAGCAAAAATCACTTTAGCGCTGTTATTTGACATAAATTAAATATTGTTTATATTCATAATATGGACTCCACTAATGTTTCGTCTGAATCAGAGGGCGAAAGTGGCCTGGAAATCGATGCGGTAATAGCTGAATTGAGTGAGGAGTTGGAGACGGGGATGTTGGCTTACTCAGGATTCATCGGCTATCGCGTGTTGAATGCTCCCGAGGTGGAGGTGCTTAGCGTTAGTCACAAGAACTATGTTTCCGCCAAAGTAGAGTGGGTGTCTGAGGATCGAAAAACTTGCTTAGTGCGGTATACAGACAGCACTTTGGCTAAGTGGGTATCCGTGGATCATACGGTACCGGTTCTTTGCGTTCCGCATCCTTTGCCTCGCAACGGTTATATTCGCAAAATCGGTTATGCCACAGTCGCCGCAGCCGTTTTGGCTCTTGGTACCGTTGGCGTGTCTTTTTTACAAAAAGAAGAGCATCTTCCGCAAAAAGAACAGAACAATGGTGAGGGTGTGCAGTCCATAATCGAGCAGCCGCAAATTACTGTGCGTCTTATGGAGCATAAGCGCTTTGACTTCGATGAAAGAGTTTTAGGATATGTCTCTCAGCAAGCCGCCGAGAGAGTGTATGACGTGAAATTGACATTGCCCCCGGGGCAAAAAGCCGATTTCAAGCATTCCGCTTTGGTAACTCGCACTGTGTTGAAAGAAGATGAATCGAGGCGCGATCCCAATCATGTGTATGCACATTGCAGTCTGATCTGGAATCCGGATGGCCAGAGTTTCAAAGTGCATGTTTATGATTATTATCCGAGGGAGAAGCCCGTGATCCAAGAGCAGCCTTGGGAGGCTAAGGCGATTGTCCTGAAAAACGGTGATGCTGACGTGCGCATTCAGCCCGAAAAACGCGAAGTCGAACGTTACATGAAATCGATTCCTGTCACTGTGACATACGTTTTTTCCCGCAATAAGCATGAAAAAATCGATAATGCCGTTGCCTTCGAGGAAATCCGACGATTAGTAGCAACTCTGCCCGAATCACGTTTTGTGAAGCCGGAAATGCACGGTGCAGAAGCTGAGAAGAGTGGAACGGCGTATTATTACGTGTATTTCCATTTTTCTAAAGGTTTGCCAAAGGAATTGGAGTGATAGGGCCTATTCCCTTTTATCTTTATGCGCTTTGTTATATTTACAATTAAACATAAATATGTTAAAATAATATAAATGACTACAAAGACCGCTCTCCGCACGTCGTATACGTTTTTGCATAATGACGTTCCCGCCATTCGGGCATCTTTGCTATTGCTGACGGTGTTTGGGGCCGCGATGTTCAATTTGGGGGTATTTGCGTTGCTGCTGGTGGCGCAAGTCGTCCTGGAATATTTGCGTTACCGCGATGCGCGTAAGACCGTGGGTTTCTCTCTTTTGCAGGCGCTGCGCAATCGCCTCGTGGCCATTACGTTGCTGCTTTCGGCGTTGGTGTTGTCCCTCTTTTTGCATCCCACCATGCCGCTCGTGGTCGCCACGGTCGGGTTGGCGCGCGCGGAGCTTACGGTGTTGCGCGGTGTGCTGCTATTCGTCGTCAAACTGCACATTCTTCACGGCTTCATCGCCACTCTGCTGCATCCCCAGCGCGTTTCTCGCTCAACGGTGCAGCGTGCATTCACCCGTCTCGAACACCTGTGCCTCGTGCTTTTGCCTCTCGCGGCTTTGCTTTTGACGGGTGCTGCATGGCTGCTTTCTGTTGAAAGCCCGATGATTTTCCGCCTGCTGATTGAAGAGGGCATTCCCTGGAACGCTTAACCTGCTTCAGTGATGGTGCTGACCCGCATGAGCGACAGTGTCCGGATTTTGACGTACGGCGAGCATGCAAGCGCACCATGTGGTGACCGGCACCGCGCACAATAAGCCAATGCTGCCCACCAGCGTGCGCACGATTTCCACGGCCAGCACTTCGCGGTTGAGCATGAGCGACCACGATTCGCCGGAGGGTACGCTGGAGAGCAGAAGCAAGAGAGGAATCGACGATCCGGCGTAGGCGAGCACGAGCGTATTCACCGCGGCGGAGATGTGGTCATTGCCGATTCTTAACGCGCTTTTATAGAGTTGTTTTGCCTGCAAAAGCGGATTGGCGATACGCAGTTCCATCACCGCCGAGGCTTGGGAAATAGTGATGTCGTCGAGCACGCCCAGCGTGCCGATGATGATGCCGGCGAGCAGGATGCCGCGGGTGTCGAGCAGGGGAAAATCGGAGAGGAGGAACGCGGTTTCTTCATCTATGCCCGAAAGGTGTGCGTACCAGGAGAAGAACAGCGCGAGGATGGCGGTGATGAGCAAGCTGATCGTGGTGCCCGCCAACGCCGCTTGGGTTTTGACGTTCCAGCCGTGGGAGATTAAAAAGGTCACAGCCATGATGGCGAGTGCCCCGATGATACTTACGGGGATTGGTGGAAAACCGTGCAGAATCAGCGGAAGGATGGCCAAAAAGAGGATGGCGAAGCTGAGTGCCATGCCGATGAACGATCTGGCGGCGGCCCATCCTCCGCACAGCACCACTGCGACTGCGAAGAAACCCAATAGGAGGAGTAGCGCCCGCTTACGGACGATGTCCGCAATGAAAAAGATTGCCTCCCCGTCGATGGTCGAGCTCTGCACGATCACCGTGTCGCCCACCGAATAGCCGGGGTTGCGGCCGCCCAAAAAATCGAGCGGCGTTACTTCGATGTCGATATCGCGATTGCCGTCGTAAGAATCGTCCAGGCGCAGATGAATGAGCAAGCAATCCTCGCTCTCATCATCGCAGGTCATTGTTTCGATGGCGTCGATGCGCCCTTCGTACGAGCGTTCTTCCTGGGCGAAAACCGGGCTCGATTCGAGGAGAATGACAATGCAAAGGAGTCCGAGAAGAAGGCGACGCATGCCGTCCAGCTTAGACCGGAGGGGCGCTTGGGAACAGTTCGTTTTCGATGGCCAGGGTTTCCTCGAGCCATCTTTTGCTTTGCGCCGATTCTTTGCCGCCGCCGTAACGCACGATGAAATCTTCGAATCGTTCGCGCACTGTCACTTGTTTGTCCATGAGCACGCGTTTATCGGCGTAATACACCAACTTCTGTTCGATGGTTTTTCGGCTTTCCGCAGCCATGTTCAGCCCGTGCGGCTCGATGATGTCGGCCAGGTGGTCGTATCCTCGCTCTTGCAGGAAAGCCGCGCAGGCTTGCTCGTGACTTTTTCCTTCATACTGTTTGCGACAGTCTTCCCACGTTTGCAGGTCTTCTTCTTTTGGCTTCCATCCGCCGGGGCCGGCCGGCGTGCGAAAATCGATGAAGCGCAAAAGATCGTGCAGTTCGCAGGCGCGATGCACGGCAAGCGGCCGGCAAATGATGCCGCGGGCGAGCATATCCGCGGTCAGGGCATCGCTTACCGTCGCGACTCTGTCGCAGTGAGCGCTCACGTGCGGGGGCAAGTGCACGAGTTCGCGCCATGCAAGCACGTCTTCGCGCGTGGGAAACGGCAGATCTTCAAATGTCAGCGTGAGTCTGCGACCGTCTTTCTCTTCGGTGAAATCCGCGCGGATACGCGGTCCGCTCGGGAGCCGCTCTTGCAGGCGCTCGGACCACTCGATGCAGACGATGCCTTCTTCTTCGAGCGCGTGGGCCAGGCTTTGCGCGTCTTTTTCCGCCAGGCGGTACAGGTCTAAGTGGATGAGTGTTCCCTTGTCTCCTTTATAGCGCTGCTCGAGAGCGAAGGTAGGGCTGGTCACGGGCTGCTTGCAGCCGAGCCCTTCGGCGAGGCCTTTGATGAACGTCGTTTTGCCGGCTCCCAAGGGTCCGGTGCAGAGAATCGTCAAAGCGGAGCCGTATAAGGAAGATGCCAGGGAATGGCCAGCAAATGCCATTTTCTCGGCATTTGACAGATGTAGATTTACATGGTCTTTCATTGACATGAGGATTCTAAAATGCTATTATAACACTATCACACAAACCCCCCACAAACGCATGAGACTGACCCACATTACCACCGCGAAACGCCAGGGATTCAGCGCCAAGTCCATTCATAGTGGCAGGCGCATTCATGGTATGCCCGCGCTGGGATATCTCAAACAGAAGTCGTCGTTCTTCGTGGCGACGTTTTCGTTGTTCGCGTTCATCGCGGGCAACATGATGGGGGATTTGGGCTGGCACGCCTTCTGGGCATCGGTCCTCGGCAACGCCGATGACAGCTTGATCCAATACACGGGCACGGTGTCGCCGATCGAGCTTGTTCCCGATTACACGCGCTGGTCCACCTACGGCGGCAACGCCGAAGTACATACCTTCCGCCAGGTACCGAAAGATCTTCTCATTCCGCTTCCCAAGTACGTGTCGTCCGAACAGAAAAAAGGCTACGACGACCAGCCGAGAGGAGACGTGTACGGCGTCGGCAACATGGGCAGCTACAAAGATGGCGCCGAAGGCCACGGCTCGCACATCGGCATCGACATCCGCGTTCCCGAAGGCACGCCGGTGCGCGCGATTGCCAACGGTATCGTTACTCAAGTGGAAAACGACAAGGGCGGATACGGTCTCTACATCGTCATTCGTAATCCCCACATGCCCGATCCGGATCATCCGGAAAAGACCACCGTCCTGCATTCCAACTACGCGCACTTAAGCTCGCAGATGGTGCAAGTGGGGGACTTGGTTGAGAAAGGCCAGGTGATCGGCCTAAGCGGCATGACGGGCTTTGCCACCGGTCCGCACCTGCACTTCCAGGTCGACCGCGATTCCGCCCCCTGGCACCCCTACTGGCCGTTCACCGGCTCCGAAGCCCGGGAAGCTGGTCTTACTTTCACGCAAGCCATCGACGCCGGATTGCATCAGGAGCGCGGCTTTCAATACAGTGTGAACCCCATGCTTCTCGTGCAGGCCAACTTGCCCGCGGTGAAAGAAGGCGCCCCGCGCACCACGGTCGTGAAAGCTTCCTCCAGCGCACCCAAAAAGACCGTCGCGCAGCTGCGTGATGAGCGCCTGCAAAAGCGCCTGACTACCCGTTCGACTACAACCGTCGTCGCAGTCGCGCCCAAGCCTGCTGCACCCACGCCCACTCCTGCCGCGCCGGTCGTGCAAACGGTCAATGTCGCTTCCACCGAAACGCCGGTCATCACGCCCGCGGCTCCCGTTGTTGCGACCTGCAAAGACATCGCGAGCATCGATATGCACCATGATCGCGCCTTCTCCGGGCGTGAATGGGAGAAAGTCCGTCTCACGCTGCTCGATGCCGAAGGTCGCACCGTGCAGGGAGAGTGCCTGAAGCGAGACATCGCCTTGCGCACCGCCTTCGGTGAAGCCGAGTTCAAACCCAAGACCCTCAAAGCCTCCGACTTTAAAGACGGTATGGCACAAGCAACGTTCCTCCCCATGGGCCGCCGCACGGTGGTGATCGTGGCGGAGCCGTTCGGGTCGTTGAGTCAGCCGATGGAATATAAAGAGGCGAAGTAACCGTTTCACATGCACGCCCCCGTAGCGACGACAACGTTGTCGTCGCTATGTTTATGGTTTTGCCGGCCTCGAATACCACGACAACCCCAACATCACGCAAACCAATAGCACGCCTGCGATCATCTTTCCTTTCGTATCCAAAAAGAGTGCCGTGATACCAAATAAGGAACCCAGCACTACCGATAAACCGATGACGGCGTGGGGCGACCATCCTTTGGCGAGCAGGCGATGATGCAGATGTTCTCCACCATCGCCTCCTTTGAGAGGGGATTTGCCTTTGGATATGCGACGAATCGTGACGATGACGCTGTCGACTATCGGTACTCCCAGGACCAAAAAAGCCGTGGCCACTTTCCCTCCCGAATAGATGGTGAGGATGCCGAGGAGTAAACCGAAGAACATGGCGCCCGTGTCGCCCATGATCACTTTCGCCGGCGGAAAATCGAAGAGCAGGCAGCCGAGTGCGATGCCCGCAAGCAGTAAAGCGATGGCTCCCGTGTCGCTTTCTCCCAATCTAAAGAGTGCCAAGTAGCCGATGGTGAGAAAGCCCACTACCGAGAGCGCGGAGACCTGGCCGGGAATGCCGTCGAACCAGTTGAGCGCGTTTACCGTGAGCAGCAGCCACACTGTCGTAATGATAAAGCTGAGGATGGGCCAGTCGCCGTTGAGCTCGACGATGTCTCCGCCTATAAAGCCTTCGAAGGGATTGGTGACGGAGCAAATGCGGCCTCCCGTGCAGTGACCGGTCCAAAACAGAATGCCTGCGATTGCGAATTGCATCGCAAAACGCGGTACCGGGGGGAGGGGAGTGCGATCGTCCATGAACGATACAATCGCCAACGCGGAGACGGCGGCGATGATGCCGAGAATTTGCGCGTTCGGCTCGAATATCAGCGGAAAGACGAGCAAAAACGTGAGCACGGCGAGGATGCCGGTGGGGTAGGGGAGTCGGGCTCTGCTGATGCCGTAGCGTTCGGGGAAGTCCAAGAGTCCCCACTTGGGAAACATCTTGCGCGCGACGGCGTGCAATGCGGCGCACAGCGCGAAGCCGATAGGGAAGTATGCGAGAGGGGACACCCCTTGCATCATAGCGACCCCACTACGCTCTTACGAGCTTCAGCCGTCGCTAAAGCTATGGCCGACAAGACGCGGGGTACAGGAGACAGTGTGTTCCTGTAAAAAGTCATCGAAGTCAATCGTGTCCACTCGTGGCGCAAGCCTGCCGCGGATACAATCGGGACATGAAGTATCCACTGCTCAAAGACGCGGACTTACAAGGCAAGCGGGTGTTGTTGCGCGCGGGTTTTGACGTGCCGATGGAGAATGGCAAGGTGATGGATGCGTCGCGCATCGAGGCGCTAGTGCCGACGATGCGTCACATTCTTACCAGCGGCGCTTCGCTTCTTCTTTTGTCACATCAAGGGCGACCCGATGGTAAACCCGATCCTGAGTTCAGCCAAAAACCGCTCGTGGAGCACTTGGCGAAATACCTCAACACAGATGTCAAGTTTTGTTCCTCCTGCGTGGGTCCCGAAGCTTTGAAGGCGGCCGAAGCGCTCAAGCCCGGTGAAGTGCTGTTGCTCGAAAACTTACGGTTCGATCCGCGGGAAAAGAAGAATGATCCCGCGTTTGCAAAGGAGCTCGCCGCGCTCGGAGACCTCTACGTCAATGATGCCTTTACCAACTGCCATCGCGCCCACGCCAGCATGGTGGGGCTGCCTTCACTTTTGCCCGGCTTCATCGGCTTGCAGTTGGAGGAAGAGCTCAAGCATCTTTCTCCCGTAATGGACGACCCCAAGCGCCCGCTGACACTCGTGCTCGGCGGCGCCAAGATGGAAACGAAAATCCCCGTTCTTCGCCAATTTTTGGGAAAAGGCGACACTATTTTGCTCGGCGGCGCCATCGCCAACACCTTCCTCGCGGCGCGCGGGTTTGACGTGGCGGCTTCCAAATATGAGCAGGAGCAAGTCGAAAACGCCCAGGAGCTCATGCTGGAAAGCGAAAAGCCCGGCTACGCTTCCATCCAAGTGCCGCGTGACGCGGTGGTGGCCACCGACGCCGTGGAGCAAGCGACCAAGCTGGATCTGCCCGTCGAAAACGTGGTTGGTGACATGCGCATTCTCGACATAGGCAAGGTGACGATTGAGCGCTACGTCGCGTCCATCAAAGAATCCAAGACCATCGTGTGGAACGGGCCGGTGGGCTACTACGAACTCCATACGTTTTCTCATGCCACAAAGCGTATCGCCGAAGCCGTCAAAGAGGCCACCAAGGCGGGCGCCGTTTCCATCGTCGGCGGCGGCGACACCATCGATTTTCACACGCGCTACGGGTACGACCTTGGCGCCTATACCTTCGTGAGCACCGGCGGCGGCGCCATGCTGGAGTTTTTGTCGGGCAACACTTTGCCCGCGCTCGCGGCGCTCGTTCGCGGATGATTTCTTTTTTTTAGCGGGATCACGATCTCTCGCCGTTCGTCTCTTTGTCCTTCCATGCCTGAGTCCGTTTCTCTCACAGTACTTCTCCCGGATTCGGGCGAATCGTGGCCCGCGTTTTTAGGCAGGCTGAAAAAAACCGAAGGCGAGGTGCTGCTGCTCATCGCCGGCCGTGACGAAGAGCTTACCGAGCGTGCCGACGTGCGTGCTTCCATCATTACCGCGTGCAAACCTATTTCTTCGCGCGTGCGTTTGGCGACCAAACATCCGTTGCTCGCCAATGATGCCAAGGCCAAGGGTATTCGCGTGGTTGACCGCACCAAGGACATCGCCCATCTGCTGCACGGGCACCCGCGGTACGAAGAGGTCTTGCGCGTGTTTTCCCCGCATCAGTGGAAGCAGCAACTCAAATCACAGCTGCAGCGCATGGGGCTGCTCTCCGTACCGAAAATTCGCATTTACGCGCTCGTGGGATTGAGTGCGTTTCTGTTCTTTATCGTCGTCTTTCGCCTGCTTCCTTCGGCCGAAATCCGCGTGTGGCCCCGCAGGGAATCGATGATCCAAACCGTGAATATCTACCTTGCCCAGTCAGGGGCGCTCCTCGAATCGCAAAGCCGCATCCGCAACATGCCGCTCATTCCCATCACGATCACGTACGACAAAACCATCGTGTCCGATCACGTGAGCAAGGAATTCAACGGCAAGACGGCCGAGATGACGCTTGCGATTTTCAACACAACCAAAGAGGATTACTCGCTTCGCGGCGGTACGCGATTCAGCAACGAAGCGGGCATGGTGTTTCGTATCGTTGGCCCCGTGACCGTTCCGGCGGGTTCGCAAAAGCAGGCGAAGGCGCTTGCGGATGACGTGGACTTGTACGGCCAAATCATCGGCGATCGCGGCAACGTACCAGCCGGACTCACCTGGAAAATTCCGGGTTTGCCCGAGGACGTGCGCGCGAAGGTGTATGCCAAAAACCCCAAGGCCGCAACGGGTGGCACCACCGCGTATTTGACCGTGCTTAAGCAGGAAGATTTGGATTTGGCCCGCAAGAGGTTGGAGCAGGAATTGCTCACCGGCGCGCGTTCACTCGTGGATCAGCAGCAAGACGCCTACAACCGCGAGCATCCCGATCAGGAACTCGTGCTGCTTAATCCGAAGCGCTACCCCGAATTGACACTCATGACCTACTCCGACATGAGCCTGCCGGATAAATCACTCGGTCATACCGTTCCCTCCATCACCGCACGCGGCGTGATTCACTACACCGTGTTCGCCTACGACGCTCAGGCCATTTTGGCATTTTTGCAAGACGAGCTGCGCGCCCACGTGCGAGAGGGCCGGCAATTGATCGATGAGTCGCTGGGGCTCAGCCGCTTGGTGTCCCACGTCATCGATTACGCCGATGATCTCTCGTGGATTAAATTGACCGTCGACCTTACCGGCACCGAACAGTATGTGCTCGATCCGCTCTCTCCGCAGGGTGCGCTGTTCGCCAAGCGCGTGCGTGAGCGCACCGCGGGCCTTTCGAATGAAGATGCGCAGCGCATCGTGGCAAACATGCCCGAAGTGGAGAAAGTCGAAATCTCGCACTGGCCGCCCTGGAACGGTTCATTGCCGCCGCTTCCTTCAAATATCTCCGTCGTCGCCCAATGATCGGCAAAGTGCTTCGAGCCGCGGCTTGGCTGCTCGGTTTCATGAGCAAGGCTGCGACCTTGCTATTGCTTTCTTTTGGCTTATCTCTGCTGTGCGCGCTTGCAATCATCGTACTGCGGTTCGATGGCGACGCAGAAACATCTTTCGCCGATTGCGCGCTCGTTTTCGGAGCGGCGGTCTACGGCAGACAACCCGGACCGGCGGTGACGCGCAGAGTCGCCACGGCGGCGGCTTTATACAAGGAGGGGAGAGCGAAACGCCTGTTTTTGTCGGGCGGCAGCGGCGGCAGGGGAGACGGGCCCAGCGAAGCCGACGTCATGCGTCGCGAAGCGTTGCGCTTGGGCGTGCAGTGGTCGGATATTTCGGTGGAAGAACAATCACGTTCCACGTTTGAAAATTTGCTGTATGCGAGACCGCTCATGCAAGAGTGCACGTCCACCTTCGGTGTGAGCGACCGGTTTCACCTGGCGCGCATCCGGTTACTTGCGGACCAGATGGGCTGGAGGAGTCTTCGCACCTTGCCCGTCGAAGATCGCCCGCCTGCGGTGACGGAGATGCGCAGCGTGTTCCGGGAGGTTTTGGGGTATGTGTACTACGCTTACCATATTCACACACTGATATCGTTGGAGTAATGTCTACCATACATGGCTTCCACAGGCCAAAATTCACATATAAACGGAAACCCTTGTATTTAGTTAACATAAAATGCATTATGTTAACTAGGATTGATCTATGACTCCCACTCCCCTGGCACTCGCACCGGCCATCGACAGGTATCTTCGGTACCTGCAATCGGAAGAAAACAAATCCACGCTCACCGTGCGCAATTATCGTGAATCCTTGACGCTGCTCCAAGAACTCCTCCCCGTCACCGACGTCCGCAAATTTTCCAAGGAGACGATTCGTGATTTTAAGCAGCAGCTACACGAATTTCGCACGAAGAGGGGTGAAGAGCTGGCGGTGAGGACCAAAAATCATCATTTAACAGTCCTTCGAGCCTTTTTGCGCTATCTGGTGCAGGAAGAGGAGCTCGACGTGTATCCCCCGGACCGGGTGAAGAGGTTTAAAGAGCAGCAGAGGACAGTATCGGTATTGCAGCCCGAGGAGCTCGATAGGATGCTCAAGGCCATCGATACAACCGTGCATGAGGGAAAGAGGGACCGAGCGATCCTGGAGCTGTTCTATTCGACCGGCCTGCGTTTGCAGGAGTTACGATCCCTCAACCGCAAAGACTTGAACTACGACACGCGGGAGATCAGCGTGCGGGGAAAGAGGGGGAAAGTGCGCGTCGTCTTCCTCTCGGACGAGGCGGTGGCCGCGCTCCGCGATTACGTGGAAAGCCGCGTCGACCACCTGCATCCCCTGTTCATTCGCCATCAATCGCGTGCCGCGAATATTTTACCGCCGGGGGAAGAATTTCGTTTGTCGCGCGTGAGCATTTATACCGTCGTCAAAAAGCGAGCGCTGGCTGCGGGCGTGGTCTCCGACCCGTCGCCGCACACGCTGCGCCATTCGTTTGCGACCGATTTGCTGCGAGGAGGCGCGGATTTACGCTCGGTGCAGGAGCTGCTGGGACATAAAGATTTATCGACGACGCAAATTTACACGCAAGTCACCAATCCCCAGCTCAAAGAA
>CAYTNJ010000016.1:0-18376 GCA_964439155.1 uncultured Candidatus Peribacteria bacterium | reverse complement strand
GAGTTTGCGGGGCCGGGCAACTTCGCCTGGTCCCCTTCGGGGAACCGAACCGGGGACCGAGATGAACACCGACGCCACCATTCAGATTCTCGCGACCGCGGCCGGCACGGGCGACACCGGCGCGGCGGCGGCGTTCACGGACGCCGTGACCGAGGCGGCGCTGGACTCGGGCCGGGCCGCGACCGGGTTCTGCGGCTACCACCCGGAGATGGGCGAGGCCCGGCCGGTGGCGCAGCTGGAAATGCGGATCGGGCACTACGGCGACTACTACGTTTCGACCCCGCTCGAACTGAAGGGGCGCGGGATCACGATCGACGGCTGGTACGCCGCGCCAACGGGCACCTGGCCGCCGGAGGGTTACGCGCCCGTGATGACGCGCGCCGAGTTCAACGCGCGGTTCTCGCTGCACCACCTGAGCGTGAAGCCGGCCGCGGACCTGACCGAACCCGACGACGGCGGGCTGTTCGAGCGAACCGTCGGCGCGATCCGCCGCGCCGCCTGACCCATGTTCATCAACCCACACGCACGGAGGCCCGCGATGTCCTGCCCGAACGAACCCCAGCCCGACGGCCTCAACGTCGTCGAGGCCGCGCCGATGCAACTGCTCCCGGGGGCCCCGGGGACGTGCCCGATGTGCGCGGTCGCGCACCGGCCGGAAGACCCGCACGACGCGCAGTCGCTGTTCTACCGGATGCGGTTTTACCAGACGCACGGGCGCTGGCCGCGGTGGAGCGACGCCCTGATGCACTGCGGCGAGCGCACGACCTGGAACTGGGTCGGCGAGCTGCGCCGGCGGGGCCTGTGGACGACCGAAGATGACGCCGCCATGAACGACGGCACGGCCGTCGCCGAACCGACGAAGTGACACCATCGCCCGTCACCACCACCCACGAGGAGCACCCCGATGGCCCGCACCCCGCGCCCGCGCGCTGGCCCGGAAGTGCGCCGTCACCGCCACCTGGTGCGCGGGGACCGCGTGCTGGTGCAGCTACGGCCTGCTGTACACCGGCCTGGGGCTGCTGTACGCCGGCGGCGCGCTCGTCGTGACCAGCGCGTTCGCCGCGGTCTGCTGGCTCGTGTCCGGCGAGTGACGCGGCCGGGGTTGCGCGCGCCGGGCGGCGCGCGTATGGTTCACGTCCCTTTCAGGAGCGAGCATGAAGCGCACCGACATCGAATGGACCGCGACCCACAAGCCCGACGGCACCGCCGAGCCGGGCCTCAGCAGCAACCCGCTCCAGTACCGCGACGCGGACGGGCGCGTGGTGTGGGCGTGCGTGAAGCACAGCACCGGTTGCGATCACTGTTACAGCGAGGCGATTGCGTTGCGGTTCGAGCGCGGGCAGCCGTTCACCCGCGCGAACATGGAGGGGCTGACGCCGTTTCTGTGCCCGAAGGAACTGAAGCACATCCTCACCGCGAAACAGATCGGCGGCCTTCCGGTCGCGGGGAGTAAGTGCTTCTTGGGCGACATGACGGACGTGTTCGGGGACTGGGTGAGCGACGAACTGCTCGACAAGCTGTTCGCGGTCATCGGGTTGCGGCAGGACGTGACGTTCCAGATTCTCACGAAGCGCGCCGACCGCATGGCCGCGTACATGCTGCGGCTCGCGAAGTCGATCAAACCGCTGGAAGAGGCGGCGCGGGCGCTGGGCTACACGTTCAAGTTCCGCGGCGTGGACGGCCGGGAGCACAGCACGCTGCCGTTGCCGTTCCGGCACCTCTGGCTCGGCACCTCGGTCGAGAACCAGGCCGCGGCCGACGCGCGCATCCCGCACCTGCTCGCGACCCCGGCGGCGATCCGGTTCCTGAGCTGCGAGCCTCTGCTGGGGCCGGTGAACCTGTCGCGCTGGTTGTATGAGCAGACGTATCTCTGCCATCGCTGCAAGATGCCGTTCCAGGAGTCCGAACGGCGGAAGACGCCGGGGGCAATACGCTGTCCGTTCTGTCAGGGTGATGGGTCGCCGGAAGGGGGCGTTCCCACATCGGACATCGGCTGGGCAATCATCGGCGGCGAGTCCGGCCCCGGCGCGCGGTCGATGCAGATCGAGCACATGCGGAGCCTGGTCGCGCAGTGCCGGGCCGCCGAGGTGCCGATGTTCGTGAAGCAACTCGGGGCGGTGATCCACGCGACCAACATCATCGACCCGCTCGACCAGTTCCCAGGCGGCGGCAAATCCCACTGTCAGGGGCCGGGCCAGGACACGATCGAGTTGCGGCTGAAGGACTGCAAGGGCGGCGATGTGAGCGAGTTCCCCAAAGACCTTCAGGTCAGGGAGTTTCCAAATGGCTGAAGAGTGGCGCCCAATTCCGGGTTATGAGGGTTGGTACGAGGCGTCGAGCTGCGGCAACATCCGCCGCTTGCTCGCCTGTCGCGGGGCGACGGCGGGTCGCGTGCTGAAGCAGTCGCTTCGTGGCGAATACCTCGCTGTCTCGCTGTACCGCAACGACCGGAAGCGCAAGTACGACGTCCACGTTCTCGTCGCTTCGGCATTCCACGGCGTGCGTCAATCAGAACTGATCGTAAACCACCGCGACACGAACAAGCGTAACAATCGGGCTGACAATTTGGAGTGGGTGACACCGGCCGGCAACGTCGCCCACGCAATCTCGCACGGCTTGCACGGTGGGCGACCGCTGCCCGGCGAGGAAAACGGGCGAGCGAAGCTGACGCAAGAACAGGTCGCGGAGATCAGGCGTCTCAAGGGCGTCATCGGAGCGCGGCCGTTGGCGAAGCGGTTTGGAGT
This sequence comes from uncultured Candidatus Peribacteria bacterium, assembly GCA_964439155.1. Classification (GTDB taxonomy): domain Bacteria; phylum Patescibacteriota; class Gracilibacteria; order Peribacterales; family Peribacteraceae; genus CAYTNJ01. The sequence continues at coordinate 15,632 of CAYTNJ010000016.1, read as the reverse complement.
GTCGAGGTCGGCGATTCAGTTCATCCACCAGAACAAACACTGGCTCGACCCGCAGGAGTGGCCGGCCGACCTGCGCGTGCGCGAGTTCCCGCGGGCGGCGTGAGCCTCACGCGCCCCCTTGGGCGGTGGCACTCCCATGCTGCCACGCGCCCTCCCGGGTGCCGCAAATCACGGTGGTCGCGCGGGACGGGCCGCCGAAAACCTGCCAATTCGTGCCACGCCCCGCGGTCGCGCGCAAGCCGTCCCCCCTCCCCGGCCGATGATGCTCCGTCACCCGGAGCCCCGATCGCATGGACGCGACCCCTTCACCCTCGTACCGCCCGCGCCGCCACGTCCACCGCACAGGCAACCCGAGCGGAAACCATCACCCTGCCCGGTTCAGGGGGTGGCCCGTGCTGTTCGACGCGTCAGGCGATTTCGTGATCCGCACCCCGAAGCGCCCCGGCGGGTACGCCGCGCAGCTCTGGGGCCGGCACGGGTTCTGGCTCCTGGGCGCGTTCCCGACGATCCGGGCCGCGCGGGGGGCGGCGCGCGAGTTCGCCGCGCTCGACCCGGCCGAGCCGGTGCCGGGGACGCCGCGGGCCGCGGTGCCGGCGGGGTGGCACTGGCGGCGCAGCGACTCGCACGCGCCGCGGTACAACTGCGTGCGGCGGGTCAAGGGCGGGGCGTGGCAGGCCCGGCCGTGGCTCGGCGCGGGCCGCGGGAGCCTGAACCTGGGGCTGTTCACCGTCGCGGACCACGGCGACCTGGCGGAGTGGGCCGCCGCGCAGGTGTCGAAAGCGTTCAACCGCGAGTGGCGGGCCGGGCGCACCGTGGCCGAGGTGGTGGAGGCGCTGAAGCGCGCCCCGCGGCGGTGCGAGCGGGTGCCGGAGCACGTCGAGGTGCCGCCCCACCAGCGGGGCCTCACGCCCGCGGCCCCGGCCCGCGGCGAGACGGCCGCCGAGCAGAGGGCGCGGCGGGCCCGCGAGCGGGCCGAGCGGCGCGAGCGGGCGTACCCGGTCGACCTGTTCGGCGCGGTCGCGGCGTGAATCCGGCCGATTGTGGCATTACGGCCGCTATTTCGGCGGGCCGGTTCGCTTGGGCGGGCGACCCCGTTTCGGCGGGGCGAACGGCACGCCCCCGAACTTGGCGAGCAGTTGACACACAACGGTATTGAGAGACCGCCTGCCGCGCTTGGCACTCACTGCGGCGAGCACCTCGTCGGGCACAATCACGTTAATTTGGGTCGCGCCCGGCTTATCCTTCGGCATCTCAAGGCCCTCTGTTTCTAGCATCATATCGCCCGGCCGAGATAATTCCTAGAAAATATCCGCAACCGGGGTTGACGTAATCTTCTATGAGATTATACTGCCCTCAGTGACAGAGACGAGCCCCGAACCGGAGCCGACGATGAGCACGACCTACACGCACACCGGCCGCAAAGCGAGCGTCGGGTACATGCACCACGGCGACACCGACGCCTTCCGCGGTGGCGCGACCGCCGGCAAGCGGCACGCCCTCAACGCGGCGAGCGGGGGCTACATCGCGGTGTGCGGGGTGAAGGTGTCCGAGTACACCCACGACCACCGGTGCGACGAGCGGAACCCGGTCGAGTTGTCGGCGGCGAACCCGCGCGTGACCTGCAAGGCGTGCCTGCGGCGGAAGCCGGTCGCGGTCGCGGTCCCGAAGCGGGCCAAGTTCGTCGTGTTCCTCGCCATTTGCACGGGTGAGGTTCAGCGGTGGTCCACCGAGGGCACCCGCGAGATTGCGGAGCGGTACGCGGCGGCCATCGCCGAGAAGGGCACCGCGAGCATCACCCACCCGCCCGGATACATCCTCAACGCCTGGGCCGAGACCCGGTTCGAGTGATCGGGAAAGTCGCGACCGCGGCGTGAATCCGGGCTTGCGCGCGGGGCGCGGGCGGGGTAGAATGCCATCAGCGGGGTAGAGAAGCAGTCATCTCGCCAGCCTCATAAGCTGGAAATCGCGGGTGCGAATCCCGCCCCCGTCACTGCACCACTGGGGACAGTATCCCCGGCTCAACGCCCCGGAGAACTCCGGGGCGTTCTCGTTTTCCGGAGCCTCACGCCGCCCCGCGCAGTTCCGCGAACAGCTCCGGCCGCGCCCGCAGTTGGGCCAGCGCCCGCTGGCGGATCTGTTGCACCCGCGAGTTGGTCACCCCGACCCGTTCGGCGATCCGCGAGTCCGTCAGCCCGTCGCGGAAGTACAGCTCCAGCACCCGGCACGAGCGCGCGTCGAGCACGCGGCCCAGCCGCGCCCAGAAGTCGGGCGGGAACTCGGCGGGCGGGTCCGCGCCCGGGCGGGCGGCCACGGTGTCGCCCAGCTCCTGCGCCCCCTCGTTCGGCCCGAGCGGGGTCGCGAGGCTCACCGTCCGCACCGTCGTCAGCCCGTGGTGCAGCGGGACGTGGGTGCCGCCGGCCAGCTCCAGGTGGACGTACTCCTTCGCGCGCCGGAGCGCCCACCAGGTCGCGTAGGTGCTGAACACATGGCCGGTCGTCGGGTCGAACCGCGCCGCCGCGTCGACGAACCCGAGCCGCACCTGGGCCGCGAGGTCGTCGAGGTCGAGCCGGGGGTGCGCCCGCTTCCACTTCTGGGCCAGGTGCCAGACGTACGGCTCCCACTGCGCGAGGACCGCGGCCCGCTCGTCGGCCGACAGGCGCGGCGCGGGCGGCTCCCCGCAGTGCGGGCACCCGTCGTCGGCCAGCCGCGCGTGCGCGAGCTGCTCGTCGCGCCACCCGCACGCTACCCCGCCGGCTCCGGCGTCGGCTCCGGCAGCGCCGCGTACCGGCGCGGGCCGTTTTTCTTTCCGCTCCCGGTCGCGGTGAACTCCGCGACCGTCAGCGGCCCCGCGCGCAGCCCCGTGAGCGCGGCCACGATCCGCGCGCGGTTCTCGCTCCCCCGCTCCCTCGTGTGCGGCCCGCTCGCCCCCGACCGCGGCGGGGGCCGGTCTTTTCCCGGCGCGGTATCCGGGGCCGGGCGCACCAGCTTTAGCCCGGCGGCGGGGCCGGGCGGGAGCTTGCCGCGGCGCGCGAGGCTCGCGGCCAGCAGGTCGCGGAACTGGAGCAACTCGTCCACTGCCGCGTCGATGGCGGCGAGGTCGTCCGGCTCGGCCGCGGACAAGATCCGCAGGAACCCGGTGGCGAGGTCTTCGTTGCCGCCGTACACGAACACGGTCGGTCGGTACTTGGGGGCCGGCTTCGGGCCGGTGTTGCTGGTCACGATTTCACCTCGTTCGACTTGGGGGGCGTCAGTAACTCGTGGGCCGTCTGGTGCAACTAAACCACCACAGCCCGCACTCGTCTCGCACGGTGCCGCACCAGAACGAGTGCCGGTATCGCCGCTGTCCGGTAGCAACGCTCCGTAGCCGCTCGACGAGGGCCAGCGGCGCGCGGCAGTGTTTGCACGTCACGATCTCACCTCGTTCGACTTGCACACCGGGCAATCCAGCACCGTCCGGGCGCGCAGGATGCCGCACCGCTGGCACTCGACGGGGCCGGTGGCGACGATCTGAGGCGCGGGCGGGAGCACGATGGTCGGCACTTCGATTGCCTCGCGGACGTTCCCGATGCACAGCGCCAACTGGTCGTAGGCGTGCTGGGCCGTCTTGAACTCGTTCTCGCAGGTGTCGTCGCCCCATTCGTCGAACACGCAGCGCGGAAGGATACACGCCTCGCGGCGCTGGACCTCCTTGCTCGAAATGTGCCGGTAACTCGATTGGTCGCGGAGCCACACCCACGGCCTGCGGACGATGTTGCCGCGGCGGTACGGCCGCCTCCGCTTGCCCGCGCACCAGCGCAGCGCGTACGCCAGCCGCGGGTCGCCCTCCTCGTCGGCCTTGTCCGCCGCGACCAGCAGCGGGGCGGGGTCGTCGGGGGCCGAGTTCTCCACGCCGGGCCACAGGTCTCCCAGTGCCGTGCTCATTCCGTCACCTCGCCCACTGTGAGCGCGATCCGCACCCCGTGCGGCCCGCCCGGTTCCTGCCCGTACCGCCACCGCAGGGGCGATTTCGGGCCGTCGTCGAACCCCAGCTTGCACGCCACGGCGTCGCGGACGTACTTCATGGCCGCGCTCAGGTTGTCCGTGTCGAGCGCCTGCCCGCCGAGCTTGGTCAGCGTCACCGTCACCGGCATCCCCAGCGCCGCGGCGTGGGCCAGCGGCGCGAGGTGCAACAGCGTCTTGCCGCCCAGTGCCCGCGACACGGCGCGCCGCTCGTGTCCCGCCCGGCCGATCTTGCCCCGGATGCCACGCGTGTTGTCGCCCGCGACGACGTGCAGCGGCACCGCCCACACCGGCCCGGCGTCGGTCAGCGTGAAGTCGGCCTCGACCAGTTCGGGGCGCTCGCGCCCGGCGCGGGGCGCGGCGACCGGTTCCGCCGGGACGGGGCCGGGCGGCACGGCGCGCGGCCCCTCGCGGACGATCAGCCCCTTCGCACGCGCGGTCACGAGCCATTCGGGTTCGGCGGGCATCAGGACACCTCCGCACTGCCCATCGGTTCGATCCACACCCCCGCCCGCTCACCCGGCGTCGCGCAGGCCCGACGGCCGCACACCCGCGGGCGGCAGCGCAGTCCAAATCGCATCCCCCTCAACACACAGCCGGTCCCAATCGTTCGGCACGATGCCGGGCGGCGCTTCGGCCCCGTCGCCGGGCTTGTCGGCCTTCTTGCGCTTCGCGGCCCGCGCTTCGGCGCAGCTCGCGTATTCGGAGCTGAACCCGTACACGCGCCGCCCGGCCGCGGTCGCGCGGGCCAGCACCGCGCGGATCAGTCGGTCGCGCTCGGTCACTCCGCGCCTCCGTCAGTCGGCGCGCGGCCGAGGAGGTCGATCAGCCGCTCGGCGTCGGCCCCGGTCAGGCCGCGCGTGCCGTCCGTCTGCACGAACGGGATGCCGTGTGCCGCGAACCCGAGGTCGAGGTCGTCCACTGCGGCGAACGCGCTGACGACCGGGCTGTACTCGTTGCGCCAGGCCAGCCAGTCCTTGATCTGCCGCGCCCGCTCGTCCGGTGGCAGGTTCGCGGGGTCGATCACCGATGGATCGTCGGCCCGCGTGTGACCTACGATCACGCGCCGGTCGGCTTCTCCGATCAGCCCGTGGGTGCGGAGCATGTACTCGAAGCCGGTCCAGGTCATGCTGCCGCCGAGGACGATGTAGCGCCACGCGCTCGACAGCACGATCTTGCAGTTCGTCGCGACGATCACCCGGTTGAGGTGCTTGACGCACTCGCGCCGGATGTGGCACGACTTGGCCTCGTCGTCCCACTCGTGGGCGTTGAGCACGCCGTCGATGTCGAGAAACAGCACCTTCACGCCGTACCTCCCGTCCGCGCGTACACCTCGGCGGCGCGGCGCGCGTCGCCCATCGTCAGCGCCCCGCTGTGTGGCAGCGGGCAGTCGTCGCGCAGGCCGTCGGTATTGAACCCGTTCTCGGCCCAGCGCCGCCCCAGCCCGGCCAGCGGCTCCAGCGCCTCGCGCAGCCGGTCCCGGTCGCACGCGACGCAGTGGGTCGCGCCCAGCATGTCGCGCGCGGTCCCGCAGCAGATCGCGCACGCGCCCTCCAACTCGTCCGCGAGCTTGTTCCGCTGGTCGCGGGCCTGGTCGCACGCCGCGACCGCGTAGTCGGCCCGCCGGCGCTCGCTGGCGAGTTGCGCCGCCAGCCGCTCGTTCGCGGCTTCGAGCTCGTTGATCTTCAGGTACAGCGACCGCTCGGCGGCCTCCATGTTGTCGTCCGTCCGTTGCAAGCAGGCCGCCAGCCGTGCGTTCTCGGCGCGCAGGGATTCGTGGCAGTTCCACCGGTGCGCCCACTCGCGGGCGTCGGCTTCGTTGCGGAAAAGCATGTACAAGCCGCAAACGAAATCGTCGGCGTCGGGCGAACTGAGGCCCGTAAGCACCTGAGCCTCCGACTCGTCCTCGTCCCACTTCACAACCCGGACGTAGCCCGGCGTGTGTTTCGGTTGCTCGCTCACGTCGGCATCCTCCACGGCATCATTTCGGCGTCGTTTCGCAGGTAGAGCGGGTGCTTCGGTTGCCCGCTCTTGTTCGTGCCCAGACAGTACGGCGAGAGCATGGACAGCAGCACGGCCGCGCGGGTGTAGTGGCGCGCCAGCCGCTTCCCGCCCACCCTCTCGCCCCACGCGACCACCAGCCGCGTCAGCATCGACACCTGTCGCGCGGCCAGCAGGTGCGCCTCGTTCTCCGGGCCGAACGGGTCGGGGTGAGTCAGCAGTTCGCGCTCGTCGGTCGCCCGGAGCGCGAACACGTTTCGGACACTGATGCCGCCGTAGCCCTCCCGCTTGGCGAATCCGACGCACCGGCGGATCGTCGGGTCGTCGGCGGTCGCGTCCGCGGTGCTGGGGTTCTGCATCACGAACACCATGCACGGCCGGCACTCGTCCCACACCCGCCACAGGTGGTAGCGGTACGCGCCGCAATCGCTGATGATCGCGCCGGTCTTCTCGGCTTCCGGCTCGAACAGTGAAGGCATCATGCCGCACTTCCCTTCACGGTCGCCCGCCGCTCGAACTCGTCCACGCAGTCGCTGGCGTCCGCGCACCCGGCGTGCGCCGCGGCCAGGTCGGGCCACGACGGGCACACCAGCGTCCACCGCCCGCCGTGCTTCTCGCCGAACAGCTTGTGCCCGTTCAGGGTCTTGTCGAGCGTGGCCTCGGGCCGGTTGGGGTCGCGCCGAATGGGCACGCGCGCCCGCCTCGGCTTCTCGGCCGGCGGCTGTTCCGCCGCCGCCGCCGGCTGTAGTTGATCGAGCTGCGCGTCGAGGTCGTCGGCCACCTCGAGTAGCACCTGCCCCAGCGCCCGCAGGTTGGCCGCGCCTGCGACGGTGAACCGGACCGTCTCGACGTGCGGCACGGTGTCGACGCGCCCCGCGAAGTCGAGCGCGTACCGCTTCTCGTGCAGCACGAGGATGAGTTCCGCAGCCCCGTCCAGTCGGCCGTTGACCGGGACGAGCGACGGGTTGCTGCGCAGATCGACAAGCTCTTTCACAGTGGGCCTCCTTGCGTGGTTGTGGTGGTGGTCAGTAATCCGTCTTGTCGGGGTGTCCGCCGATGTATTCGCCGACCGGGTGGTCCGGAACGAGCCGGACGCGCTTCGACACGACGCGCGAAAGCAGGTAGCCGCCGGCGATGCCGTGCAGCCCGATCACCATCGTCCCGTCGCCCAGACGCCACGGGGCCCCGCTGACCGACTGGGGCAACAGCGCCCCGGAGTCGGAGAGCACCTCGACCACGTCCCCCGGTCGGAGCGCACTCCGTCCGGCGTCGTCGAGCGGGGCGTAGTTGGGGTGCAGGCTGAATACGATCGGGCAGCCGATCTGAGCGGACTTTGCGTTGAACGTGTCGCGCACCGCCGCCGGCAGGTCGACGCCCGCGCGCTGCGCGAGCAGGTCGAGGTAGATGAACGTGTCGGCCAGTTCGCGGGCGAGCTTGGCGCGCAGGTCGGCCTCGGCCTCGGTGTTGCCGTTGATCCCGTCTCGGTAGCGGTTGAGCTTCTTGGCGACGTTCGCGGCCTCGCCCAGTTCGCCCGTGAGCGCGGTGAACCAGTCGGAGAGCGACCAGTCCTCGAGCTTGTGGTTGAACCCCCGCGGCGACTCCGAGCGCTCGCGGTTGGCCCTGCTGAACTCGTACCAGTTCATCCGAATCCTCCTTGCGGAATGGTGGTTGTTGCGCGGCGGGATCACGCCGCGTCGCTGGCGCGCAGCCGGGCGGCGAAGTGCTCCCGCAGCACCGCCTCGGGGTACGAGCCGACGTACCCGTGGCGCTCGTCCTTGACCCGGCCGGGTTCGACGCCCTGCGCCCGGCACAGCGCGGCGCAGACCCGCCCGTGCAGGGCCGCGGCGGGTTCGGGCATCTCCCACCCGTGCAACCGGGCGAACCCGCGCACGGTGTAGTACCCGTGGTTGTTCTCGACGTGGTCCAGCGCGGCCCGCGCGGTGTTGCTCGCGCACACGGCCAGCGCGCGGGTGTCCGCGGCGTCCGCGCGCGACTCGGCCACCTGCAGCGCGAGCTGCCGCTGCTCCCGCTCGAGCGCGACGGTGCGCTGGCGGTTCTCCAGCATCAGCGCGAGGCTCTGTTGGAGGGCGACGATCTGCCCGGCCAGCGGGTCGGCGGGGTCCGGCGCGACCGCCACGAACCCGGCCGGTTGTGCCGGCGGCGCGGGCGGGGCCAGTTCGACCCGGCCCTCGGTGAGCAGGGTCCGAATCCAGCCCGTGACCTGAACGGCGAACTCGGGCGAGATCCACATACACAGGTGAATCGCGATCTCGGGGTGAACCCAGGTGCCCCCGCCCCCGCCGCGCCGCTTCTGGACCAGATCGGAACTGCGAATTCGCAGTTTCGCAGCGAGTTCCGCCCTGTAATCCTGCGATTCGCGGTTGCGCTCGTAATGCGCCCATTCTTTGCCGCCGGCCTTGCACAGGTCCGTCGCGTTGACGTACTTGTCGGCCGGGCGCGCCCGCACGGGCACGTCCCCGATCACCTTCACCAGCGCGCTCATCGTCCCGTCCTCCGTGGTTTGTTCGCCCGGTCCTTTAACGCGCACCACCGCTTCAGCCAGTAAACCCCGCGGTCCGTGGCCTCGATCTCGTCGTCGCCGACCAGCTCGACCCACCCGCGCGCCACCAGCTCGTCGATGGCCTCGCCGGTGATCTCGTGGGTGCGGCACCCGTCCGGCGCGGCCCGGTCCGGGATGTACGCCAGCAGCGGGCCGGTCTCGTGGTCGATGCCGACCGCCTGCGACATGGCGTGAAAGCACTCCATCACCTCGTCCGGCGGGTACTGCGTCATGCGGCACTCCTGCTCGCGGCCAGCCGCCGCGCCCGGTTTTCGATCAGGGCGCATGCCCGGCGCACGCCCGGCATGTCGTGCGCGTGATGAGCCTCGACGCTTTTCGCGGCCAGCTCGTGAACCCCTGGCTCGAGTCCAGGGACGCCAGACGCTTCGACGGCCCCGTCCGCCGCGTCCATCAGCCGAAGGGCTTCTGGCCCATCCCAGACGGCAAGACGGGCCATTAGCGCCGCCTTGTTCTCGACGATTGCCGTGCGAAGATCGGGGCTGATGGGAGCGGGCGAACGGTAGTGGACGCTCCCCCCCTCGGGCCACAGCCCGACCCGTTCGTTTTTGGCGAGCGAGAGGGCGCGCGCGATTGCGTCACCTGGGGCGGTCACAGCACGCCCCCTTCGCTCTCGTCGTCCAGTCTGACGGCTTGTGCAGCGGGGGGTATACCCCCGCCAGACTGGACAGACTGGACTAGACCGGAACTTGGGTAATATTTACCGCCTGTATCCCCCTCTGTATTCTCTCTCTCTCTTAAGAGAGTAGTAGAGAGACTAGTCTGTCCAGTCTGAAGGGCGGGGGCAGTCTGTCCAGTCTGAACGGCAAATGGGGGTCGGTTCTGGGGCCGGGAGTATTGGGGGCCGATCCACATCCACCACGCGCCGCCCGCTTCGATCGGCAAGTTCGACAACCTCGACGGGTCGTACTTGTCCTCTGTTCTCATGGCCGTTTTTGACGCGCGGTACGTGTTGAACGAGAAGCCGGCTTTCTTGGCGGCTTCTTCGACCTCTTTTTCGGGCCACGCCCACGCGCCCAGGAACTCGCGAAGGAACGCCTGACACTCGCTAACGCTTTGCTTCGCCGGCTGCCGGTTCGACCGGGTTCCCGACACCGAGTTGGCGTCCGCGGACACCCCGCCCTCCCACTTCGGCCGGAACAGTTGCTTCGCCAGTTCCGCGGCGTCGGCCGCCTTCATGCCCGGCCACTCGTGGAGCAGCAGCGCCTCGCCCTCCGGCTGCGGCACGTCGGCCATCCGGTACGCCAGCCCCACGAGACCGGCCTTGAGCACGTTCGTTTTCAACGGCAGCATCAGCTTCTTGTCGCCGTCGTCGGGGTCCGGGGCGACCATGTAGGAGAACCGCACCGCGTTGACGTACGCGCCGCCGCCGCCGACCCGCTGGACCGCCGACACCCCCGCCGACTTGTTCAGGTGCTTGATGAGCAGTACGGTCGCGCCGGTGCGGTTCGCCGCCTCGGAGAGCGGGCCCAGCACACTCCGCAGTTCCGCGTCCTGGTTCTCGTTCACCCCGGCCCGCCCGATGTACGCGCCCGCCGGGTCGATCACGATGAGCTTGATGTCCGCGTTCGCTTGGAGCGCGCGCTCCAGTTCCCGGAAGTGCCCCATGTGAAAGTCGAGCAGCTTCGCCTTGCCGTCCTTTTTCATCCGCACGCCCTCGACGCGCAGGACGTTCTTCCGGTTGGCCCCGAGTGCGGCCAGCCGGGGGAGAATGGTGCGCTGCCAGTCGTCCTCGCACGAGATGAGCAGCGTCTTGCCGACCGGGGGGTGCGGGTAGGTCAGCCCGAACGCGCACCGCCCGGCCGACAGCGCCGCCGCCAGTTCGAGCGTGATCATCGACTTGCCGTGCCCGCCGTCGCCCGCGAGCATCCCCACCATCCCGCGCGGGATGTAGCCCGGCACGAGGTAGTGGACCGCCTCCGGCACGATCCCGGCCACGTCCGAGAACACCAACTCGCTGTCGTCGCCGTCGGCCGCCGCGTCCGTGTTCGGCGAGTAGCCGTCTTGCCCGGCTTTGGGGGCGGGGGGTGCCTTCTTGATCCGCGTGCCAAACCCCTTCTCGTACAGCGCCCGGTTCGACGCCTTGAAGTCGCCGGCGTGCTCCAGCACCGCGACCAGCGCGGCCGGCGCGTACCCCTTCATGCCCTCCAGCGGCGGGGCCGCGTCGGTGAAGCAAAAGAAAATGGGCGTGCCGTCGCGGAGCAGCACGTTCCCGCCCTGGCCCTCCCGCTCCGTCTTGCCCGGCCGCACCATGTCCACCGCGCCGTCCGCGCGGGCGCGCCCGCGCGTCCACCCGTTCCGCACCAGCACGGCGGCCACGTCGTCGGCCGTAGCCTTCGCGTTGAACTCCTCCCACGCGAACGTGACACCGGACGGGCGCTCGGCGCGCGCCCCGCCGCCGGTCTGGACCTCGATGCCGTGAACGGTCGCCGCGGTCGGGATCAACTCCGGGTCGCTCCCGGCCAGGGCCAGAACGTACCCGACCGCATCGGCCCCACTCACCCACTCGTCGCCCGCCCACACGCGGGGCCACACGTCGCGCGTGTGGTGCCGGCCGGGGAGCCGGACCCAGTTGCCCCACTCGGTGTCGCCGCCGCTCTTCGGAAACACCTCGGGCGGCTTGGCGAACCCGAAGTCGGCGCTGTCCGCAACCAACCAGTTGCCCAGCGCCCGCAACACGGCCGCGGCCACCGCGCCGTCGAACAGCACCCACAGGTGGAACCCGCCCTTGCCATTCGACTCGTACAACAGGGCGCACAGCCCGAGGTCCGCGACCCGGCGGGCCAGGTGGACCGCGTACCGCTCGTTCGCCAGCGGGTCGCCCGCGTCCCCGTGGTTGTCGATGTCGATGCAGCACCACTTGCCGTGCTTGTCCGCTCCGTAGGCGTACGCGCCCACGACGTGTCGCGTCTCGGTAGCGCGGAAGTGCTGCGCGAGCCGCGCGTGGCTCAGATAGCCCACCCGCGCGTCCTCCGGCTTCGCCGGGTCCGCGTAGGGCTTGGCCCGCTGCGTCTCGTCGTCGCGGAAGTACCGCCCGCACCGGTCGGTGCGGTTGACGAGTCGGAGCAGCGCCCAGCGCGCGAGGTCTTCGGCCCGCGTGTGCCAGGGGTTGAGCTTCAGGGTTCGCGCCGGTTCGGTCACAGTTACGCCGCCCTCAATTCGCGCCGGTCACCCAGCGCCCGCTCGACTTCCGCCAGCAGCTCGCGCCGCATCTCGTCGCGCGGGGTGCCGTCGAACCAGCTCAAAAACCAGCGGCACGCGGCCGGTTCGCCCAGGCGTTGATCCGCCTCGAAGCAAGCCCGCGCGAAGAACTCGCCCACCTCGTCGACCGTCACCAGCGAATCGGCGTGCCACCCGCAGAACCCCAGCGCGCACGCCGCCTCGACCTCCGCGCCGCCCGGCCCGGCGTCCGCCGTCGGGAGCGACGTGCCGCGCTGGATCAGCCGCGGGTCGTCGTCCCGCAGCGCGTCCCGCAGTGCCTCCAGCCCCCTCGTCGAGAGCGCCGGCGCGAACCCGTCCCGCCACACCAGACGCCAGCTTTCCATCACCAACCTCCCTGTTGCGGCCCGCGTGAAGTATGCATAATGAATATCGGCAGCGGCGCGCGGCCGCAACCCGACAATCGCGGGAACCGGGCCTATTTCTTCTTGTGCTTGATGGTCTGGCGGATCAGCGCGGCGTTAGCGGCGTCGATGGGCGTGCGCCCGTTGAGCCACCGCCACACGGTCATCTTGTGGACGCCGAGTGCCTGTGCGAGCGCCTTCTGCGTGATGTCGTCCGCGCGGGCCATGAGCGCGCGCAGTTCGTCCGGCGTCATGGCCCGCGGTTGCGGTCGTGGTGGCATAACCGGCATCGTACCCGCCCCCCGTCGTCGTGGCACCTGAACCATCGGTCACGCGGCCTCCGGGTCGGCCGCGGGGTCGTCGGCGTCCAGCCCGTCGAACAGCCCGGCGGTCGCCCCCTGCTGGGGATCGCAGAGCAACGACCCGGGAGCACGGTCGAGCGCCTGATCCACCCGCTTTCGCCCGATCTCGACGTACGGCCCCTCTTTTTCAACAGCAACACACCGCCGACCCTCGTGCGCAGCGGCAATCGCCGTTGTGAAACTGCCGGCGAACGGGTCCAAGATCAGCCCCCCCGGGGGGGCGACACGAACGAGTTGACGCATAAGGGCAGTCGGTTTCCCGGTCATGTGGAACTTGTCTGCTTGTACCACCGGCACCTGAAAGCACCCCGGCCACGGCCCGCCTCGCGGGTCGTCGACGGGCGGCACCTCACAAGGACCGTTCGTTCCCCACACCACGTATTCGCACTGGTGGCGAAAGTACCCCTTATGAGGCGCGCGGCTGCCGAGGCCCTTGTCCCACGGCACCACCCCGCGCCACACGAACCCACCGGCCTGGAGTGCGTCGGTCATCGTCGGGAGTTGTCGCCAGTCGATGAACAACAGCACGTATCCGCCGGGCTTGAGCACCCGCGAGCACTCCGACAGCCACATGTAGCACCAATAGGCCCACGACCGCGCATCCCGATTGTCGCCGGAGAACGTGACCCACTCCTTGTCCTGACCGCTCTGCACATACTTGGTTGCTGGAGCCTGCGTGCGGTCCGAACGAGTGAATCCGCCCGACGAATAGGGCGGGTCGGTAATGACCGCATCAAACGCGGCTGTCGGTAGCTCCGTAAGCACGGCGAGCGCGTCGCCGTGGATCACTCGCACAGGCTCCGCTTCGGTGGGCAACTGAATCACGCCGCACCCGCGCTTTCTGCAACCGGCCGGTCGAACTCCGCCCAGCCGCGCGCGAAGCCGACCGTCATCTCCAGCGTCTTCGCGGCCAGCTCGACGTTGAACGCGGCCGTCCCCGCGTAGCAACCGACCGCGAGCCGGTTCCACGGGCGCGGCGGCTGGAACGTGAACCCGCCCGCGGCCAGGAACCGGTCGACGTTGGCGTCGTGGTCGTCGACCAGCACCTTCGAGGGGCCGGCGAACAGTTCCTTCGCGGACCCGACGAACAGCCGCCGGGCGTAGCCCGGCAGGTGCCGGACGACCCAGGCCCGCTTCCCGTCCACGCACCCGGCCGTGTCGCACGGCGAGGTGAGCAGCCCGATCCGCTCGGGGCCGACCAACTCCTCCGCGCGGCGGAGCAGCGCGAACCCGTCCGGGTACGGCTCCAGCCCGGCCCAGAAGTCGAACCCCAGCCGCCCCCAGAACGCGGCCGGTTCGATGCCGAGCTGCGACTCGATCCCCCACGCCACGCTCGCCTCGGGCACGTCCGCGCGCCCGTGGGCCGCGAGCGCGCCGCGGACGAAGTCGCACAAGACCCCGTCCAGATCCACGAATACTGCAAGACTCACGGCGTTGTGCTCCAGCGACTCGGTTGCGGCGGCATGGACAACGCTCTCTCGGCCGGCATACGCCGCAAACGGCCGTGGAGCGTACTGACTGAGATCCCGATCTGCGCGGCCCACGCGGTCAAAGTGAGTGTTAATCCGTCGTGTGTAAGTCGACGGTTACGCCGCGTGTTGTTCGCTTGCTCTCGAACAGTCGCCCAGCGGCAATTGCCCGGTTCGTAGTTGCCGTTAACGTCGTCGCGCTCAAGGGAGTGGCTGTCGCTCGGCCGTAGCCCCATGTCGGCGAGAAAGTCCTTGAAGCATCCCAGCCACCTGTCGCAGACCGTTATTCCTCGGCCGCCGTAGTCCTTCCAACTGCGCAGTTTCGGGTTACTGCACCGCGCGATCATCTGCGCCCACGCGCGGTACTCGGGCGTCCGGCGAGCACGAGTGCTCGCGCCGTGGCGTGTATTACGAGCAACAACGCTGTCCCTCTGCGCGCAGCCGCAAGAGGTGTTATTGCCCATGAGCAGCCCGTTGATCCTCGTCAAGACTCGGCTCCCACACGAACAGTCGCACCAAACGCACCGCCGCCCAGCGAAGAGGACAGGCGCACTCGCAACTGTCAGTCGCTCGAACGGCTCACCGATGGCCGGCAATCGCGCCGGCGGTCGTCCTGTTTTTGGCATCACAAGACCCCGTCCAGGTCGAAGAACACCGCCAGCGCACTCATGCCGCCCTCCGTGTGGAACCCGAATCGTTACCCGCTCCCGGCCCGCGCGCAACCCGCCGTCACGCGGCGGCGCGGGTTCGTCGGGCCGCCGGCCCCGCGTACCCGGCCAACTCGCGCCGCCCGCGCAACTTCGCCACCGCGCGCCGGATCAACTGGCCCGCCCGCTGCTCCGTGACCCCCAGGGCCGCGGCCACCTGCCCCTGCGAGCGCCCGTCCCGGTAGTACCCGACCAGCGCGGCCGCGTCGCGCCGGTCCAGCCCGCGCGCGACGTGCTCCCAAAAGTCCGGCTCCGGCCCGCCGGCCGCCGGCGCGGGCGGGTGCTGCCACGGCTCGCCGAACCCGGACCGCACCACCGCGAAGTACCGGCCGTGCCCCTCGGGGACGTGCATCCCGCGGGCGGACTCGAGCCGACAGAACCGGATCAGCTCGGTCGTCACGTAGCGGTACGCCAGGGTGGTGAACGCGGTGCCGCGCGTCGGGTCGAAGGCCAGCGCCGCCAGCCGGAGGCCGTACTCCGCGGTCTCCATCAGGTCGCGGAGCGGGACCGCCGGGTTGCCCGCGCGGAAGCTCCTGGCGCGGCTCATCGCGAGCGCCTTGCAGCTCTCGACGGCGGCCAACATCCCGTCGGGGGTGAGTCGGGTGTTCGACACCATTAGTCCGGTTCTCCGTCGTCGTCCGTGATCGAGACCCCGCCGCCGGCGCGCTCGCGCAGCAGCAACTCGGCCCGCAGTTGCTCGATGCGGGCCGCGAGGCGCTCCGGGTCGCGGGCCAGACCGGACCGCCCGACCCACTCCATGAACGCGAGCGCGGCGAACCCGTCCAGCACCAGCCCGGACGCGCCCGTCGCCGGGCACGGGCCGCGCGCGGTGCCCGCGATGTGCTCCGGGTGCTCCTCCAGGAAGAGCCGCACGTAGACCTCAAAATCGGTCGCGTCTGTCACGCCGCGTCCCCCTCGGCCTTCGGTTTCGCCCGGCGCTTCCTCGCGAACCC
>CAYTNJ010000015.1:0-19216 GCA_964439155.1 uncultured Candidatus Peribacteria bacterium | reverse complement strand
CATTCAAAGACAGCGGACTCGAAGGCGGATTCACGACGGAAGCAAAACCGGGCGCAAGCCCCCTCGTCATCCTCTACTCCGAACGTCTGGAGGAATCACGAGATACCGTGGCTGCACTCGGCGGCAAGATCGTGAAAGACATCTTCGCATTTCCCGGCGGCCGGAGATTCCACTTCGCGGATCCGAGCGGCAACGAGCTGGCGGCGTGGTCGGAGCACTAAGCGAACCGACCTTCACTTGTGATACCAGGGGGAAGATTGTATCTTCGGACACATGACTCTTCGCTCCGCGCAAGCACCATGCAGAATGTAATTGCCCGATTTCGCGAAGAGCAAAAAACCGCCCCTCTCAGCCGCTGGGAGTATATCGAGCGTTCCCGCAGCAAGGAGCAGCTGGAAAAGATTTCCGCTTGGCGCGGGAAGGAATCGCTCAAAGATTGGCTGATGAACATCACCGGAGCAGACGTGATTTTGGAAGGCAAAAAAGTGAATGCGCCCCGGTATATGATCCCCGAGCACTACCTGAATGTTGCCAAAAAATACAACGCGATTTTGCAAGAAGACACCGGAGTGCCCGACCACTTCAGCGAGTATGACGCGCTGGATTTTTTAATGTGCAGCGTCATCCCCACGCCCGCGCGCGTGCTCGACTATGCAGCAGGCTACGGCAGGCAATCCTTCCTGTTTTCCCAAGTGCCCGACTGCAAACTGTTCGTGACGGACGCGGTGGAAATTTCGTACTGCGCGCAAAAATACGTATTCGACCTCATGCATTTTCCGCAGTGGGAATACTTCGATCAGCAAAAGCCGCTTGAGGAATTCCTCAAAGAACCCGGCTTCGGCATCGCGCACTATCCTTCGTGGCGCGACGATTTGATCCCATCGCGCTCGCTCGACTTGGCGCTGTTCGTGTGGTGCCTCTCCGAAATGCCAGAATCCGCGGCCCGTAACGCCATCGACACCTGCGCCCGCGCGCTCAAAGAAGGAGGCTACGTCTACATCCGCGACATGCCCCACACCCACGGATGGAACATCGAGAAGTATCTGTGGCGCAAAGGATTCAAACTGGCGATGTTCCCCTGGAAACTGCACAAAGACGAAGTAAGCGGCAGCCCGCGGCTCTACCGCTACCTGCCGAACTCCTTGGACGCCCACAACGCGAAGTACTTCGACATCTTCACCATCGGCATGCTCCGCTCTTATACGCCAAAGGAAATCCTCAAGCGCGTGGTACGCCTGTTCCGGTAAGAGCGGCAGAAATACTAAATTCCTTTGAGAAATGACAAATAAGACGACTATGGAGTTTTTGAAGCATTGTTTGCTATACTCCCGCCCGCTTTATCAGGAGCGCCGACCTTTATCGACTCACGGCCCTATCGTCTAACGGTTAGGACAGCAGGTTCTCATCCTGCAAATCGGGGTTCGATTCCCCGTGGGGCTGCCACGTATAGGTGACTGCGTCACCACGTGGCACGGCCATGGCTAAAGGGGTAGGCACAACACTTGCATAAGCACCTATACGTGCCGCGTGAGCCGCAGCTCTATACGCGGCTGTTCTATCGATGTGTAGAACTTCTTTTTGCTCTTAGGGAAGAGAAAAAGCATACGTTCTACAAAGCTTTTAAGCATGAAATATCCTTTATGCATTTTTCCTTATGTACGGTATCCCCATGCACATCGTCTACATCCTCGAAAGCCTCAAAGATCATGGTTGGTATATTGGCTACACGACAGATTTAAAACAGCGGCTGCATGCTCATAATCACGCTCGCAATCGATCTACCGCTCATCGAATGCCGTGGAAGTTGATTTATGCTGAAGCGTATCTTGAGAAAATGGACGCGCTCGGGAGGGAGCGATTTTTGAAGAGTGGAAATGGGAGAGAATTGGTCAAGAAACAGATGCGATACCATCTTGATACAGTATTGAAGCGAGCTAAATGAATGTCTGAAGATTGCATGGAGAATCCTTAGACCTGCCAAGGATTTTCTGAAAAAAAGCCTTCCCGGTTTTCCCTCACCCACTCTGCATAACCATGGTAAATTCTCCACAATAATTCTCTATTTCCATGAACGTCCAAGAACAAATCAAACACTACATCGGCAGCCAACCCGAGCCGAAGCGCGGCGATATGCAGGAGTTGCACCGCGTCATTCTGCAAGTCATGCCGGCCTGCAAGTTATGGTTCTTGGATGGGAAAAACAGTGATAACAAAACCGTTTCCAATCCCAACGTAGGCTATGGATCTCACGTCATAAACTATGCTGATGGAACGACCAAAGAGTTTTATCAAATCGGCTTAAGCGCGAACACCGCCGGAATCTCCGTGTATATCCTTGGCCTTAAAGACAAGACCTACCTGGCCAGAACGTATGGTAAAAAACTGGGCAAGGCGAGCGTGACCGGGTATTGCATCAAGTTCAAAGCTCTCAAAGACATACACATCGCTGTGCTGGAGGCGGCAATACGACAGGGGTTTAAAGCTCAGACTGAAAAAAAGTAGCCGACTATGAACAGGAAGAACCGACTTTGAGCTACTGTGAAACTATGAAAGAATTGCGATTCTCCATCGAAATCCATGCCACGAAAGAAAGGGTGTGGGACACCCTGTGGCAAGACGACACTTTTCGCGAATGGGCAGGTTTCATTGATCCCGGAACGTACATGGTCGGTGACCTGAAAGAAGGCCATGAAATACAATTTATCTCTGCGGAAAACGGCTACGGCGTAACAAGCTTGGTGGAAAAGCTGGTACCGGGCGAGTTGTTGTTGCTCAAACACCGTGCAGACACGCAGGAAGTCGGAACTCGGGGTCGTGAAAAAGAATGGACCGGCGGCGAGGAAAGCTACTCACTGGAAGAGAAAGACGGCGTTACGACCGTCACCGTTGCATTCGGCGTTCCTCCGGAAATGGAAGGCTATTTTACGATCAACTATCCCAAGGCTCTGGAGCGAGTGAAACTCTTGGCTGAACAATAGAAAACACTTTCTTTACGGTAATGTTTTGCCCCCTCAAGTTTGGAGTACGCTGGAGACATGCCTTCCTACGTCGTCACCAAGCCCTCATGGTTCTCTCCCAAGCAAGAACTGCGCGAGAATGATCGCATCATCGGAGAGCTGACGATGCTCAAGCAGTGGAGCTACGCGCTGGCGGAGGCGCGCCTTTCGAATCGCCTCGTGCGTTTCGGCTACAAAGGATGGACCACTCGAACGCTGTTCATCCAAGACGCGCAAGGCAAGGCTGTCGCCGCGGTGAAGAGTCTTTCCTGGTGGAAGCGCGATACGGCCGTGACGATCGAGGGCAAGGAGTACGTATGGAAACAGAAAAACTGGTGGGGCACGCAAAGCGCGTGGTACACGTCGGACGGCAGAGAAATAGCGGAATTCCACAAGTCTTGGTGGGGAAAGCTACAGATCGATTCTCCGATACCCCTGAGCGATACGCACATGCTTCTTCTGTATTTCGGCATGTATTTGGTGAAGTTGCAGGAAATGGATGCTGCGGCATCGGGCATGTATGCCTGATGCCTTTAAAAATAAAATAGACGCATAATTTGAAGCAAAGAAAGACGGAAACCCCTGCATGCCAGATGAACGACGCCGCGGAAATGGCGAAGAAGCACTCCGGCAAGTAGAACAAAGCGGCGAACGGCTCACTCATGATGATAGCCACTCCCTTTGTTGATCTCCCCCGCCCGATACAACTGCTCCAAAAACAGCAACCGACATAGCTCGTGCGGGAGAGTCATGTCCGATAGCCGCAACGTCTTCCCGGCTGACCTGACCGCATCCGTAAATCCATAAGCGCCACCGAGCAGGAAGATCAAATGATCGCCCCGGTCCTTCGCCTGCCCCATCGTCGAGGCAAACGCTTTCGAGGTCATGGTCTTGCCGGTCTCATCCAACACCCAGATCTCGCCGCCGAACTTGCGTGCCGATTCCAAGAGCCTCCCCGACTCATCGTCCCGCTGGCGATCGGGTTCTGTATATTTGCTGGCCGGTAATTCAAATACAACCAAAGACAAGCTCGGCTTCAATCTCTTCAAATACTCCGCGCAGCCCTCGGCAATCCACGACGTGCGAACGCGGCCGGCGGTTAAGAGGGTGATTTTTTGCATCAATGAGAAGAATTCGACGGCTGCATGTTCTGGGACCACCGGAGCCTGTGCGAGATTCCTTCTCCTCAGGAGGTAACATATGAATGATAATTGAATCAGTAACTGAAAAGGACTTCTTTCGTGTAATAGTCATCGATGTGCACCATCGCGTGCAATGTACTCAGCTTTTTATTGCGCAGTTCATTTTGCAACTTGATGATAACCTTCCCTATGGAAACGGCGGCATCCACCCTTCTGTCGGAGATGGAGCTGAGGAGCATGCAGAACTTCTCGGTCACTCTGCAAAGAATCATGGCAACGACCGCTCCATGCTCCACTTCCGTGGGACGCAAAGACATGCGGCGCAAGTCTTCTCCCGCCTGCTTGGGCAGTGCGGGATACCTGGTGGTAGCTACCGCAACGAACAACTGTAACTCTTCATCCTCATTTAAACGCGATTGGATATCTTCTTCGCGGTATTGCTCAAGAAAATTAAGCGACAGAAAGGCGTTCTGCCGCAAATGCTTCAAAGCCGGAAACACATGGAATCCCTGCGGCAGAATCTTCTGTGCGCCGTAAGGCTGCTCCTTGGCCTCGGCGCGGTCGTCACGGATGCGGAAAAGCGAAGGTTGCTCCATGAGCCGAAACTATGCGAAATTTACTTTTTCTGCAATACGCTTACGGTCTCGATATGGGCCGTGTGCGGGAACATGTCGACCGGCTGCACGCTGCGCAGTTCGTAGCCCGCTTTGATGAATTCGCCCAAGTCGCGGGCGAAGGTGGCGGTGTTGCAAGAGACGTAGACGATCTTTCGGGGCGAGTGGGCGATCACGGCTTCGGTGGCGGCCGGGTGCAGGCCCGCGCGGGGGGGATCCACCACGATCACGTCGAAGGCGTACTTGCCGCCGGCCTTCAGCTGGTCTTTCAAAATCTGTTCCGTGCGGCCTTTGTAAAAGCTGATGTTGGCGATGCGGTTTTTGCCGGCGCTCTTGAGGGCGTCTTCGATGGCCGAGGGATGGCTCTCGATGCCCACCACTCGCTGGCAAAAGCGAGCCAAATACTGGCCGATGGTGCCCATGCCGCAGTAGGCGTCGAGCACAGTGTCGCGCTGGCTTAGGTCGGCGCTGTGCAAAATGGACTGGTACAACTTTTCGGCGCCCAGCGTGTTGGTCTGAAAAAACGAGAACGGGGAAATATCGAATTCCAAGTCGAAGAGTCGCTCCGTGATGAACTGCTTGCCGATAAGTGAATGCACCTTGGGCATTTCGGGCTTGTCGTTGAGACCCGTGTTTTCGATGATGAGGAGAGACTTCAGGCCCGGCTTGCCGGCGAAACGCATGAACTGCTGGAACAATGGCTCCAGTTCCTTTTTGCGGGCGTTCACCACGAACGCAAGCATGTGCTCGCCGGTGTGCACGCCTCTGCGGAGCAGCAGGGTGCGCAGCAATCCCCTGTGCGTTTTGGGGTTATAGACCGGCAACTTGGAATCCTGCATGAACCTGCGCACGTCGGCGAGGAGGCTGCCGATCTGCTCGTCGTACAGGTGGCATTCCACGATGGGCAGAATGGTCGACCACTCGCCGGGGCGGTGAAAGCCGATCGAGGGGTTTTCGTCGAAGTAGAGGCGCTTGCCGTTTTTCTCCTCACTGCGCATGTCGCCAAAGCCGAAGGTCATTTCCAGCTTGTTGCGGTAGTGATACACCTGGGGGCTCGGCACGATCTTCAGCACGCGGCCGGGCAGCTGCTTGCGGGCCGCCTCGTCCACGGGGGTTAGGTGCTCGAGCGTTTCCTTGATGATGTCTTCTTTATATGAAAGCTGCTTGTCGTAAGGCAGGTTCTGCCACGTACAACCGCCGCATTCGTGGAAATGCTGACAACGGGGCTGGATCTCGTCTTTGGCCTTGCGGGTGATTTTGAGCACTTTGGCCTCGGCGAAGCGGTCTTTGCGCTTGGTGATGACGATGGTCACTTCCTGGCCCGGCACGGCCCCGGGCACGAACACCGGTAAACCGTTGACATGAGCCAATCCGGCGCCCCCATGGGTCACCTTTTCTATCGAAACCGTGTGCTCTTGCCCGCCGTGAAGAACGGGCTCATCTTGGGTTGGAAGGGTTGACATCTTTCAGAAAATGTGATAAAAATACTCCCTTTTACGTTTCTCCATGCAAGACCGAGCCTTCTGGAAATCCGGCCTGTGCGCGGTGTGCTCCCTCCTGGTAATCGCTATGCTATGCGTGAGTGTAGCAGGATCGCCGGTCCTCGCAAGGCAAACGGCGACGTTGCTCACCGGCGGGCAGGAGGAAAAGGCGGCGGCCAAGCTGCAATGGGGCACCGGCGGATACATGCCGCCCACGTTTGTGCTGAACCAGTTAAAGCCCCAGATTACCCAAGTAAAACCCCAAAAGAGGAAGAAGGTCGCAGTCGCTCCCAAAACCGCCCCCGCACCCAAGTCCGCGGCGGCGCTCTTGGCGGTGGTCAACCAGGAGGATATCCACTTAAACCAGCGCATCCTCGCCGACGCCATCCTTCGTCTGCTGCCTTCGAACTG
Organism: uncultured Candidatus Peribacteria bacterium; assembly: GCA_964439155.1. Taxonomy (GTDB): domain Bacteria; phylum Patescibacteriota; class Gracilibacteria; order Peribacterales; family Peribacteraceae; genus CAYTNJ01. The sequence continues at coordinate 12,572 of CAYTNJ010000015.1, read as the reverse complement.
CAAAAATGACCTGCAGAACTTCTACGTGCGCTACGACAATCCCGAACGCCGCGGCCTCGGAGGAAAATCGACGATCATCTTGGACGGCAATGTGCCGGATACCGAATTCCTGGGTCTGCTCACGCACGAGTGCGGCCACATTTTGCACTCCAACTTGCCGGGCACCCAAGCGAGCGGCGAGAGCGCCTACCGCGACGGCTCGCAAGCTTTTTACAACGATTCGCCCATCGTCGCCTTCTTCCGCATTTCCTGGTCCACCGAAAAGACCAAGCGCAAAGGAACGAACGCGAAAGACTTCGTGTCCGGCTACGCCTCGAGCGACGCCTTCGAAGACATAGCCGAGACCTACGCCTTCTATATATTGCACAAGCAGGCCTTCGCGGAGCGCGCCGCTGAGAACGACGCCATGCGCCAAAAGCTGGAATGGATGGAAACGTACTTCCCGGTAAGCATCGCCTCCGCGCAAAGCCAGTACGAGTGGAACGGCAGCGTGCCGTGGGACATCACGAGGTTGCCGTTTACGTGGAATGGAGCGGCAGCTTCGAAAGAAGTGGCTGCCAAATGAGAGGAGATCGAAGAGATCAAGGGCGTCAAAGAGATCAACGAGCCCGATGATTGAGGGTATTCCTTGATCTCTTCGCTCTCTTCGCTCTCCGTGATCTCTTCGCTCTCCTTGATCTCCTTTCTGCTCTATAATCGTCGCATGCGCCGCACCGTTCTCCTCGTCCTCTGGATCCTCGGCGATGTCACGCTCTTCGTCGGCTCGTACGTGCTGGCGTACTTTTTGCGCGTGGGTTGGCTGCTTTCGAGTGAGTTTCCCTTCGATCGCTTTCTCACCGTGGTGCTCTGCGTGTTGCCGCTGTGGCTCGGCACGCTGATGCTCACCCGCACGTTCGCGCTCATGCGCAGGCAGGCGACTCCGCGCACGGGAGCCTACATCGCCTATGCCGGAGTGGTCGCCATGGCGTTCTTCGCGCTCGGCTATTATTTCCTTTACAGGGAATTCTTCAGCCGCCTGCTGCTCCTCTACGCGCTCCCCCTTTCCATTCTCGCCGTATGGGCCTGGCACGTCGGCTTCAGCGTGATTCTGCGCCTGGCTCTGCGCTTCCCGCCGCCGGCGTTCCCCACACTGATCATCGGCGCCACGCGCGAAGCCGCCGCCCTTATTCGCTCTCTGCAAAACGCCAAGCACCCGCTCAAGCCGGTCGGCATTTTAGACGGCCACGGAACCTCGGAGAAAGAACTCGAAGGTGTGCCGGTGCTCGGCAAGCTCAATAAATTGGAAGAGACGCTCGCAGAGTTAAAGATCACCCACGTCATCCAGTGCAGCGACCTGGAACAATCGACGAACCTGCTCAGCGCCTGCCGCGCGAAGGGCATCACCTATCTACTGCTGCCGTCGCTGCTCGGCATCATCGAACGGGATGAACGGATTGAATCTTTGGAAGGACGACCGGTGACGGTGGTGCGTCCTAAGGAGGATTGGTGGATGTGGTTTTTTAGTTGATGGTCCTGCCTAATGGGTCGCAGGTATGAAACCCGCGCTAATGATGCTGGGTGATGGCTATGTTTTGTTTGTTCTTCATGGAAAGGAAAACACAAACATGCGTCGCCCACCCAATACCTCAGCGCGGGTTTCATACCCGCGGTCACCGGGCCAAACGATCAAAACTCCCCCCTCTTAAGCACCGTCCCCGCCCTCAGCATCTTCCGATCCAAATCCGCACGGACCAAGACGCACCCGTCGTCAATCACACATTCGCGCAGGACACTGTCTTCGATATCGCAGTTCTCAAAGATGACCGTGTCTTTCAGCACGCAGTCGCGCACCGTGGAGCCTTTGCCGATCACCACCGTACCCTCGCAGCGGCAGCGCTCCACCGTGGCTTCGGCGCTGATGAGCGTGTTGCCGCCGGCCAGCGAGCGCGTGGCTTCGAGGTAGGCCTCGAACGAGCCGATGTCGAACCAGGGTTCTTTAAAGGTGAAACAATCCACGCGTGTGCCTTGGCGGCGCAGTTCTTCGAAGATGCCGCCGACGTTATCAGGGTGAGTTACGGCGTATTGGCACAGAATCGGCAATGCGGATTTCGGGAGAATGGAACAGCCGGTGCTCACGAGGGTCGTCTGCGGATCCTTGGGTTTTTCCTCGAACGCTTTTACCGTTTTTCCATCTTGCTCCAGGATGACGGTACCGAAAGAGGAAGCCTTGGTCCTGTCGCCGATGTCGTAAGCGGCGAGCAGTGGGGCGTTTTTTTGCCAGGCATCCAAAAACGTCCGCAGGGAAAAGCCGAAATAGTTGTCGCCGGTTAAAAGAAGAACGTCATCCTCGACCTTCTCGGCTTGAATCCACTGAGCCACCGCTCCAAGCGCCCCCAGCTTTTCATCTTCCTTCTGCGTGCGTTCGATCAAAATCGCGATATCCGTCCGTCGGAGAGTCTTCTTCCACGCCTCAAACGCCTCTCCAAACGCCGCATTCGTGCTCACAGTCACAGAAATTCCTTCGGGAATGCCTTCGACGATATGGGTCAAAAGAGGTTTACCGGCCAACGGAAGCAATGGCTTTGCCCGTTTCTCGGTCAAAGGCCAAAGTCTGGTGGCAAACCCGCCTGCAAGAATGAAACATCTCATCGCCTGAAGTATACCCTGTATCGGCCCTTCGGCGGCCAAGTATGGCCGCGCTAATAGATTGCCTGCCCGGCAACCCTCCCCTACACTCGGCTCCACTATGAAGCGTCTCCTCGCCTTTTGCGCACTGTTCCTCGTTTTGGCCGCCTGTACGCCCTCTGCGGGCACGGGAGTCACCTACCAATTGGACTTTGACGTGCAGGATGCGGAGGTACAAAAAGAACTCACCAAAGCCGCCGTGAAGGTGATCGAGCGCCGGCTCAATAACTTGGAGAGCCCCGCCAAAAATATCAGCGTTAAGGAAGTCGGCGGCAAAGCCGCGATCGCGGTGGTCACCGAGAATAAGGACGTGGCAGACCAACTCACCGCCGAACTCGCCTTCCCCTTCTCCTTTCGCCTGGTGCGCCTGGTGCGCTACACCACGTGCGGGGCGATCGTGATTCAAAACCATGGATGTTTATTGGAAACCACGTTTACCTAATAGCTGATCATCGGCGCGGAGGCGGCGGCCGATCCCGATACAGGCAAAGGCGCTGTGCGTATCGAGCTTTCGCCTCAAGGCGCGGCCATCCTCAAGAGCTTAGGACAAACGAACGAAGGCGACGTCATCGCCCTGCTCGTGCGCGGCGCCCTCATCAGCAAGACGGTTGCCAAGAAGGATCTGGAGGAGCTCATCATCCGCAACATTCCCACGCCGGCCATGGGCGAAATTTTCGCCGATGACGTCAACGTGGGCGTGCATGTCACTTTTACGCCGGTCCCCTAACTTTCCCATGGCTAAGCGCAATCCCTATCTCTGGCCCGCCGTCACAGCAGTGATCGGCATTCTGGTGCTCCTGCTGGCGCTCCCTCCCAAATATCGCAGCTGGGCGCCCGGCATTCTCGCGAACCCCGATTTCCACTTGGGTCTGGATCTCGCGGGCGGCACGCAGTTGGATTTTCGCATTTCGGAAGATGAATTGAAGGAGGAAATCGCCTCCATCGACGCCGAAATCGCCGCCCTGGAAAACGGCAACGGCTCGCCCGAAAGACTCAGTGAACTGCGCCTGCAGAAGCAGGTGATTCAGGAACAGGGGAAAAACCTGGTGGAAGCCATTCGCACCGTGCTCGAGCGACGCATCAACTCCCTCGGCGTGAGTGAAGCGACCATCACGCCTTCGTACGTAGGCGACGAAAAGCACTTGCTCGTGGAATGCCCGGGAGTAGTGGACGTGCAAAAGTGCATCGACACCGTGGGTAAGACGATCCAGTTGGAATTTAAAGAAGAGCAAACCGAAGCGACCGCCGAATTCGAAGGTACGGTGCGCAAAAGCGTCGATGACGCGCAAAAGCGCATCACGCAGAGCGGCACCACCTTGGAAACCCTCGGCCAAGACCTCGGCGACGAGCTGGGCAACGGCTACCAGGAAGCTCACACGTACTTCCGCGATGAACTGCCCAAGGGCCTCGAAGCCCTGTGGAACCTCACTCCCGAGCAGGGTATAAAGCGGATCGAAGGCAGCGTGCCCTCCACGCAGCAAAACGCCGCGGGCCAAATGGAAACGATACAAGTTCCCGGCATCTTCCTGGCGCAGGTGACCCACGCCAAAACCCAGACGGGCCGCATTTTGCAGGAAGCCTCCACCGCCTTCGACACGCTGCAAAAGACGGAGCCCATCCTCACCTATCGCTTCAACAAGGATTACCCGCTCGGCACCGGCGTGCCCGCACGCGTGATCTCCACGCTCAAGGCGATGCAACCGGGTGACTTGAAGGTGGCGGCCATGGAGGACGGCTCCGCCAAAATCTTCTTCGTCCGCAACTACGTGCCCGGCAGGGAAGAAGTGGACGTAAGTCACATCCTAGTCGCCTACAAAGGCGCCACCGAAGCGCCCGCCACCGTCACGCGCACCAAGGAAGAAGCCCTCGCGCGCGCCAAGGCTCTCAAGCAGCAATTGGCCGGTGGTGCCAACTTCGAAGCTCTTGCCCGCACGGAATCCGACGGCCCCAGCAAGCAAAACGCCGGGCTGCTCGGCCCCATCACCCGCCAAAGCCTGGTGCCTTCCTTTGAGCAAGCGGCCTTCAGCCAACCCGTGAACGTCGTCGGCGACCCCGTGGAAACTCCCTTCGGTTACCACCTTATCCGCGTGAACAAAGCGGCTGGTGTCACGCCGGACGTGGCCTCCTTCGACTCACTGACCGTGAGCGGCAGCGGCGCCGAAACCCGCGCCAATACGCTACTCGCCCGGCTGCAAAACGGCGACGTGACCAAGCAGGAAGAAGCCATCGGCGTAAGCTTCCTCTTCTTCTCGCTCAAGCCCACCGGTTGGAAGGATACCGAACTCGACGGCACGCACTTCCGCGCGGCCGGCGTATCGCTCGATCCCACCACGAACATCCCCGTCGTTCAAATCGCCTTCGATGACGAAGGCGGCCAGCTCTTCCGCGAACTCACCAAGCGCAATATCGGCAAGCGCATCGCCATCTTCGTAGGAGGGCAGTTGGTCTCGGCCCCCACGGTACAAACCGAAATCGCCGGCGGCACGGCGGTGATCACGGGCAGCCAGAACGTGCAGGAAGCCCGCACCCTCGCCCAAGACCTCAACACCGGCGCCATCCCCGCCCCGATCCACTTAAGCGGCCAGCGCACGGTGGAGGCCACACTCGGCGCAGATTCCCTGCGCAGCTCCATTAACGCGGCTCTCCTCGGCATCGCCATCCTCATGGTGTTCATGATCGCCGTCTACCGCTTCCTCGGCGTGCTCGCCGACTTGGCCCTCCTCATCTACGCCCTCATCTTCTTGGCCATCCTCAAACTGCCGCTCTTCTTCGTTACGAACCAATACATCGTGCTCACCTTGGCTGGCGCCGCCGGCATGATCCTTTCCATCGGCATGGCCGTGGATACGAACGTGCTCGTGTTCGAACGCGTGAAAGAAGAAATGAAGAAAGGTAAATCACTCAAGACCGCCGTGGAAACGGGCTTCCAAAAGGCCTGGCCCTCCATCCGCGACTCGAACATCTCCACGCTCATCACCTGCGCAGTGCTCTTCTTCGTGGGCACCTCCATCGTCCGCGGCTTCGCGGTCACCCTCGGCATGGGTGTGATCATCTCCATGCTCACGGGCATGATCATCACCCGCGCCATCGCCCGCTACGTGGCCGGCACCAAGTTGGCCGAAAGGACGGCCTTGTTCATCGGAGGGAAGAGGTCGTAACCGCCATTCTTTGCAGCAAAAGAAAAGCCCTCCGCATGGAGGGCTTTTTCGTAGACGATGGTTTGCCTCAGGCCGCAGTCGCTATCTCCAGGTCGGCTGCCCTGCCCCGCACGCGCTGCACGATGTCGTCGACTTCCTTTTCGGAGTAGCCCACCCGGTTCAATTTGGCAGTCATCTGATCGGGATCCAGTGAAGACTGTTCCAAGATCTTCGCCTGCATCCATACGTCGTTTGCGGAGTTCGCGCCGCTCTTGCGCAGATAGGAATTGACGTCGTCGGCGCCGATTTGCTCCACAAGCTGCTGGCCTTCGCCATAGACTTTTTCCGGCTGCCCCTCGCGCTCACCGTAGGCCTGTTCCGTGCGCTGCTCCACGTTGCCTTCGTACAGCAACTCGGGGGCGATCTCTTCACCGTCGACGTCGATCAGGGTTCCAACGTTCTTGATCTGTCCGGCATGACCGTCCTTCTCGCTATCCTCATGCTCAGCGACGATCTTCGCCGTCTTCGTGTCTTGAACGACCGCCTCGGCAGTCAAAGGATCCGAAGAGATGGCAGTATCATGGGAAAAACCCTTGTTATAGCCCTGCACCGCAGTGCCGGACAATGCATGATCGATCTTCATGCTGCCGTGACCGGCCGCGACTTCGCCGACCGCGCTCTCGATCTCTTTCGCCCGCGCCTCAGCTTCCTTATCGCCTTCCACAACGCTCTTCACGTCGGCCATCACGCTGCCCTGCAAATCGCTGAGCGTCTTGGCCTTTTGAAGTTCTTCGTTGTAGGCAGCGTCTGCTGCCTCCTTGCCTTCCTTGCCGTCCAACTCCTCAGCCTGATCGGCTACATCCCACCTGTCCCAAGTTTCGCCAGCCGGTGATGTGGATGAATGATGCGTCATGCCCACATTGTCAGTGCAGAGCGAATATGACGCAATGCACGAAGTCCCCGAAAGCACGAGACACTCAAAAAACATCTCTATTAAGAGGAAAACGAGGGGGTCAGGAAGCGCGTTCGTACGTCTCGAACGTGAAGGGGAAGGCATGTTTCTCGTCGGCTTCGTGGCGCTTTGAAGACTGCAATTGCCACTCTCCCGCCGGCAGCGCGGGGAAATAGGCATCTCCTTCGCCCACCTGCGCGTGCACGCGAGTCATATACACGCGATCGGCCCGCGGGAGCGCCTCTTCGTATACTTTCTCTCCCCCGATGATAAACACCTCGCCGGGCTGCTTCTCCTTGGCAATCGCGAGAGCCTCTTCCATGTCGCCCGCGACGATGGCTCCTTCGAGAACGCTATCCGCCTGCCCGCGCGTCAGCACGATGTTCTCACGTCCGGGCAACAAGCGCCCGATCGACTCATGCGTCTTGCGCCCCATGATCACGGGGCAGCCGCGCGTGGTATCGCGGAAATACTGCGTGTCATCCGGCAGCGACCAGGGTATGGCGTTTCCTATCCCGATCACGTTGTTCTCGTCGGCGGCGGCGATGAGCGAAATAAGCATCACCCGCAGCTTGGCAGACAGGCGGCTCACTGCAAAGTCCTTACGAGAAAACTCGACCGTACGCGAATGGAGGATGTCGGGCGCCAATGGCATATGTTTCAGGAAGGTTGCGCGGGGATCCTAGCGGCCTTTGCGTTACACCGCAATCGGCGCCTTTATCGCCGGATGCGGATCGTAGTTCTCGACGACCAAATCCTCGAATTGGAACGCGAAAATATCCTTCACGTCGGGATGCAACTTCAACGTCGGCAGCGGACGCGGATCGCGTGCCAGCTGCTCTTTCGCTTGGTCGATGTGGTTCAGGTAGAGATGCGCATCGCCGATCGTATGCACGTAATCCCCCACCTTCAGCCCCGTCACCTGCGCGATCATGTGCGTGAGCAAAGCGTAGGAAGCGATGTTGAACGGCACGCCCAGGAAGATATCGGCACTGCGCTGATACAGTTGGCAGGAAAGCTTGCCATCAGCAACGTAGAACTGGAACAGCGTGTGGCAGGGCGGCAGCGTCACCTTGTCGGCTTCTTTGGGATTCCAACCGCTCACGATCAGGCGGCGGCTGTTGGGATTTTTCTTGATGGTATCGATAAGCACCGCAATCTGGTCGACGCCGTCTTTCTCATACGTGCCATCCGGCCGAACCGTTGCTCCGAAGTTGCGCCACTGGTGTCCATAGATCGGTCCGAAATCGCCCTCCTTGCGGCCGAATTTGGCGCATTGCTCTTGGGTCGCCCATTCGTCCCAAATGGTCACCTCATGCTCGCGCAGATAATCGATGGTGGTGTCGCCTCGCAAAAACCAGAGCAACTCCCGGAAAATCGAGCGCGTATGCAATTTCTTGGTCGTCAAAAGCGGATAGCCCTGCGACAAATCGAACCTCATCTGATAGCCAAAAAGGCTAAGCGTGCCCGTGCCGGTACGGTCGTCTTTACGGGTGCCTTTTCCCAATGCCGCGCGCAGAAGTTCCAGATACTGTTGCATGACCCGAGTATAACACTTTAGGCTGTGGCGCATGTCCTTCTACTCCGAGTTCCGCGAGTTCGCGGTCAAAGGCAACGTGATGGATCTGGCCATAGGCGTGATGATCGGCGGCGCCTTCCAGAAGATCGTCAATTCCCTGGTGAACGACGTGCTCATGCCTCCGATCGGGCTGCTGCTAGGCAAAGTGGATTTCGCGAACCTCTTCATCAACCTGTCGGACACCCCCGCGAAAACCGTGGCGGAGGCCAAGGCCGCGGGCATTCCCACCATCAACTACGGCCTGTTCATCAATGAGGGCATTAACTTCCTCATCATCGCCTTCGTCCTCTTTTTGCTGGTACGGACCTTAAACCGCCTGCGGAGGAAACAGGAGAAAATCGACGCAAAAGAGGAGAAGAAAAAGTAAAACGGCGATCCGGATGGACCGCCGTTTGTCCTGCCTGCGAGGAGAAGAGACTAAGCGCCGATGCCCACATACTGTCCGAGTCCTTGGAAGAACCTGCGCAGGGCGCCGGGCTGTTGTTCCACGGCAACGGGAGCCGCTGCTTCCTGCTTCACGGGTTGCGGCTCTTCGATTTGGCGCGATAGCAAGCGCTCCTCAAGCAAGACAGGCAGCTGATAGTTGCCGTTCTCGTCTTCATACAAATTGATATCCCCCCTGAATTCATAGCCGTGCTCACGCTGGTAATCGTACGCACTGTTGAAAATGTTATTGGGGTATTCCTGCTCGTACTTGCCATTCAGGAGCGGCACTACAGGGTCGCCATCGGGATCAAGTTCCCTGGTCTTGCCGATGGTCGTCTGGGTTTTGTCTCCAAGCAAAGCGGCCAGCGCGAATTGGCTGAGATCGGAATCAGGCAAAACGATGCGCGCTTCGACGGAAAGCGATGTTTTTGACGATACGGGATGGCGAATCGTCAACATCCATGTATCGGCATGCTCCCCTTGTTCCACGTAATCCAAGTTCACATCGGCATCGACGCGGCTCTCCGAGCCTTCGACCAATTGCCGTATGACCGCCGTGCGAGCTTCCTCAAACGCCCGCCTCTCCGTATCGATTCTCTCCTGCCTCTCGATGGAATCCAGCATGGAGCGAACGCCGTCAAAACGCTTTTGCAGTCCGTTGCGGGTGGCGAATAATTGGGCCACTTGAGCATCGATCGCACGCTGCTGGGAAAGAAGTTGCGCGGCCTCCGATTGCAACGAATCCTTATCGATTTCCGTGCCTAAGATGTATTCCTGCTTGTTCATAAAATGAATGGAAAGAAGTAACTGCAGCGATTATGACCAAATGTGACGCATGGCAAATGGCATCGGGTCGATAGAGATTAAGAATTCACCCAGAATGTGAAAATTAGGCACGTAAAAGAGAGGGGGAACCTTTCGGCTCCCCCTTTAGTCCTTTGCTCTAGCCTTGTAGTAGGCCAAGCACGCAGGCGAGGCCTAAAAAGAGGCTGAAATACAACCATGCGGCCGCAGCGAGGCCGGTATTCCGGGCCGCGCACTCCCACCAGTGAGCGACCGTCTTTTCGGCGTTCATGCTACTGACGACGACGCCGGCTTCAGACGGAGCCAAGGTATTCGCCTGTCGCCAGCAAAATACAGTCGCCAGCACCAGGCCCAGAAACCCGCCAGCCAACACCAGCAGAACAATCGTTTCGATACGCATGTCTCGATCCTCCTGCCTCGCTCCATCATCTCCGCATCCCCGCGGCAGTATGTAAAGAGCAAAGGAATAATTACATTATAGAACAATTATAAATATTAGCAATATCCCCGTCAGAGCTTCCTTACTTCTTCCCCTTCAACCCCGCATAGCGCCACGCCATTTCGAAAATCTGCCGCTGCGTCTCCGCCACTTCCTTGCTCTCGATGATCACCCCGAACATGTCGGCGTCGCCTTTTAAGCCCGAATCAAACGAGCAGATGGCCACCTTAGAATCGTAGATGTTGATTTCGTTGGTGAAGTCGAATTCCTTGGCGGGCACCAGGCGAATTTCGCGCAGGCGTTGCTTATCTTCTCCATGCACTTTGCGGCCGGCGGCATCATCGGGGGCGATGCCGCGCAGGTGGATGCCGCGCTTCACGCGATCGGCCACGTACTCGTCATCGTAAGCTGGCCACGATTCTCGCAGCACCGCGGAGTTGGCGAAGTTGAGGATTTCGCTCTTGGCGGTGAGGGTGTCTTCGTACACTTTCTTCACGCCTTCCCAGCCTTCGAAAAACCGGACATGCGGCTTCCTGTACTGATTCCCTTGCAGCGAGCGCAATTCCGGCAACGATCGCTCTACGGCCTCCGCGTTCTTGCGCACTTCCACGGCCAGGTATTCCGGGCTCACCGGTGCATACCACTTGCCGCGCACCTTGCGCGTGAGCGTGAAGAGCCCGCGATGCACCAATCCCTCGAGCGAATTATATGCCGTGATGCGATTTAAATCGGTCGCCTTCGCGTATTCGGATGCCGGCGCCGACCCCATCTGCAACCCGGCCAAATACAGCTGGGCCTCTTTGTCATCCAGCCCGGCCGACCGAAGAATATGCTGCAATCCTTTCGCCATAGGACAGCAGGATAGCAAGGTGTAATCAATTTAGACAACAGCAACTTCCGGAAATACAGATTCCTTCAAAGAAATAAGAGTTTATGACTCCTGGAAGACAAAAAATCGACGCCCCATAAGTGTTGTTTAAAAAAGTAACAGAACAAAAATCCTGAACAAAACAGAGTTTGCATCAAAACAATGCATCCGGCAAAAGCTCATCATCAACTCGTGATTTTCCTTTTTTTAATTTTCTATTTTCTATTTTTTCTATGACCGCCAAAGACTTGATCACCCTCGCCAAAAAAAGCAAAGCCACCGTCCTCGACTTAACCTTCATCGACGTACCGGGCACGATGCAGCACACCTCCAAACCCATTCACGAACTCGAAGACGTGCTCGAAGACGGCGCCGGGTTCGACGGCTCCAGCATCCGCGGGTTTCAGCAGATTCAGGAATCGGACATGTTGCTGATTCCGGATACAAACACAGCGTACTTGGATCCTTTCCGCGATGAAGTGACGCTCTCGATCATGTGCGACGTGGCGGACCCGATGAGCCGCCAGCTCTACCTGCGCAGCCCCCGCACGATCGCGCGCAAGGCGATGGAATTCGTGAAGAAGAGCGGCGTGGCCGACAAAGCCTACTTCGGACCCGAGGCCGAGTTCTTCATCTTCGACCACGTGAGCTATGCACTCGGCGCCAATGCCGGACACTACGAAGTGGATAGCGACGAAGCCACCTGGAACTGCGGCCGTGACGGCGAGGATATGCCCAACCTCGGCTACACCATCCGCCACAAGGAAGGCTACTTCCCCACTTCGCCGGCGGATAAACAGCAAGACATCCGTGCGGAAATGGTGCTGGAAATGGAGAAGGCGGGCATTGCCATCGAGACCTTCCACCACGAGGTAGCCACCGGCGGCCAAGCGGAAATCGACATGAAGTTCGACGAGCTCCTGAAGATGGCCGACAGCCTCATGCGCTACAAGTACATCACCCGCAACGTGGCCGCGCGCTACGGCAAGACGGTCACCTTCATGCCAAAGCCGCTCTTCGGCGACAACGGCTCCGGCATGCACACGCATCAGAGCTTGTGGAAGGCGGGCAAGCCCCTCTTCGCAGGCGACGAATACGCGGGCCTGAGCAAGATGGCCATGCACTACATGGCAGGCATCCTCAAGCATGCACCTGCACTTTGCGCGATCACGAACCCGACCACGAACAGCTATAAGCGTTTGGTCCCCGGCTTCGAAGCCCCGGTGAACTTCATCTACTCCGCACGCAACCGCTCGGCCGCCATCCGCATTCCGATGTATTCGAACAGCCCCAAAAGCAAGCGCATCGAATTCCGCTCCCCGGACCCGGCATGTAACCCCTACATCGCCTTCTCCGCCATGCTCCTCGCAGGCTTGGACGGCATCAAGCGCAAGCTCGATCCGGGTCAGCCGACCGACCAGAACTTGTACGAACTGGAGCACTCCAAACTCGCCAAAATCCCGCACGCCCCGGAAGACCTTTCCCACGCTCTCGATTGCCTGGAGCGCGATCACTCATTCCTCCTGGAAGGCGGAGTCTTCACTCAAGGCTTCATCGACGACTTTATGGCCGTAAAACGCCAAGAGGTAGCAGAGGAGCGCAAGCGCCCGACGCCACATGAGTTCTACAGATACTTCGACGTGTAAAACACGAGTCTAATCACTGTCCTCTGTCCTCTGTCCTCTGTCCTCTGTCCTCTGTCC
>CAYTNJ010000014.1:6793-19543 GCA_964439155.1 uncultured Candidatus Peribacteria bacterium | reverse complement strand
TCTGGTCGTGGTTAGCGTTGTAATCTGACTCAACACGCCCCCTGTGTTGCGGCGTTTGCGACCTCCCTCAGTTTGGTCAGGTCGAGTTCAGTCATCGTCGCCACCTACTTTCGGCACGTAGATCACGGTGAGGGGAAGGTGGCGCTGGAGCAACGTGCCCCACTCATCTTCGCCTCCGTTAGCCCACATGATGTCACCATCAAATATCTGGGCAACAGTCCCAAGTGCATCGACAATGCCGACACCATCGGTTGGACAGTCCTCTTCGCAATCGGATTCGATCACGTCGCCGACCTTGTAGGCAGGTAGTGGCGGCCAACGCGTGCAGGGGTTCATGCGGTGACCTCCGGTTCGGGAAGCCAGCGGATAGTGAAGGGGCCGTAGGAGGCTGCCTCGTCTGCGACCAGCCAGCGGTCGCTTCCAATTGCTACAAAGTGCCCCTCTTTCTCCATCCAATAAGCGTGGAGTTGGGTGGAGAACAGTAGCGTTCCCTCCGGCAGCCGCTCCAAGTCCTCCACCGTCTCGATCACGTCGCCGACAGCGAGTGGTGGCGTTGGTGGAGTCCATCGGGTGTCGATGAATACGCGGATACCTGCAAGCGGGTATGTCAGAAAACGAGCCGGGCGGTCTGCGGTTTTTACTGACTCATACGCCTCATACGCGTAACCCGGCCACTCGGCCCTCGCCGGGCAGCCTGCCGGTATCACTTCGTCCGGGTCGGTCACTTCGCGCCACCAGTCGGCGCGTGTTGGTTGGTTGGTCATTCTTCCTCCGGATTGAAGATGCTTTCGAGAATGTCTAGTCCGTCTCGCTCGTACCGTGCGAGACGCATAGCCTCGTAGTATCCGGGGAATCCCTTCGCGAGGCGCACCGTGTTTTCTTGGTCGGCCTTAGTGAACGCGTGGATCAACGCGGTCGCGAAACTGCCACCTTGCCAACCTTTTGATGAGTCGTAGTAGTGGAGCACATAGGCCGCCTCTTCTTTGGTAATCATTTGCCTCTCCTGTAATCGAGTTCTCGTTGTGTCTCGTAATCGAGGGCTATGGCCCTCAGACACGGTTCGCACTCAGCCGTGTGATCTTCTTGACAGCCAGCGCATACGGCCCCGGTCTGGGCTTCACAACTATTCAGGTCATCGGAGTCGCAGTCGGCACAGAACGCTTCGTGACAGTCGAGACAGTCAGTGAGTTCGTCGTCTTTCCCACAACGCGTGCAGGGGTTCATGCGGTGGCCTCCATTGATAGCAAATACTGGTTTGCCCATTTCTCTAGGAACGCTGCCATTCCCGGAATGTCTCCGAAATAAAACTGTGCGTCGTCGAACGCGAGTGATGACCCCTCTGACCAGCACGGCCCACTTGTTGCGTAACAGAACGTGTGCTTCGCCATGTGTGCCGAAGCGTCAGGCTCGTGCTTGTAGTGCACTTCAACGCCACCGAAATACGGGCCATAATCTTCGGGCCTAAAAGCCTGCCTAGTCCTCCACGCTTCCACCGCCCCAACCCCGTTGATGTGGTAGAAGTAGGACTCTCGATCTCGCCCCGGAATCGGCACGCCGTCACGGTCGGTCATGGTCGTGATCTGGTGAATGATCTTGATCGTGCTCATGCGTGCTCTCCTTCGTGCTTGTTGGCCCACTTGCTTATCTTCTTCTTGCTGCGGAGGCGCGTTTTTTCGCCACACGCAAGGCACGTGACTTCGTACCCTCCGAGTTGAATCTGTTTGATGAGAATGTGCCTCATGCGACGGAGCCTCCGTGGTTTCGTAGGATCCGGATCAGGTCGTCCCTGACGTTCTGGTTTTCGAGAGCGTCCCCGAAACTGAACTCGATGGTTAGGTGGCTGGGAACTTCGATGGTGATGAACCTCTTGCCGAGGTCGTACGTCCAGCCGTCCTCTAGTTCCGCCGTCAGATCATGTAGGGCTTTCGCGCTGGAGGCTGACCCGTCGGAATAGTCGATGCCGATCTGGGAGCCGTAGATCGAGATGTGGCTCGGGTAGGTTGAGGATTTCTCCTCGATGAACTCGTTGAGTTGATCCGCGTAGGCTTCGACGACTTCACTCACCAGCCCGAACCGTCTGACGGTGGCGAGGTTGAGCATCGCGTCAGCCTCATGGATTGAGAGTTCTTCGAGAAGCAGTTCCCGGAGCCGATCCTGCCATTCTGAAATGTCGGTGCTCACGAGTACGCCTCCTGTAGTTCTTCGAGACTCGGAGGCACGATGCCCATGTCCACGCACAGCGTGTAGATCAGATAGGTCGTGGCTCGTGTGGCTCGTTCTCTCGGGGTCATGGTGCGATCTTTGAGAATCTGTTGCGCGTAGTTTGTCGTCTTGACGGGGGCAGTTAGCCCTTCGGTGGTGCTCATTTCTTTCCTGCTTTCGAGTTGTGGTAAGAGCGAGTGGTGAAGTCCATGACAGCGAGGGAAGCGACTACTGCTCCCATAAGTAGATAGGCTGCCTGCTGCCAGTAGGCTAGGCCGGTCATATTGAGGCCCTGAGCCGTCAGGACGAGGGCGGTGATGCTTAGCCCCGTCCAGAAGGTTCCGGCCACTAGAGGCTGGATTAGGTTCATTCGAGTTCTCCTAATCATCGAATCGAACAGCCGACTGCTTGGCAGGCGTTCCGGGAACAGTAATTGACTTTCGAGAACCAGCGTTCTTTCAGGCCCTCGTCATCAACGTCCCAGCCGGGAATGATTGAGGCTTCTTCGATCATCGACTCGTGGCCGTATTCGCGGTGGATCTTGGTTAGGTTCTTGATGTGACCTTTTGTTCCGTACATTTCGTCTCCCCTAGTCAGAAAGGTTTGAGGGTAGGGGAGGGGCCGAAGCCCCTCCCGTCTTGGCTACTTGGCTGGGAGGCTCTTGGTGCACGGCTCCCACGTGAACGTGTATGCGTTGTATTCAGGATCCTCGCCCATTGCGATGGCTTCTTCGATGAAATCTTGGTTGTATTCGTACCATGCTTGGTACTTCGAGGTGGCTGTCTCTGTGTAGTAGTTTCCGCCGTCGCTGTTGCGAATGTCCCGAGCGACGTGTCCACATGAGGCTTCGTGAACTAGAACCTGTACACCCTTGGTGTCATTGATAACTGTGATGTTCATGATGTTCTCCTAGTCGGTGTTTCTTGCTTATGTAATAAGAATAAGGGAACTAGAGACTAATGTCAAACCTATTTGAAAAAATAATCTGAAAAAGTTTCTTGACCTCTTGATAGAGTCCCCTTATGAGAATCGCCGTACTGCCTGCCGATACGTCAGCCTGTGGCTCCTATCGGCTCAAGTGGCCCACCGAAGCAGTCTCCGAGATCCGCCCCGACTGGAAGATCGAAACCTACCTACCGGGAAGTCTCGGAATCTCCCTCGACCGACAGAATCGAATCAACGCGGTCAAAGGAATCGAGAACCCTACCGAAGTCGATGCCTACTACCTCCAGCGTGTCGGGTCTACCCGCCTGCTTCAATTCATACAGTGGGCACAATCCAACGGATCAGCCGTCGTCGTAGACTCTGACGATGCTATGTGGTCAATTCACCCGAAGAACCCGGCAGCGAAAGCATGGAACTCGAAAGACTCTCACTGGAAGATCACAGATGAGGCTGCACGTCTCGCTGACGTGATGACTGTGACCACGGAGGCACTTGCCAGCCGATATGGGAAGCACGGTCGAGTCGAGATCTTGCCGAACGCCGTCCCGCGAGCAGTCCTCAATCTGCCCGCACGAGTCAAACCAGCCTCCGCTGAGATCACTCTCGGTTGGGCCGGGTTCACTGACACTCACCCGGACGATCTGAAAGTCGTAGGAGACTCGGTCAAGAGCCTCGTCGAGTGGGGCGTTTATCAGGCAGCCGTTCTCGGCGACGCTGAGGGGGCAGCGAGAGACTGGGGACTCTCGCCCTACGCTGTCGAGTCGATGCCTCCGGTCGGACTCGGCCCTGACTACTACACGTCACTCACGCGCTTCGACGTGGGACTCGTCCCGCTTCAAGACTCGATCTTCAACCGAGCCAAGTCCTACCTGAAGGCTCTCGAATACTCTTCGATGGGCGTGCCCGCCATCGTCTCCGATACTCCCGCTCACCGGGAACTCGCTCGAACTGTACCGCTCAGAATCGCTCGCACTCCTGCCGAGTGGCGAAAGCACCTGACAGAGTTAGCCGATCCGACGACGAGGCTTCAAACTGGAGCGGAGGCTAGGGCAGCAGTGGAACAACATCACACGATAGAAGGACGAGCCGAGAACTGGGCCTCGGCGATTGAGCGAGCAGTGACCCGACGGAGAAGACTTCACGAGTAGAGCCTACGGGCGTTCTTCGGCAGGCCCGACGTGTTACGTCCGTGATGATGCCAGTACCACGTTTTGACTGGCAGGTGATAGATCTTCGCCCCCGCGTCAAGACAGCGGAGCGTGAACCTCCAGTCCTCGCCATGAAAGACCCGCGAAGGGTCATCGAGATCGTCCACCTCGTCCTCGCCGGTGAGAGAGAATCCGCCGACACGCTGGGCTAGCCTCGTCCTCACGAGAGTCGTGATCGTCGTCTGCCGTGGCTCGGCATCATTCCACGGAAGCCCGAACTCGTCAGGACGGGGGTCAGTCCCGCCTACGACCTCATACCACGAATAGAGGTAGTCGGCGCGGGTTCTCTGAGCAGCGTCCAGCATAACTTCGAGATGACCCGGCATGAACTCGTCGTCATCATCAAGAAAAGCAACCCAAGGGGTTTGAACTCGCATGAGCATATGATCTCGAAGGAGGGCTGGCCCGTAACCGTGTTCGTCCTCCTTGACCCAGTGAATAAGGTCTGAGGCGGAGAGAGTCTGCTGCCTGACTGAATCTCGGCAACGTTCCACGAGATCTTCCCGCCCTCGAATAGTCGGCGTGATGACCGTGACGAAAGGTTCTTTCTGCATTAGCGGAACCTCATAAAGAAAGTCGTCGTGTCCTCGAAGTCGATCTTCTCGGCACGCGAGAGATCCGGAAGAACGCTCACCAGAGTCTCACCAGTGACATGGCCCTCGACGTGAGCCTCATACGGGTTACCGTGCTCGCCTTCTGTTTGGGGCCAATGACTCTTCGGCAACGAGATCAGAACCCGATCAGCGACTGCTTCCGCCAGTCTCCAGACAGTAGAAAGATTCTTCGAGTCAATGTGCTCTAACACGTCGCCGAAGATAATCAGGTCGTAGTGCTCTAGGTCGTCTGGGGTCAGTGTCAGAATGTTCGCATAGATCATTCGCCCGTAGAACTGATGTAGGCCGAACAGCCCTTCGTAAGGCTCCCAGACTTCGACTCCGTGCAGATTCTCACGTCCAATCGCTCCCGCTCCTTTAAGAAGTCGGCCATACGTCCCAGACCCGACCCCTACATCTAGCACTCTCTGAATGGACGAATCTTCGTAGAACAGATTGAGAACGAACTCGTCATTCTCTCGAACTGAGTACGGCATTAGCGAGCCTCGTCAATCATCTGGTAAACCCTAGAGCCGGTGTAGTCCAGTGTCTCCGCGAGCACGAGAGCCGGTATCCCTGACTTGAAGGCTGACACCACTTTGGCGTTAGTCTGTGCCCGCACCTCGTCGAGTTCTCTAGTCTTACGGATCAGATCCTGCCGGGCTGCGAGAGCGTCCCGAAAGGCTCGATCCTGTTCAGGGGAGAGCCTACCGATAATGTCGGCAGTCGTTTCTAGTTTCTTCTTTCGGATCTTGCTCATGTGATTCTTCTTTCTCTTTGATTGGTTAGGTGATTATTCCTACGTCTGCGAGGCCCCAGCGCGTGCCTACCTTCGCCTCGACTTCTAGGGGTACTTCGATAGTGACTCCGATACGTTCCAACAGTCTGGGAGCCTCGATCATGCGTTTCATCGCGAGCGCGATGGGACGCTTCCAGTTATCGTCAGGAACTTCGACCACAATGGAGTCGTGAACCGTGCCAAGAATCGAGACTTCACGAATCGGGGTGACCCCGTTCACGTTCCCTGAGATCGACGCTGACGCGAGTTGCATAAGATCGGAGGCGGTGGACTGTACCGGCGCATTGATCGCTTGCCTCTCGGCGGAGGATCGTAAGGTTTCAATAGGGCTGAAAAGATCAGGCAACCGTCGAACTCGCCCTAACGGGCTAACAATGAACCCATTACTACGTGCCTTCGCTACTGCTCGATCATGCCAGTCGGAGATCCCGATCCACTGATCGAAGAACGCTCGTCGAATGGCTCTCGATTCATCGTCAGTGAACTCAATTCCGTAGGCTTGATCTGCGTAAGCAACGAAACCAAGATCGCTCATGCCGTAAATGAACCCGAAGTTCCCGCCCTTCGCCTTTTGACGTTCTTTCGCGGTCACGAGATCTAACGGATTCCCACTGATCTTGGAGGCGAGCATCGTGTGCAGATCCTGCCGATCATTGAACGCTTCCAGCATCGGCTGGCAGCCGGAGATCTCGGCAGCGATACGAAGTTCGATCTGCGAGTAATCCAGTTCCGCGATAACGTGACCCGGCGAGGGTACGAACGCTGGTTTTAAATAACGCTCAACTTGCTGGAGGTTCGGGTTAGAGCATGAGAGCCTTCCAGTGGAGACTCTGCCAGCGTGATACGTGGGGTAGATCTTGCCGGAGCGAGTCTGCTGGGTCAGCCAACCGTTCAGGAACTCTAACCGCTTCGTCGCCTTTCGATACGCGAGCAGGCTGGCAGCGTATTCTCGCCCGTTCCTAGCCTGCTTCGAGAGTACCGATCCCGACCATTGAGGCTTTCCCGTTCGGGTCATCGCATCGACTGTCAGTTCTCCTGATTCGACTGCCAGATTCGCCCAGTTCATAAACCACTTCGATGTAGGAGCGAACGAGTAGGAAGCGACAGTCTCCGGCTCGACCCACGGGGCAGCCAGCAGGTGCTCTAACGCTTCGGCCCGCTGAGACTCTAAGAGACTGATCTCGGAGGCGACTCTCTCCGAGTCAAGAACTAGACCGCGCTGCTCGATCTGCGTGAGCGTCTGGCTCGTTGGCATGGCGATCAAGGTGGCGAGTTGGCCGAGACGAGCGTCTTGGATCTCTTCAGGGCCTTCAGGCTGGTCGAACCACTCGTCCACGAACATGAGCCGACGTTGATGAACTGCCAGCCTCCACGCCCAGTAAGTATCTCTGGCTGCGTAGAGTCCTAACTCGATCAGCGGGACTCTTTCGGCTGCGCCCGGCGTAGAGAGATCGTGATCGTCCCACCGAGGGATTCCGAAGATGCGAGGCACGACTTCTTTCAGTTTCGTGGATTCGTTCTCGTTCAGCAGGTGGGCTGCGATCTGAGTGTCCCACCCGAACTGTTCTGTCAGATCAATCTGGGAGTGAGCGAACAGCCAGCGAAGATCAAACTTGAGGTTATGGTTCGTCAGAAGTCGGCCCGACTCTTTCACGCTCTGGCAGACCGTGAGAAGGTGCTGCCTCCATGATCCGACGAAAGGGCCGGACGGGTGCGAGAGCGGGATCACCCACGTCGCGGGCTTAGCGTTCCCTAGGTCGCGGTAGTCGTCCTCTGTCGGAAGGGTGAACGAGGCAAGAACTATCCGAGCGTTCACGTGCCGGTCATCAGGGTTCTCGAACGAAGCGTGCTCGTCGAGTCCCGTCGTCTCCAAGTCCACGACGATCTCGCGGGCAGCCTTCAAGGACTCGGTGAAACGAGTCAGCGAGTTCGAGTCAGTCACCCATGCGACGGTTGCCGGGTCGAAAGTCATTAGCAGGATCTCCTAGTCAGTCGGTTCTCATGATCCTATCAAATACGTTAGAACGATTCTATCCTTCGTCTGAAGCGGTGTCGAGAATATGCTGGAGCATGGCTTCCTCTAGATCGGTCTTGGCTCGATGCGAGTGCAGAATCGACTCGTCGAGAGTCCCCACTCCGACCACGTTCCAGAACGTGACAGGCTTCGTTTGCCCGGTACGGTCAAGCCGATCACGTGACTGAATGAAGTCTGACCGTTGAAGCGTGAGGCTAGCGAAGATCGCGTGGCTGGCAGTAACCAGTTCGTTCACCGAGAGAGCCAGAGTTCCTGACTGGGCGATGAGAACGATACGGTCGGGGGAATCTGACCCGAACCGCTTTCTAATCGCTGAGCGGGATTCCTGAGACGTTTCCCCAGTAACGACTTCGACAGTCGTTCCCGGCTGCTGGAGTGCTTTCGTGAGTCGTTGAATCTCCTCGGTAAAGAACGCGAAGATCACCACTCGCTTCTCTCCTGCCAGCGAGTCATGTACGAGACTCTTGATGACTTTCACCCGCGAATCCCCGAGAGGCACGATCTGGCCCGCAGCGTCGGTCGTGAACCCGGAGGCTATCTGACGGAGTTTGAGAATCTGAGTCAGCCGATTCAACCCGGCAGGAGGCAACTTCCCCTCTTTGCGAGCCTTCTTGAGAGCGTCCTTGATGTGTTTGTATTCGGCAGCCTCGGTCGCTGACAGATGGACAGGCACTCGCACGTCAGTCGTGGGAGGAAGATCTAGCACCTCGTCTTTGAGAGCCACGCTTGATCTCTTCGCGAGAATCGTTCGCAGTTCGTCAAGGTTCCGATATCTGAGAGCCTGCCGTCCTTGGAAGCCCCCCCAGTCGGCGTACCGTTTCGAGAAGCGTTGAAAGTTCGTCCCGAAGTCGTCAGGCGCGAGGAACCGCCACTGGCCGTACACGTCGAGAGGCGAGTTCGGCATCACCGTGCCGGTGAGAATTATTCTCCGAGGGACGTGGTTCGATAACCGATGGAGTGAGCGGGACATATTCGACCCTGCCGACTTAATGAGATGCGACTCGTCCACGATAATGAGATCCGGAGAGAACCGGAGAACCCCCTCGTGCAGTACGTCCGAGATCAGGACGCTACCGCCCTTCGATACCGAAGCACGCTGAGAGAACGAACTGAGAGACAGAGACTCTAAGATCACGGCAGGGCCGGTCAGACCGGCAGGCCCGTCGATCTTTCGAGATCCTGCCCGTGAGCGCAGATAGATCTCTGGCGACTTCCGCCAACCGAGAGAGTCCATCGTCTCGCCTCTACTTGGCTTGACTGAACGGAACGGACGACCGCCTCGCGCTGCCAGCGTCTGTGCTCGCTGACGTACCGACCCGCCGACCACTTCGGCCCATACATCAATCGAATCAGGCAGATACGTTTCTGCCTGAATCACCCACGTATCAAGAGCAGCGAGTGGGGCAGCGATGAGAACCCGAATCGGTCGATCTGACTTCAAGGCGAGCAGGGCGATGTAGTCAAGAGTCGTAGCGGTCTTTCCTGTGTTGTGTACGACGAATCCGTCTGCGAGGAAACAGTGAGGATCGTCGGCCACTTCAAGGTCGAACGTCTCCTCCTCACCGTACGGCTCGACGGAGACGACACGCTCCGGCACAGCCTTGAACAGCACACGGGAAGTCACGCCATGCTCGGCGTTATGCTCGGCCTGAGAGGGGAGCACCATCAAGTTCTCGATGCGATTGTTCTTCGGGTTGCCGTCCTTGTGGTGGACGACCTGCTTCGAGGTGAGAAACAGGATCGGCCTCGGCGGGGTCTGGCCCGTCCGCAAGATCTCTAGGTACTGCGGGAGCGAGAGCCTCGACTTATCAGCCTCGACAACTAGGCGGTGCTCAGCCACCCGCCACGGACTCGTCGCCGCGTCCCGCTTGTAGGCGTACGGGTGGTGACGCAGACCTGCCCGCTCGCGGTAGCGAGGCTTCGGCTCGCGGTCCTTCCCTGCCGACTGAGGCCCACGGACCAGCACCTCGTCGCCGGGCTGCAACTCGTCCAGCCGCTTCCAGCCCTTCGTCGTCAGGAACGGGTGCTCGTCAGTGGCCCGGATCGAGCGGCCCGTCTCCGTCGTGACGGTGTAGGTCATCTTGACCCCGGACTCCCATGCTCCAGTGATCTGCACGAGGCGCAGCGTGTCGTCCTCGGTCCAGCGTCCGATCATGGTCGGGATCGAAAGATCCCACTTCTGATGGTTCCACCGTCCACGACTACCGCCGTTGAGCATGTGAACCAGCGTGCGGAGGTCGATTCGGAACGACTTGCCGCCACGGTTCACGATCATCTCGGCATCGCCGTAGATGCAGCCCGGATCAAAGAGCAGCGCGTGAACGCCTCGGCTCTTAATGATCGCGTGCAGGCCGTCGCGCTGATGTTTGTAACGTCGTGGCCCCTTCGGGATAAAGAGGTTAGTCATCGAATCTCCTAGTCGGGTTTGGGTCTAGTGGAACCATATTAGCAAAAGCGTTTGAGAGTGAAGCAATTTATTTCCCCCCGTTATTTCCTCCCCTAAACACTTATGATAGGCTTACAGCCTATTCATAAGTGAGGTAATTAGGGAGAGAATAAATACCTAAATAATTCGGTATTTCGCCCCTTTCGTTTCACCCGCTTTCTCGATCATCTGGTCAGCGATCAGCGACTTCAAAGCCCTATCGAATCTCTTGTCTGAGATCTTGTCAATCATGCCGAGTTTGATCTCCTTGCTTGACAGCCACTCATGTGAGCAGGCTTCCCAGACCGCTTGCATATCGAGATCCAACTGAGAGAGTTTCTGACTGAGAGCGTCATCGTCTCCGAGGATAATCTCGTTCGTCGTCGGGACAGTGAACTCGAACCTGACTCGGTTCGGTTCCGAGTGGATAAAGACTTTAGACGCTATCGCGTATTCCTCGTCAGTCGAGTTCTGTCGAATCGTTCCGAGCCGATCCTTCCCAACGTGCAGCCACACCTCACCTACCCTTCCGGGGACGGGGCGAGTCACAGGGTGGACTTGGAGAGCCACCCCTTGAATCATCGCCACCTTGTGTTGAGACCCGAGAGGCGTAGCACCGAGGCTAGCGTTCTTCGCCGTGTGGTCGATGATGATTACCGTCCGGCGGTGGTTGGCTGTGAGCCTCTTGAACCAGCCTGTCAGTCTCTCGGTGCTGCTTGTGTCATTGGTGTCGAGTCCGTGGATACCGTAGAGGACTGACAGACCATCGACCACGATCAGACTAGGGGAGATGTTCGCGAGGGCTTCCTTGAACGCTGCATCGTTACGCTCGCCTGAGTCGCTGGGCCGGTGTTCGCCCCATCGCGAGAACATGAGAGCACCGAGGGGAGACTCAGGGCGAACGTAAGTGAAATTATGCCGGATAGCGTCGTCCGAGGCTCCTAAGAGTCGGAGGCGTTCTACGGTCTGCTGAGGGTCGTCCTCACAATCGAGATACATGACTTTCTCGCCCTGCTCGATCACGTTCACTGCCGTCTGAAAAGCGATCCACGACTTACCTGATTCGCTTCGACCGTAGAGCGTGTTTACTCGCCCCGGATAGATCAGGCCGACCCCGTCTTCGCGATAGAGCAGACCGGGTTCTACCGGCTCCACTTCGCCGTCAAGATACGGGCCGAGATTGACTGGCTCCCATGAGGCTGAACGTTCATCGAGCGGGTTACGTTCGCCAGCGTCGAGATAGGCCGACTCGTCAGTCATCGACACCTCTAGGGACTCGCCAGCCACTTCGGTCGTGATCGGTTCGGACGATGGGCGCGAAGCGTGGCCGAGGATCGTTTCGACTTCGCGAGCGTACCGGATAACAAGATCGACGTGAGCCTGCCCGATCAAGCCTGCCAGCGTCGGGAACCCTTGAACGGCTCGACCTTCGCGGAGTCGTTCGAGAGTCGATCCCATGACTTCATGGATTCGGGACTCCGGCCCGTCCTCGTCGTCGGTCGCTGTCGCGAGTGCTCCAATCAGGCCGGGTAGAGCCTGCTCCCAGAGCGGGTGAACTGTGGCCGAGTCGCCTGTCCCGTAACGAAGCAGACCTCCCGCGAGAGCGAGGTAGCACTCGTGACGTGATCCTTGCCTCGGCCACCCGTCCACGAGCACGATAGCGAGAGCGAGAGTGGCGACTCTGGCAGCGAGGATCTTGCCAGCGATCTCGGCTGGCCCTTCCCTACCACCCCACGGTTCGCCTTCCCACAGATACGCCTCAGGGTAGGTGAGGTGTGAGCCGTTCTTGCACCATGCGCCCTTGCGAGTTTTGGAGCACACGCATCGGGCCATCGACGGGGGCACGAGAGTTTGACCGCCGGTAGATCTCAGTTCGACAGTCGTCTCGCCGGTCGGCAGTTTGTACCGTTTCGTGCCTTCGGGGAGATCTTCAGAAACCCGATACCACAGATGCGCTCGACGAGTAGAGGCGCGTCCACTCATCATCGCGGTCTGAGGCAGGAATAAGTCTCGGAGCCTGAGTGCTTTCGGGTGATCGAGATCAACATCAACGAGGCCGTTAGAGGCTTCTCCGAGCGAGACGCTGAGGCCGAACGAGTCGAGAGATTCCTTATGAAAGTCGGCAGCGTTAAGGAAAACTTTTCGCACGTCGTCAGCAGTCTCGTACGTGATTCCTGACCAGCCTGAGACGGCTGGAGTCTTACTGCCTGAACGGATCGGTAGAGGTGTCCAGCCTCGCTCGAAAGCGTCTAACGCTTGGGTGAGCACTTCTGGCTGGTTCGGGTCGTGATTGGTCATCAAGTCTCCTAGTCGGATTCGGTTTAGGTTCTCAAGACTAATTGAAAACTTCCCAGATTGCTAACCCATATTTAGGTCTATTTATTTATTCCCCCCCTACTCCCCCTAAAGGGGGAGGGGTAAGGCCCGGCATGGTGCTGGACGATGCGCTCACCATCGCCTGCGGCGAGGGCGCGGCGCGGCTGCTGATTTTGCAGCGCCCTGGCAAACGCCCTGTGGCAGCCGAAGAGCTGCTGCGCGGATTT
>CAYTNJ010000014.1:0-6783 GCA_964439155.1 uncultured Candidatus Peribacteria bacterium | reverse complement strand
TCCCCCCCTACTCCCCCTAAAGGGGGAGGGGGGGAATAAATAAATAGCCTTGGGGGAGCAATCTGGGGAGAAAAAATAAATCGGGTTTCTGGATTGAAAAGTTGGCAATCGTCCAGTAAGTTTGATAAGGTAGCAATCCAGCCAACCCGACTAGGAGAAACAAATGACTTCACCTCCCGACGTTCTGCGAGTCTCGTACTCCAGCGCGACCAGATTCCGTTCCTGCCCTAGAGCGTGGCAGTTCTCGGCCATCGAGAAACTTGGCCCGCTAGAATCTGATCCCAGTCTGATCGACCGCGACGCTGGCACGTGGTGGCACGCGCTTCGCGCGGCTGACAGTATTCGTCGAGGCATCGGTTCAGGAACCCTCTGCTATCTGCCAGACACGCTTAGCACTCCGGACGGGTTCCCTGATTATGAGACGAGTGTGGGATCTCATGCTGAGGAAGTCATAGAGCACTCGTGGGGCTGGTGGAACCGGCTCACCTCGGAGGCTCGTGAAGCATGGCTAGATCGTTTTCACGAACCCTTCCCGGAATATCTCGGCAACCTGTGGGATCGATATCTTGACCGTTGGGGCGACTCGCTCTTAAACGAGCGACCGCTGGCAGTTGAACTCCCGTTCACGAAGCGTCTCTCAGATGATGTAGAACTGGTTGGTTTCGTAGACGAGGTATTCTTCGACGAGTCCAAGAACCTGACGGTCGCTCGCGACCTCAAGACACACCGGACACTTAAAGACAGTTACGCCGAGAACGATCTCATGGACTCCCAGAATCACCTGTACGCTTGGGCCATTGCCTCTATCGTCGCCAAGTGGGGCTACACGCTGAACGCGACCGGCTACGACCGCGTACGCATGAACCCGCCAAAGAAGCCTCAACTGACCAAGACCGGCACGCTCGCCAAGTCGGTGACAGACTTCGACGCTTCGACCTATGAGGAGTTCGTCGGTGAAGGGATCTCGTGGGGGGAAGAGGGCGACTTCTTCAAGACGGGAGCACGAGCCGGTGAAGCGAAGTTCGGGATCTACCGGCTAGAGTCGAAAGTACTAGAGAACCTTCGCACTCCTGACGCTCTCTCCCAGTGGCATCAACGCACGCTGGCTCCACTCAATCGGAATGTGATTCGGGCGCACGCGAACTCGCTTACCTCCACGGCTGATCGTATGTTCACGACTAGGACGGCCCTTGAAGCAGGGGAGGCTGAGGCTCCGAGGAATCTGACTCGTCTCGGCTGCTCGTGGTGCGACTTTCAGAAACTCTGTAGAGCGATGATCTTCGGAGGCCCCGACGGGGATTATCCGTTAGAGGACTTCGGCCTCCAGAAGCGAGAAAAAAGAACCCAACTAGAAAGCAGGAAAGCAGTATGACCACCTTCGCAGGACTTCAACTCACCCCCAGCGGGGAGGCTGGGAGCGACTACGGACGCTATCTCATTCACGGCAGTCAGGGCAGCGGGAAGACCACGCTAGCGAGCACTATCGCGAGCCTCGGCAAGACCTTATTCATCGACCTCGTAGGCGAGAAGGGCACACGCTCCTTCCAGAACGCTCCCTACGCCTCCAACATCGACATCGTGAGGCCGAAAAGCATCACTGATCTGGACGATATTTACCACGCACTCGCGTCAGGTAATCACGAGTATCAGGCGGTAGTGATCGACTCGATCACGGCAGTCCAGAAGATGACGATGCGGTTCTTGCTCGGCCACGACGAGACGGCAGTCAAGGAGATTCGTCAGGGCACGGCTCCTGCCGATATGCGCACGTGGGGTCAAGCCCTCGACGTGATGACCGACCTTGCGACGTTCTGGTATGGTCTGGCTGACGCGGAGCGCGAACGTCCGATGCACGTGATCTTCACGTCGCAGACGAAGATCAATGAGGACGACCTCGGTAACGTGACCCGTGTGCCTGACGTGCAGAAAGGTGCTCTGTCGATCATGCTGGCTACGCCGGACTACATTCTCTACACCGACGTGGAACAGAATCTCGATGCCCTGTCAGACGATTCGCTTCCGCCGGTGAACCATATCGTCCGGTTCGGGGCTGACACGGCGTACCGTACGAAGGCTCGTATGCCGTTCAACCTCCGAGGCAAGATCCCACCGATCCTCGGCCGAAAGAATCCCACAGATCTGTCCACGCTCTCGCGAGCGTTAGGGCTTGGAGGAACGTCCTCCGTGAAGAAGTCAAACCCGACTAATTCAACCTCTAAGTAGAAAGCAGGAATGAAACATGACTGAATTGATTATCGACCTCTCGAACTACCGCGAAACTTCGTCGGCTCGTCTCGATGAAGGCATCTATCCCGTCGTTGTTGAGGACGTGGAACTGACGGACTCTCGCGCTGGTAACAAGATGATCGTGCTCTACTACCGCGTGAACACGCCGGGTCAGGCTGCCGACGGCAAGATGCTGATCGACCGTCTCACGCAGACTGAGGGTGCGTTGTTCCGTACGGTAGCGTTCATGCAGGCTATCGGTCTGCCGACTCCCAAGAAGAAGATGAAGTTGAACCTCAATGCTTTCTTGGGCAAGCATTTGTCTGTTCGGGTGGAGGACGGGGAACCGTACAATGGGAACATCAAGTCCGAGGTAAGGGACTACTTCAAGGCTGAGGGCCGTTCGACTGCTGCCGAGGTGGAAGATCTCGACGTGCCTGAGTTCGAGGCTCCAGCGGTCGCTGAGGCTGCCCCAGTTGAGGCTCCGCAGTCTGACGATCTGAAGTTGGACGAAGGGCCGGAAGTGATCTCGCTAGACGACATTGACCTCGGCTAGTCTCGTCTGGTAACCTAGCCGAAGCGGTGCGCCTCCTTCTTTCTCTTAGTCGGGTTCTCAGGGGGCGCACCGCTTCATTTATTGAGGGGACTTATCTATGGGTCAGCCTGAGACTCGGCTAGTGCAGAAGATCCGAAAAGCGATCCTCGACCAGCACCCGGAAGCGTTCATCGTGAAACTGGCGGGCGGGCCGTATCAGACTCCGGGTCTCCCAGATCTTCTCGTCTGTCTCGGTGGCCGGTTCATCGGTCTGGAGGTGAAGGCTCGACGGGCTGGCGAGTCAGAGGATCATGCTCGTGCCCGTGCGACGGGGATTCAGGAGGCGACGCTGGCTGCGATTCGTGAGGCTGGTGGTGTGGCCGAGGTGGTGCTGTCGGTCGATGAGGCCCTAAGCGTCTTGTCGAAAAAATAATTAAGTTATTTTCTCAAATATGTTTGACAATGGATCAAACTTCCCTTAGTCTTATTACATAAGCAGTTACCGACTAAGGAGAAACCGACATGAAGTTACTCAAAGCCACCGAAAGTCAGACCATCTTCACGTGGAACGATGAAGAGTTCATTCTTGATACTGAGAACAACCCGCTGCACCGCATGATCGAGAATACTTGTTTCGACCTTATGGGAGTAGAACGCTCCATCTTATCGGTGAGCAACACCCTAGCCCGTCGCTTGGCTGAAATTACCGAAGCGGTTGAGAAAGGGAACCACGCTTCCAGCGTTCCTGACACGGTACAACTGACTGAACTTGTGACCCGTCGAAGCGAATACTACCAAGAACTATCCAGACTCGTTTACCTGCTCAAGAACCTCTGACAGACAGACCCGACTAAGGAGAACCGGAATGATTACCATCGACATGATTGAAGACCTGATCCCGGCAGGAGAAGCGTGGAACACGAGCGACTGCGTTGAATGGCTTCTCGATCACACGAACCTCAGCATCGTAGAAGCCGAAGAGTCGGCTGACGAAATGTTCCGCATCGTCAAGGCCGAGCGTGACACGATCCTCGGAATCGTTCACGCTAGCGGTTACAAAGCCATCTACAAGCCCGCCAACTAATCAACTCGACTAAGGAGAAACCATCATGGCGCACGAACTAACCGACACCGACAATATGCTAAGCGTCCGAGAGATGCCGTGGCACGAACTCGGAGCCGTCCTACCGACCGAACCGACCCGCGCTGAGGCTCAAGCCATCGCCCACCCTTGGGAGCCTGTCTCGGCCCCAGTGTTCGCTCGCGAGATGCAAGTCACGCCGACCGGAGATCTCGTGGAGGGGTTCGGCGAGGTCGAAGGCTTCCAAGCGATCCAACGCTCAGACAACGGCGCGACTCTCAGCATCACGAACGACACTTACGGGATCGTCAAGAACGAAGAAATGTGGGACATTGCCGAAGCGGTCGGGAACCTCGGAACCGACATTCACATCGAGACGGCAGGCAGTCTGGCCGGAGGCAAGCGCGTCTGGGTGCTACTTCGTTTCGATGAGCCGATTCAGATAACCGGCGACGAGAACGGGGCTACGCTGCCTCTGTTCGCTCTCCAGAACTCGCACGATGGCTCGTCATCGTTTCGCGGTCAGGCTCTCAACACTCGGATCGTGTGCGCGAACACGTCGGCTGCTGCCGACATTGAAGCCCGAAAGCACGGATACGAGTTCCGCTTTCGTCACTCGTCGAAAGTAACTGATCGTCTGGAGCAGGCGAAAGAGGCTGTCTCGATGTGGAGGGCCGGTGTCGCCGAGTGGGAGCGAGTAATGCGGATTCTCGCTGACACGCGCATCACTTCCTCGCAGCAGATCGAGTTCATTGAACGCTTCCAGCCGATGCCCCCAGAACATCTCACGACTGATCGAGTTCGAGCCAACGTTGAGACGGCTCGGAGTCAAGTCCGAGAGATCCTGACGAGTGAAACGTGCGCTTCGATCTCGGATAATGCGTTCGGACTGTTCCAAGCAGGCATCGAATGGCAGCAGCATTTCAGGGCCACGAAAGGAACGGGCCGTGAGCGTATGGAGTCGCACTTCAAAAGGTCGATGCTGAGTGACGGTCGAGTCCGAGAGGACACTCTGCAACTCGTTCGAGAGATCGCTCTCGTCTGATTCATCTGGGAGGGGCTGGGATAGTCTCAGCCTCTCCCGAACCTTCAACCAAACAATCTATCTAGGAGAACCTCATGACTATCGAACTACCAATCACCATCACGCTCCCGGCAGGGAAGTTCCTCAACGCTATCGTGGGCGCATCTCACGTCGCCAGCGATGACTCGATGCTCCCTGCTCTCTGCGCCGTGGCTCTCACGGTCGATACTCAACGACTGCGAGTTGAATCGACGAACCGCTTTCACGCGATCCGCACGAATCTTCCTATCAGCAACATCGACGCTGCTATCGAGTCCCCTACCGTGCTGATTAGCACGGAGGACGTGAAAGCATGGGCAGCAGCGATCAAGAAGATCTCGAAGCGGGATCTGGAACGCGCCGAAGTGACGATCACGCTGGGCATGGATTCTGCCCGTCTGGAAGTCAATCAGCGGGCCTACGAAGTGCCGACCGTAATGGGAGACTACCCTCGTCTGGCTGCGATCTTCGCCCCGAAGCCGTACCAAGTCAGTGACACCTCAGAAGATGGCGAGATCGCTGTCGGATTGTCTATGGGTTACTTGAACTCGCTTTACAAGATCGACAAGGGCAGTTGGAAGTTCGTCGTCGAGAACCGGCGCATCAGGGCTTTCAACATGGCGGACGACGGTAGTACGCCTCAGTGGGAGTACTTGCTCATGGGTGTACGTTTGCCGGGAGCGTCAGCATGAAGAAGCACACGAAACGAGAGTATGTGACTTTCGAGTTCCCGTCCCGCGATTGGACGTTCTCGGCAGCAGTGCAGGAGAAGGCTCTGGAGATCGTGGAGAAAGATCTACTGACTCCGACAGACGTTCCGGGAGAGTATCGAGTCCCTTCAATGCGGGCTAACGGGTCGAAGGAGTATCTGCTTCGGCTCCAGTTCAACCCGGCCGGAGATCCTCAGTGGGCGACGTGTGAATGTGCTCACGGTGTGACGGCCGGATTCGGACGCGCTCGATGCAGCCACGTCTACGCAGCACTCACACAACTAGGAGCGAAGCCGTGACCAGCGAGCACCCCGAGTTCACGTATGACCCGAACGCGCGTGACGTGTTCGACCTGCGCGAAGCCAAGTCCATCAAGATCGCCTGCCGAATCATCGACGAACTAATCAACCAAGGAGACACCATGACCGACAAACCAACACGCGCTGAGTTGCGCAATGAGATCGGAACCGCGATCCACAAGCACGGGGTCGCCTGCCTCACTGCCCTGCTCGTTGAAGTCATGGACGCAATCGAGTCCCACGAAGCGAGCCTCGAACGCGCGCCGTGGTGGGAGGAAGTCGGCTCCGGTTATGAGTTCCAGGCGGGCGAACCGTACCGCTACGAATCGCGCGGTGTCGACGCGCGCGAACTCGCATGGGTGGGGGGCGACACCCCCAATACTTCGCCCGAGCGGGGCACCTTTTTCCGCGACACACGCTGGCAACCACCCGTCAAGCCGCTCAGGGTCGGCGACCTGATCGAAACGGTGGAGCAAGCCGCGTCGCTGCCTGTCGGGACGATTACAGTCACCGAGGGCAACACGGCGTTCCGAAAAGTGGGCGTAAACGAGTGGCGGCAAGTCACCAATTTACGTACGGTCCCGCTTGCTGACATTCACGTGGCTGACGACGGTGACCGGATCATCTACCTGCCGAGCGGTGATTCCGATGACTGAACTCGACCTGACCAAACTGCGGGAGATTGCGAACGCCGCGACCGAGGGTGGATGGCATTGGGCCGGAAACACCGACACCGGAGAACCGTATTTAGCCACATGGATACGCGGCATCGGACGCTGCAATATTCTCTCCATCGGGAGCGAAGACAGGTCAACCACCGGCCGTAAAGCCGACGGTGTTCGCGCTGATGCTCGCGAGTTCGATCTCGG
>CAYTNJ010000013.1:0-20478 GCA_964439155.1 uncultured Candidatus Peribacteria bacterium | reverse complement strand
CCAGGATGGCGCCGTCCATCTGCGCCGCGCCCGTGATCATGTTCTTCACGTAGTCGGCGTGACCCGGACAGTCGACGTGCGCGTAGTGGCGCTTCTCGGATTCGTACTCGACGTGAGCGGTGTTGATGGTGATACCGCGCTCACGCTCTTCGGGAGCTTTGTCGATATCGGCATAACCCTTCTTTTCCCCTTCGGGAGAGAAGTTCATGGAAAGAGCGGCCGTGAGGGTGGTCTTACCATGGTCGACGTGACCGATGGTTCCCACGTTCACGTGCGTCTTGCTGCGGACGAATTTCTTGGCATCAGCCATAACGAAGGAGGGGAAAAAAGGGAAACAAAGATGCGAACGAAACGCAGGATAGCCTGCGAAAGCCGGATGAGTCTAGGGATTTTCGGCCCCGAGTCAACGGGAGATGGAGCGGAAGAGAGCCAAACGCAAACCCGCACCTTGGCGCCGGGGGGAGAACCTTCCTCTGGGAACACCATATAAGGAAGACGGCGGGACTTTGGGTCCAAAACGGCAGCCGAAACATTGCTTTTACCGGGCTATATCGTACTGTAGCCGAAGCTTTTTTCGGTGAAGAACGGGTCATTCACAGCGAAAGGAAGGCATCCATGAAAGAGCAAAAGAAAGGCATGATCACGAAAATCCTCGAGGGCCTGATCGTGCTCAGCCTGATCGGCATCATGCTGTACGCGATGTTCACTGCGCTCGGCGAAGCCTTTGAACGCCAGCGGCAGTACGAGGAAAAAGAAGCGGCTGAAGTCAGGCGATTAGAGTCGATTGGGCTCACTAAGGAGAAGGAACGCGAACTGCTGAAGAAAAAGGATCACGCGGAGCAGTACATTCGCCTGTTCGAGCGTCTAAGCGACAGCGAGCGCACGCTCGGCACTACGATCCGCCTCCATGACAAAGACGCGGGCATGACCGGATACGCCATGTACGAGCAGTACATCAAGACGCAGATGGAACTGCGCGACTTTGCGTCCGCCGAGGCGGCGATGCAGAGCGTGATGCGCGAGCATCCGGCCACCTACGGCAAAGATGAGTGGGTCGGCAGAATCGCAAGAGATTTCGCCATCGACGGAGAATATGACCGCGCGGTGCGTGTATGGGAAAAGTGGTGGAAGAATTTTGCAGAGCAAGCCGCGGGCAGTTACGGGCAATTTCTTCTCACGACCAAGAACGACGGCCTGCGACATCTTCCCCGGGCGGCCGAAATGCTCGGGGATGCTATGAAAATTCTGGAAAAGGAAAACAGGGCCGGCAGTCAGGAGTATCTCCTCTATGCCATAGCGCTCTCCAATGTCCGGCGCTTCGACGATGCTAAGGCGTATCTGCGCAAAGCGATGGAGAGCAGGGCGGTTGACCACGCGAAATCAGACAGGCTGATGGCACAGCTTCTGGAAGAAGTGTGTGCCAACGCCGAAGCCGAGAATGCGCCCGGCCTTGAAGCGCTCTCCAAAAAGCGACGACTCTTACAAAGCCAATACGAGCTTTGGCAGGCCGAACAAGAAAAAGCACAGGAGGATCTCCAAAAAGAAACCCCCCTGGCTATCCCGAAAAAAAGCTACTGACATCTCTTCGGAGATCGCCCGTTGCCAAGGAAGGCAGCGGGTTCGTCGTGTCTACTCCGCGAACATCCCGCCCTGGCCCGAAGGGCCCCCTTCGGGGCTGCAGCTCAACTATTCCGCAAGTATTCCTCCTTGTTGTAATTCGACCATCGTCCGATACGCATCACACGTCTTTAATAATTCCTCATGCGGCGCACACGCGATCAATTTGCCATCCGCCAGCACCGCGATGCGATTCACCGAACGCACCGTCGAAAGCCTGTGGGCGATGATCACCGCAGTCCTTCCTTCTATAAGGGACTTGATTCCGTTCTGCACCTCGCGCTCGGTGATGGAATCGAGGGCACTCGTCGCTTCATCCAACACGACGATCGAGGGCTTTTTCAAAATCGCGCGGGCAATGGCCACTCTCTGGCGCTCTCCTCCCGAAAGACGAATGCCCCGCTCGCCGACCAGAGTGTCATAGCCTTTCGGAAGTTTACTGATGAAGGCGTGCGCAGATGCTCGAGTCGCGGCGTCCACGATTTCTGCGTCGGTCGCATCTGGGCGTGCGTAGCGGATGTTCTCCTTAATCGTGTCGTTGAAGGTAATGTTCTCCTGGAGCACCAAGCCGATCTGGCTGCGCCACCAATGCACATCCAAATCGCGCATGTCGGTGCCGTCTACCAAGATTGCGCCGTCGGTAACGTCATAGAAACGGTTTAAGAGCATGGCCACGGTGGATTTACCGGCACCGGAATGGCCCACCAACGCCAAGTGTTCCCCGGGGCGAATGTCGAGCGTGATGTTTTTGATCGCATCGGCGTCGCCATAAGAGAAGGAGATGTCTTTGAAGGAGATCGCTCCTTTCAATGTGTGCGGAATGATGGCATCCGGCTTGCTCTTCACCAGGATGTCATTGGATTAAATGGCTTCGGCCATGCGGATTTTCTCCAGGCGGTATTTCCACCGAGGCATCATGTTGCCGAGCATTTCAAACGGCACCACCAAGCGGAAAAACGAGAACTGGAAGAAGAACAGCGACCCCAAGCTCAGCTGACCCTTGGCATACAGATAAATGCCGATGCCGGTGAGGAGAATACGCAGGATCATGAAGTAGCCGATGCCCTCCAAGATCGCCCACACCGTGTTGGCCTTCACCGATTCACGCAGCGCCTCGCCGTGCAAGTCACTCATGCGCGCAAGCTCGCGATCCTCCGAAGCGCTCGACTTTACCGTGAAGATATTCGTGATTGCGTCATACCCGCGCCCAACGGCTCGTACGTAGTACTCGTTGATGCGCTCCGAATACTTACGCGTCCACCACACGCTCAAGCTGAGCAGCACCAGGTACACGGGCAGCAGCGATATGGAGATGCTCGCCAGCTGCCAGCTCACCCGAAAGCTCACCACGTAAAAGACGAGCGAGGTAAGAAAGGAAATCGAAAGCTCGAAGTACACCTGCCGGGACATATCCACGGTCGCATCGGCCGCGTTATCGATCTGCTTCATCAGTTCGCCGCTCTTGGAGCGCACATGATGCGCAATATCCAGCTGCAGGATCTTTTCGTAGTACGACTGACGGAGGGTTGTGAGTAGCAATTCCTGAATCTTCCAGCGCAAATAAAACGTGAAGCCCTGCACTACGTTGATAGCGATATAGATACAAAGCCAAAGCCCGAGCACCCGAAGTAGGTTCGCGGTTTCAAGATTCTCGGTCGCAAGAAGCTTGTCTATCGCGTAGCGCCCATACAGCGGCTCGATCACCCACAGCGCCGAAAGCGTGAGGGAAGTAGCCACTGCGGCCCAAAAGTAGCGCCGATGGGGGTAGATGCCGCGTTTGAAGACGCGATAGAGGACGGACATCGGCAAAAGTGGGAGCCGGCAGTATAGCGGAATTTCGACGCAAATCCTGGCTGCAATCCTATTTTCCAGCCTTTTTTCGCCCTGTTCGTCAGGTCCGTTTTAGGCCGTCAGGTCCGTTTTAGTGAATGCAAACGGCAAAAAGACATTGACGCTACCAAAAACCTGAGTAGTCTGCCGGAGTTCGACGCAGGGTGCGTCGACAAATTCGCCCGTTCACATGCTGGAAAGGGAGCCGAGCAATGACAGTGCAGAAGCAGTTTTTGGATCTGGTCGATCAGATCGTCGTGCAAGACGAAGCAGGCCAAAGCATGGCTCTGAACCATGAACAGAGGCAGGTTCTGATCAGCGGCCTGGAGGCCGTCATGGTCGAACCGGCCGAGGTTTTCCGCGAGTTCCATGGCGGCCTGTACGATCGTCATCTGAGTTTCTTCACGCGTCGCAAGAAGGTGCTCAAAACGCAGAAGGATTGGGATGACTTCTTCGAGCCGGTCTTCGTGGCTCACCAAGGCCCCGACCGTCTCACCGACGAGCAATGGCGTGTGCTGTTTTCGAACATTCCGCTGCTGCTCAAACTGCGCGAGATGGTCGTGCAGCAAGAAACCGACTACTGGTCGAAAAAAATAAAATTTCACCAGAAGTCCAAGTCCCTAGATGAGGCATGGCAGAACATGTTGTTCATGACCGAGCTGTAACGGACGAACGGTCGCACCTCTTACCGGGTGCGGCCTTCGCTATGTCTTGATCTCACCCGTACACTGAGAGTGATGAACGATAAGCAACGCATCCAAGCCTTCGTCGATGAAATCTGGTCCTGGTACGCCCGCCACAAACGCGAGCTTCCGTGGCGCGATTTGCAGATAGAGGATGATACGCAGCGGGCCTACATGATCCTGGTCTCCGAAGTCATGCTCCAGCAGACACAGGTGCCTCGGGTCAAAATCATCTTCCGCCAATTCCTCGAGAAGTTCCCGGATATCAACGCCCTCTCCGCCGCATCAAATAAAGATGTGATCGTCGCGTGGAAAGGCATGGGCTACAACTCCCGCGCTCTTCGTCTTCGAGATGCCGCCATCATCGTCCGGGATCGCTTCAATGGTGTTTTCCCACAGGAACTCGATGAACTCCTCTCGATCAAAGGCATCGGCGCCTACACGGCAGCAGCAATCCGTAACTTCGCCTTCGGCATTCCCACTCCCTGCATCGACACGAACATCCGGCGCATTCTTCATAGAACATTCGTGGGTCCGGAGCGTGAAGATGGAACTTGGGAGGTGGGGGATAAAGACCTAAGCAAAATCGCCGAAGAAATTCTAGAAAAGGCCTTACTCCAGGGCTCCGCAGCCGATTGGCATGCGGCATTAATGGATTTCGGATCGATCGTCTGCACCAAGCGCAGTCCAAAATGGTCCATCTGCCCGCTAACCGCCAAAGGCATAATGCTTACCACCGAGAAGAACTTTATCTCTCCAATAAGGGCTAAACAAAAATTATCAGAATCCAAAGAACCCGGCCGCATCATTTCCGGCCGCTTCGTGCCCAACCGTATCATCCGCGGAAAAATAGTCGATGCTCTCCGCGAGCACCCTGATGGTCTAAAACCCGAACTCATCGGTCGCACTGTCGCCCCAGATTGGGCCAAAGAGCACAGACCCTGGTTGAATAATCTGATCAAAAAACTTATTCAAGATCAGATGCTGGAGGAGAGGGGAGGTGTGGTGAGGTTGAGAGAGTAAAGATGTTTGTCTTCTCTAAATATACACAAAACGAACGTAGTAAACTGAACGATTGCCCCGGTGACCGCGGGTTTGAAACCCGCGCTGGGATATTTTGGGTAATGGTTCTGTATGTTTTTTTCTTTCCATGAAGAACACACAAACATGCGTCGTTCATCCCCGTACCATAGCGCGAGTTTCAAACCCGCGACCCATAAAGCGAAGCCCTGCCCTAAAACGACGGCTTTACGTCCACAATCAATTACTGCACTCCGGATGCCCATTGCACTCATTGGCCCTCGAAGTCTCCGGCCTATACGAATAGGCGCTTCCCGCAGAAAGGCCGGCGGACTTACTGCTTTTACTTTTTGGTCTGGGATAATCCGGTTCGGGTACTACGTAGAAATACGGGTTACTGGCCGGAGGCGGCGCTTGAAGCGTGGAAGGCCTGGAACTTTCTTGGTTGGCGGGGATGTAGTAGGGATCGTACGGCTCTTCTTCAGGTGCGGCGCCCCTAAGAGACGCTGCGGACATGGTGCCACCCGTTGTCATTGGTGAAGTCGGAGTAAATTCGCCTGCTTCGAAACGCAGGATCTGGTACAGAGCCACGGCCACGTGGAGGCGAGTGAGCGGCTCGTTCGGACGCAGTGTTACATCTCTATCCGGATACAGTTGATATTTCGTTGCAGCCCCGGCATAAGCCGAAAACCAGTCATCTTCATTTACGTCGGTGTAGTTATGAGAAAGGTTCTGTTCCAACTGGAATGCGACGGAAATCATCTTCAAAAACTCCGCACCCGTGATTCCTTGGTCCGCGCGGAACGTGCGGTCGGGGTAGCCCTGGATGATCTTGTAGCCCGCAGCCGATAAAACGTAGTCCGCGTACCAGGCGTCGTCCGTGATGTCTTTAAAGTAGCCGCTGTTATTGAGGTCATACACTTTCAACTTGGCGGCGAGCAGTAGCATCTTCGCGGCCTCGGCTCTGTTTACGGCATCGAGCGGCCTAAAGCTGCCATCGGGAAAGCCGCTGATCACTCCTCTTGCAGCGAGATAGTCGGCGATTTGAGCCTGCGGCGATTGCGCGGGTAGATCGGTAAAACCGCTTACCTGCGCCCTCGTGGGCACATTGCCGAGCGTCATGATACCGAGAACGGCAATACTCATAACGGCCAAGGCTGCATAGGTATTCAGACGATGGTTTGTGTTATGTGTAGTCATTGTTATTTTGGTATTTCTGGAAACGTAGTTATTCCCGAGGCTTGAGATTGTCGACCAGCGACTGCAACTTTGACGGTCCCGGTTCAATGGTGGGAGGTAAAGGCGTCGGCGTCGGCGCGGCAGGGAGATCGATCTTGGGTGTGCGCTTCAAAAAGTCTTTGCCGTACCACAGTCCGCCAAGCAGCAACGTCAGCGCGCCGCCTCCGATCACCGCGGCGTAAGGAAATCGGCTTTCTTCAGGGCTTTCCTCGGTCACCGTGACAGGCAAGGCTGCAACCGATGAGGCCAGGGATGAGGCTTGTGAGGAAGCTTGGGATGAAGCCGAGCTTGCAGTCTCGACAATCGGCAGAGCGGGAGCCTGCTGCATTTCGATGATTTCCATCGTGCTCGCCGCCGAAGAAGACTGAGCGGGAGGCTCATAAGGCTGCCCATCACGATAAAACACGCGTTCCTGCGAGGAGGCGCCAGTCGTCACGAGAGCGGCGACGGTGAGTACGCCTGTGATCAGGTTCGGGGACATCACATCATTATACCATAAATCGTTGATTTCGCGAAACCTTCCTTAAACACCCGCAACGACGAGCCGCGGCCCGTCGCTACGTGTGTCCATGGGGTAACAACCTATTTCGCCATCTCTTCAATCCTGCGCTCACGGATCACGTTCACCTTGATTACACCCGGATAGGTCAATTCGTTCTCGATCTTCTTGGCGATGTCCTTGGCCAGCTGCACTTGCTTCAAGTCGTCGATGCGGCCCGTATCCACGTACACGCGGATCTCGCGGCCGGCGGAGACGGCGAAGGCGCGGTGTACGCCCTCAAAGCCCTTGGCCAATTCTTCGAGCTCACGCAGGCGCTTGAAGTAGTCTTCAATCGATTCCCTGCGGGCACCCGGGCGGGCACCCGAGATGGCGTCGGCCGCGGCCACGATGAAGGCTTCGGGCGATTCCAAGGGAATGTCTTCGTGATGGGCAGCCACGCAGTGAATCAC
Source organism: uncultured Candidatus Peribacteria bacterium (assembly GCA_964439155.1). Lineage (GTDB taxonomy): Bacteria > Patescibacteriota > Gracilibacteria > Peribacterales > Peribacteraceae > CAYTNJ01. The sequence continues at coordinate 13,138 of CAYTNJ010000013.1, read as the reverse complement.
TTCGGGACGTACCTTGAATCTCTTGCAGATCTCCACGCCGATCTCCACGTGCGTGCCGGCTACCTCATGGTCGAGCGCCTTGCCGATGTCGTGCAGCAAGCAGCCTTCCACCACGATAGCCGGGTCGGCGCCGATTTCTTCCGCGAGCATGCGGCCGATGCCGGCCATTTCCACGGAGTGCTTCAGCACGTTCTGGCCGTAGCTGGTGCGGAATCGGAGGCGGCCGATGATCTTGAGCAAGTCCTGCGGGTAGCCCGTGATGCCCAGTTCCTCGGTGGCGCGCTTGCCGAACTCGAGCATCATCTTGCCGACTTCTTCCTTCATCTTGGCCACGATTTCTTCAATGCGAGCGGGCTGGATGCGGCCGTCCTTCACCAGTTTTTCCATAGAGAGCTTGGCCACGTAGCGGCGGGCCAGGTCGTAGCCGGAAATCACGATCACGCCTGGCGTATCGTCGATGATCACGTCCACGCCGGTAGCCATTTCAAAGGCGTTGATGTTGCGGCCTTCCTTGCCGATGATCTTGCCCTTTACGTCATCGCTCGGCAGCTGCACCACGGTGGCGGTAGATTCCGTAGCCACTTCGGAGGCGTAGCGCTGCATGGCCTGCGAGAGCAGATCTTTCGCCTTGTCTTCGGCTTCTTCTTCAATGCGCTCCTTCACGAGCTTTATTTGCGAAGCGTAGTACCCGGAGAACTCTTCTTCCAACTCGGTTTTGAGCGCCTCCTTGGCTTCCTCCTGGCTCAATTTGGCCACCTTTTCCAAGGCCTCGCGGTGCTGCGCCTGGGAATCTTTCAGCTCGGTCTTCAGCTCTTTGATCTCTTCTTCTTCCTTCTGCAAATTGCCGCGCTGGCGCTCGACTTCTTTCACTTTCTCATCGAGGATCTTCTCTTTCTCTTCGACGCGCGTTTGTTCTTTGACGATGCCGGCCTCCAATTCGTTGGCCCTGAGCCTCGCATCGGTCAAAATTTCCTTGGCGCTGGCCTTGGCCTCGGCTTCGGCGGCTTTTACCTGGCTGCGAGCCTCGGAAACGGCGATCTTCGCGCGCGAAAGCTCTTGTTCCTGCTTGTCGATTTCCGTCTGCAGGGCACGCGAAATGCCTTTGCCTTTGCTAAACCAGACGCGACCGAGAGCGAGACCAATCCCGGCGCCTGCCAGGAGTGAAATCAGGAGAAAGACGGGTGTATCCATGGGAAGTGAGGGGAGTGACGGATAGGGCACTCCTTCGACGCGCGGATAAATCGACACTGGCCAAAGCTGGCCGGGGGATGAGCAGGACAAAAGCCTTAAGGTGTTCCATCAGGCCGTAGAACAGGCGAATGAGGCTCATGAATGAGGAAAATCGGCGATCGAAGGGAGAGGAAAATTCCTGTGCTGCGGCAAGTATACGGACTTCCAAACCGAAACGCGAGCGATGGATGTTCTATTCAGGAGAAGAACCGGAATTCTGAATCTGGGAAAAGATCATTCGCTCTTTCCTGTATTTGTTTGATGCAAACGCATTCTGAAGCTGTACAAGCTCTGGTGTGCTGTAGGCATGACCACCCGCACCCCCAGCCGGGCTTCTCGCCTGGCGCCTTGGATTCTGCTCGCATCTTTTCTCTTTCCGCGCGCCGCCTCCGCCGCCATCGTTATCAATGAAGTGCTATGGGCGGGGAGTGACGTAAGTACATCGGATGAATGGCTGGAGCTGGCTTGCTTTGAAACAAAAGAAGACCGGAACAACCGAAATGAGAACAATTTATTTATTCAATCTATGAGCGGCTGGACGCTCTCCACCCTTGGATCCGATGGCCTGGAGCACGTGATGGTGAAGTTCGCGAGCGGCTCCCTGATGGAATCCGGTTCCTATCTCCTCATAAGTAACTTCGCCGCGACGGAGTCACGTCTGATGGTGGAGCCGGACATCGTGACCACGGATGTCTCGCTGCCAAACACCAAGTTACGATTGAGGTTGAGAGATGCAAGCGGGAAGATCGTCGATGAGGTAGATGACGCCATAGGCGATCCCTTCGCTGGCAGAAGCACGGCGCCAAAAGCATCGATGGAACGCATCGCGATGTCGCTCTCGGGCGCGCTCAAAACAAGTTGGCGCACGGCCACGGAATCGATCGGTTTTGATGAAGGTGCCATCATCTACGGCACACCAACGAATGGCATGCCTACTAAAGAGGAGCCCGAGCCCGAACCTGAACCAAACCCCGACCCCAAACCCGAGCACCCGCAGGAAGAAGGAGCAGCTTCTTCTGTCGCATCATCAACACAAATAAGCGAACAAAATAGTAGTTCAATAGAAAATTCTTCAATTTCACTTCAGCCCTTAATAGAAAGTGAAAGTGGATCAGTATCATCGCAATTTTTTAGTACATCATCGGAGCCTTTAGAAGAAATTGTATCGTCCTCTTTCTCCTCCCAATCTTCTTCATCCTCCCAATCCTTGATTATCCACATCACTGAACTCCTCCCCGATCCCGTGGGCAGCGACGAAGCCGAATGGGTGGAGCTGCTCAACGCCGGCTCGGGCAGCGTGGATATAGCAGGATGGTCGCTTAAGTCCGGCACATCCGTAATCACTATCGCCTCGGGACAAGACTCAACTCTCGAACCGAACGATCGCGCGGTGATCGCCGCCGGCAGCCAGGGTCTCCGCCTCCCGAACGCCGGTGGCACGGTGCAGCTGCTTAAGGGCGGCGAGGTGATGGATGCCCTCCTCTATCCGGGAGTGATCGAAGGCGTGAGCATCGGTCGCGAGCCGGCCGGTCAGATCACCAAGTACTGCCGCCCCACCCCCGGCTTGGTCAACGAGGTGCTGCCTCCGGAAGTGGAGATCGATATCCAAAGCGGACAGCTGACCGGGGTAGGGAAGACCACGGTCAACGTCCAAGCAAAGGCAGTGTCTGGAGTGGCTTCTGGCGCACGCTGCCGGTTCGACTTTGGCGATGGCTCGGAGGCCGATACCTGTAACCCGCCAAGCCAAACATACGGCACCCCTGGAGACTACGAACTGGCCCTGGAATACACAGACTACTGTAGTAATACAGTGATACAGACTGCGCAGGTAAGCGTGGTCACACCATTGGAAAAAGAAACGGAGAGTGCGAATGCACCGCAGTCGGTCGCCCGCCCATCCTGCACCCCAAGCATCTTTGCCGGCGTAGTCATCAGTGAGTTCCTGCCCGACCCGGAAGGCGATGATGAGGAGGGGGAGTGGATCGAGCTGGCAAACAAAACCGCCGCCCCGGCACCCCTCTGCGGGTGGACCTTGGACGACGAAGAGGGAGGCAGCACCCCCTACTCCCTGGGCGCCTTCACCATCCCGGCCGGCGGGTGGCTGGTGCTCAAGAGAACCGACACCGGCATCGCCCTCAACAATGAAGACGACGCAGTGCGCCTCACACCCCCTGCCGGCTCGAGCGGGAAGCAGGAAGTGATCGAGTATGGGAAGGTGAAGTCGGGTCAGGCGTTCGCCCTCACCTCCACGGGAGGCTTCCTATGGACTGCGACTCCGACACCCGGAAAGGCAAACATGTTTGGGCAAACCTCCGGCCAAGGCGCCGCTGCATCTTCTGCATCGAGCAGGAAGATGCTAACGGGAATAGTGAAGAACGTACGTGACGGGGAGTTGATAGTGGATACCGGATCGGAGAAAGAGATGAGGGTGAGATTCGCGAACATAGGAATAGTGGATTTTGCGAACGCTCCACTGGCAATTAGAGAAATAGGATTGGAAGCTATGAATTTCATTTCAGCCCTTCTAATAAATAAAAAAATTGAACTACAAATTGATACGGAAGAGAGGAATGGAAGTAGGGGATTCGTGAATTTTGAAGGCAAAGATGTGGGTATTCTTCTGCTAGAAAAAGGCTATGCCTGGATAGTCGGCGATGCCGCATCCGATGCTTATCGCGAAGCCGAGGCTATGGCCAAGAAAGAGAAGAAAGGCATCTGGTCCCTGCGATACTTCGAGCGTTACCTCCGATCTGTTGAAAGTTCTGATCCTGAAGGAGATAGGAATCTGGCAGAGGGTTCGCAAGACATCGTCATCAATGAAGTGGTGCTCTCTTCCGACGACGGCGAATGGGTGGAGTTATGGAACAGGGGAGTAGACATGGCAGATCTCACCGGCTGGACGATCGATGACGGAGTGAACGAAGGCAGCAAGCCCCATGCTCTCTCGGGAGTGGTTCTTGAGCCGGGAGAACTCAAAGTGATCACAGGTGAAGACCTGGTAATAAAATTGAATGATGACGGCGATATTTTAAGATTAGTGAATTCAAACGGAGACCTAATGGATGAGCTAAAAGTGCCATCAATGAAGAAGGGATATGCGTATACAAAAATTATTCAAGAAGGGGAAGAAAGTTGGTGCATCAGCACGTCACCCACCCCCGGTGGAACAAATCTGTGCACCGCGGTGAAGGCCGCGGTAGTAAGGAAGGTGGCTGCGACAGCCAAGAAGGTGACGGCGAAGAAGGCTTCTTCCTCCAAGGCAAAATCTTCCAAGTCTGCGAAGTCGACTCCCGCGATTTACTCTCAGCTGACCGGGCAGGTAAGTGAGGAGGGGGGAATGACGTCTTCTAGTACAGCGATGGGATTGGGATGGATACTTTGATGTTTGATGATGGTTTTGGGGAATGGGGGCGTGTGGGGGTGGGTTTGGTGGGAGAAAAGGCGGAAAAAGGAGAGAAAAGATGATTCTCATGAAAACATTACAATAATTTTTGACAATATTGACAGAAAGTGATAGTATTGTAAAGATTTCTTAACTTCCCAAACCTCTATGGCAAATAAAGTTGGTAAAAATGCACTTGTACCATTGGGTAATGATGTACAGCCTCCTATCACACTCCAAGATCTTAGAACGAAGGTGGCAGAAAAAGTCACGACTTTGAGCACTACAACTAAACAAGATATCACCAAGGCTCTTTCTGAAAACCAAACAATGGCGGCAGCGGCACTTGTGGCAAATACAGAAAAGAAGACACAAAAATATATCGAGTCCAGCGCCAGGCTGGATGCAGCCTCAAAAGAGGCTGATGAAGGACTGAGAAAAGTTCTTACAGCGCTGAAATTTAAGCCAGAAAAGATTGAAGAAGCTGTAAAACCATTTAATGCTGAAAAAGCACATTTAGTACAAACTGACGCTCTGAATACTTTTGTTGATGAGCAGAGGAAAAAATTAATCAGTACAAGCAAGACCAATAAATGGGTTGATAAACATGATTCTGTAAAGGAAGCAGCGAATGTAGATCCATCATTAAAGGCATTTTTAGAAGGAACTGGTCAACAGGATACGAATTACATTCTCATGAGTATCACTAGAGATCCTGCGCTCGCAAAAAAGCGTATTCCTGCTTTTTTGAACAAGTATGAAGCATTTCTAAGATCTGATTCAAGTCTCAGTGAAGAAGCCATTGCTGGTAAGATAGGACTTTTACAGCAGATGATTCAGGCTCATCTTAATGATCCTGCTCATTTTTCCGCCTTCTCAGAGGCATCACTGTTAGGCTTACTTGGAAAAGAAATTCCGCAAGATCAGATGAATAAATTGAAAGGAGGCGAATTCTCAGATGTGAAGAAAACATTAGAAGAAAAAACGAATCCTTCTGATGCAATCGTTACTATCATGCTGAAGAAGGGCACCAATTCCAAAGACATTTCGATGGATACTGTAGAGTATTTAGGAAAATTCAAGGATTTGCCCGCTAAACAAAAAGAGCTAGAGGACAAATTCAAAAAGGGATATAGGATTGAAACGATTTCAGTTCAGAAAGTCGTGGACGTACAACGTGGGCTTATTTCGATGTATCCAAACATGTCATTAGTAAAAGGAGAAGGAGCGAACGCTATGTACGTAAGAGGCACTGTTGGGGATGAAGTCATTGTACGAAAAGGGAACGATCCAGAACAAATAATCGATCCAAAGGACAATGCTGCTTTCCAGTCACTTCTTGGAAGCCTTCCAGGTGCAACTTTCACAATGGATACTTCAAAAGATTATCCCAGAACTCAGCTCAATAATATGTTGATTTCTATGAGGATAAGCCAATCGGAAGAGAATGAAAAATTCTCATTGTTAGAATTCCTAAAGGAAATGGATTCGGATATGAAAATAGAGGGCACGGTGAAATTGCCTGAAAAGCCCTGGTACAAGAGGTGGTCATCCAGAAGGCAAATACCTGTTACCATTGTCGGTACTGATACAACTGCCGTGAAAGTAATCATGAATAATGTAGAAAAAAACTATGATGTAAACGATCCTGAATTCTTGGAAATCCTGGGAAGGATGACGCACGGATATGCCACGGTTGCCAAGAAACCCGCAGTAAATCCCTAATACATCACATTTTCAATTTTATGACGAATCGCGCACCATCATCTCCGGAAGCAAATGAGTTCAGAAAAAAATTTGCATATGAGTTAATCGTAAAATTGCGTGAATTAATTGCTGCCTTAAAGTCTGCCGACGAACAAAAAGAAAAGAAGATAAATGAAGAACTCAAGATAAGTGCCGCACGTCTTGATTTAGGCGAAGAACCAGTGAAGCAATTTAAAGAAATCGCAAAGATTCTGGCAAATGAAGGGGCTAAAGCACTTCAATTTGCGCGCGATCACGGAATTCACACTACAGACATAACCGAAATTCGTGAGAATTTCTTCAAGGTTTTTAAAGAGGAGCTCATCAATGCGGCACCAGATGATTCTCTATGGAAAAACAAGGCGCTTAAGATAGCTGATTGGAAATGGAAATCCGCGGAGTATGTAAAACAAAAGCCCGCGCAAGTTTTGGCGGAGATGCAAACCAAGTCCTATCATGATGTTTTCCGTGCCGCCTTTGGCGATGCGTTTGGCATGAAACCCGGATCGGACGAGGACAGTGCCTTTGCCCATCCCACGTTCGAGGAGATGAAAAAAGAATTCGAAGAACGAAAAGCACAAAATGCAGCTAAGTCTGCGGAAAAAACGGCCGATCAAGCTAAATCTGATGGAAAAGACAATAAGGCTAAAAAAGCTGCCTAAAAAGCAAAAGTAATTTATTAGAAGAGGCTTTAAAGCCCCATGCGGATTAAAGGTGACAAAGAAGCCTTTTTTGTGCTATAATGAATAGATTTATGGCGCAATACCCACTCACCCCCCAGCAGCAGGAGGATAACCACGAGCAAATATTGCGCGTGCGCCGTGCCGTGAATGCGAGGGAAAACGAAGCTCTTGGAAATATTGGACGTATCAACGGCGAGATCCAGTACGCCATGTACCAGGCAATCAATCCGCCAAGTGCGGCTCGCGTATTTGCGGGCGGTTTATCTTTGCCGCAAAAATATGCGGCTGAAAGCAATCGGTACGCCGAAGAGGCGTTGACAGAGGAAGAGCGAGTATTACGTCGCCAGGAGAGAGCAGGAAGAACCATCCGCGCAAGTGTGGATGAAGCGCATTTCGCACAAGCATCCGAGACGTTGCATAATAATCATGCTGAGGGTCATTACATCGACGGCACCGGTGTGCTGCGCAATGTGGACGTGGAAATCGACTTTACAAACGCCTATTGGAACAGACGTGAAAGGACGGTAAATGAAATTCAAACAGCGGTGCAAAATTCCACCGTGGCTGATCTTACTGCTAGAGGAGTTACCTTGGGTGCTCTTCCAGCCCCCTTCACTGTCTTCACTGCCAACCAAGCCCGTGAGATTGCGGAGCATCTATTTGTGAATGAAAATTTGCGCAATGCCTTGCGCGATGTTTCACCGGTCAACAGGGCGATCGTCATGGATCTTGCTCAAACCATGACTCCTGCAGAACTGTATCGCATAGTGACGGGCGGACAACCAAGCAATCCAGAAGCAATAAGGGATTTAGAAGTCCAAAGGGAAATCTTTCCCCATCTTGAAAAATTGGCCGCGATGGATGTGCAAGCTGCAAACGAGCAAGATGTAAATGACAGAATTACTGAATTGCAGGGAATTCAAACTGGGCTTAATGGTTTCGTAGATGGCACCGGTCGATTCCCTATTCCTGCCAATGATGGCGGAAATCTTGTGATGGAGGAACTGGGAAATCCCGTACACAGAGATTTTGAAATCGTGAGAAATAATAACAATCGCAGCGCCATCAGCAGTGCCATACAAAAGCTAATCAAAGAGCGTCAGCAAAGCCGCGATGCTTATCGCCAAATGAGGAGCGAAGCTGCCGCGATTATTAATGCATATACGAGCAGAGGATTGGCCGTGCCTAATGCTATTGTGACCGGTACTATGACGGCTACCGGCTTGCCCGAAAACCTCACCACTGCAACAGACCCTAAGGCCATCGCTGCCGCCATCAAGAGAGATCTTCTGCTGCCCGAGACGCTTGAAGAAATAAAAACTCAATTGGGAAATTTAAGAAATCAGGCGAATCAAAATACGAACAAGCAACTTTCTGGCAAAGATCTTGCGCTGGCCATCTATCAAGACCGTTTCCAGAACCACGGCAATCCTCGTGACAGATTGTCCGCGATTGAGGCGCGCATGGCCGCGCAGGAAATTTACAGTCGCAACACCATGGCGCGCGAAGAGATCAAATATTTCAACGACACCGTGTCGACGCAGGAAGTGCTTGGTGAACCGCCGCGCCAAGGCTGGGACTACTTCACGCAGGGCGTGAGCCAAATCGCCTATGGTCGCCCCGAATCCTTCATCTGCAATTTGGCTAGCGATATCAATCCCAATATGGTCACGTTCTTCGGGACCCGTAGTCCTTTTATGGCCTTCATGGGGAGGAAGATCGACGCGCGTCCCAAGTGGAACTCCGCGAGCCCCGTCGATTTAATGAAGGCGTTCTATGCGATCCGTAATGCTGTTAGAGAGAAGGATTTGGCAAATACGCCTTATGTGCGCGCTCAAATCAAGGAAATTGGACGCATCATGCTATTGCCGAGGAATGCAAGGTATCTCTTCGCGGAACTCGATCGCATGCAAACCGAGGATCCAGATTTACGCAATCGTTTGAACAGCATGACGGAAGACCAGCGTTTGCGTTTCGCGCTCGACCAATTGATGCTGCGCACGGAACTCACGGAGCCCTATGCATCAGGAGTGACTCGGGCAATCGGCTACGCTCGGGCAAATACCGCTAAGAAGAGAAAATTTGTCGCAGCGCAAACCAAAGAACGCAGCAAAGACCTCATCGGCATGAACACTACCAAGTGGTACAACCCGCTGACCTGGCCGTCCGGCATTGTGAAGGGCGGCTGGAGAGCGACCAAAGCCACCGTGGGAGGTGTCGGAACCGCCATAAAGAGTGGTTGGAATAACACATGGACCTTGGGCGGAGCGGCTGGCCTTGGATTCCTCGCCGCCGGCCCCTTCGGATCTCTCGCGGGATTGGCAGCCGGCTCTGCCATCAGCTACTACCGCAGCAGGCACAAGTCCGCAGCCGCCCCCGCAGCCGCCTAACACCTATAAGGAACCATGCATATCCACATCCACTCCCACATGCAGAATCCCTCGCCGCTCGACCGTGAGCGCAGGCTTTTGTGGATCAATGCGCCCGAAGTGCAGAAGAAGATTGAGCAGGGTGCTAACACTTTCGGTGCACTGCTCGTGGAGTATATAAAGGAACCCGTCTTCGAAACTGCCAAGAGTGTCTATCAGGGTCTCAACGACGCCTGGGTGAGTGATCCCAATGACCTGCTCAACAACGAGCGCCGCGAGGCCGTGCGGGCCATCCACATGTTTAGCCTGTCTGCGCCCAGGGAGCTCTTCGACAAAATGGCAGACTATATGAAAAAAGAGCGCGTCAGCGACCCCGCCACCATCATCCAGCTGACGCAGATGGACGGCTGGTTGTTGGCTATGCAGAGCCCCGATGCCTTCAAGGACACAGACAGGAACAAGACGGGCAACGAGGACGTCGACAAGTACGCCCTGCCTGAATCACTCTTCCTCTCCTGGAACGCGCGCGAGCAGAAACGGATCTTCATCGCCACGTTGGATGCGACTGTGCCGCAGCGGTATCAGGAAAAGAAGGAAGCGAAAGATCCGCTCATTGATGATGATGCGAAGACCATTATGGAAGGCGGATTCATCCAGATGAAAGTGAATGCGCCGGTGTCGCTCTCCGAAGGCGGAAAGGTATTGGAAGACGCGCCCGGATCGGTCGTAGAAGACCCGGCCAGCAAGCTGCGCGTCACCCGCATCGACGCGACCACCATCATGGTCGAGGCCAAGGAGATCGGCGGTGAGAATATCGAAACGGCTCAGTTGTTCTTAATGGACAAGCCGCTCGACATCGACATCGTCAACGTTAAGCGCACCGTCAACGAAGGCGAGAGTATCACATTGCCCGCATCACAGAAGACGCCCGGTGTGCCATTCTTTGATAAAGTCTCCATCAACGACGAAGAGAAAAAGCTGGTCCTGGACAATGGCAAGCCAACGGGCTTTACCGGCCCCGGGGCGACTCCTCTGGAGTGCAAGTACGACGATCGGGGCAATCTCATCTTCAAGGCTTTGCCGATTAAGGAAGACAGCATTGCAAAGGTAAACATCAATGGGAAAGAGTACTTCATCCTCATCAAAGACACCAAGCGCGACAAGATGTACGACGTGCGCTTCAATGAGACGAAGCCCGAGGATCTCAAACGCCAGCAACGCATCATGGAATTGGTGATGGGCACCAAGCGCCCCGGCGACATCACCGACATGACTCCGGCTGAACTGGCGGAAGCGGAAGTCGCCGCGAAGGCGACGCTCCGCTCGCGCTATCCCGAAAAAGACGATGACAACGCCACGCGCGACACGCGCCAGGCGGATATCAAATTAAGGCTTACGCAGCAATTGCGCGACGATTACGTCGAGGCCCTGCGCTACGTGGGTAACTCCCTCCCGGCCGGAGGCGCCGTCGACCCGCTGCTACTCGCAGCCAGGCTGCCCGCCAGCCAATTCAAAGGCGCGCTCAACTTGGGCATCATCGACCAATCCACGCTCGAGGCGATGGGCGGCATGAACCCCGATCTCGTGAACAGCCAGCGCGACCGCGCCGACAAGACGGCCGAGTCCCGGAAGCAATTCGACGATTTGACTCAGCTGACCAAGCGCGAACAGCGCGAGAAAGCGAAGACGATGATGGACGTGTGGGACAACTTAAGCGGCGCCGAGAAGCTCGTAGCCATCGCGGCCGCCGGCTACCTCGCTTACCGCTACAGGGGCGCGGCGCTCGCCGTCGCCGGAGGCTACTTCTTCATGAAGTTCGTGATGAAGGTCGATAAGCCCTTCGACAAGTCGGCGCAGGTCATCAACGACACCATCAACAAGGCCCGTGAAAAGAACGAGGAGATCTTCGGCTTCGGCGGTCCTTCCCGCGGTGCCAAGGAATTGCTCGACCAGTCCGACGTGATCGCCCAGTTCCTATCGCCCATCGACCAGGGCAAGCTGGAAGTGCAGACCCTCGGCTTCATGTTGCTGCAGGAAGTGCCCATGGACGTGATCGCCAACAACTTCGTCATCAACAACGGCGCCTTCAGCCTGGAAACGCCCCAAAATGGAGGCGTGCAGGGCGCCATCCGCAATGAGCTCAAGAAGAGGGGATTGCGCAGTAGCAGGATCGACGAGTTCTTCTCGAATCCCGAGAACAAGGCCCAGATGGATGAAGCGGCGAGCTACTTGTTCTTCACGGTGATGAAGAGGAAATACCCGAGCGACCCCCGCGTGCGTCAGGTCGAAGCGGCGATGAAGGGCCGCATGACCAAAACAGGCATGGTAGCGCTCAGGGATTCCGATCCGGCTGCTTACGATGCGTACGTGAGTTTGGTCTCCCAAGGCCGCAACGACTCGCTCACCAATAGCAAAAAGGTCGGCGACTTCCAGCGCGCTGGATTCGTCGCGGGCGAAGGCCCGAACGCCAAGGACATCGAGGCCCGCCGCAACCTGCGCATCGAAACGACACAGACGGCCATGAAGGCTTATGCCCCCGACCTGCAGCTGACGTTCACCAAGCTGAACGGCAACATCCAAGTCGCCACTGCCATCACGGGCAAGGACGAGTACGGCCTGAGTCTGCCGGAAACGGACTTCGAGAAGAAGCAGCCGAAGGATATTCTCAAGGAGTGGAAGCTGTATGTTCTCGGGGAATATAAGAAAGGTGTGGAAGCTGCTGCCCTCGGCGTGCCCTTCGAATTCCAGATAGACGAGAAAGACACAGTCTTTTATGAAGCGAAGGGGGCCAGGAATGTAAAAGCGAAAACCCCCTTAAAGGAAATGCTCAAGCGGACGCCGGCAACCGTGGAGGAACGGTATAGGGAATGGGCGCTCAAGACGCCCGCAGACAGACTTACGGAAGATCCGTTGCGCGAACGCGTGATGGAAAACATGCGTGACATTCCGGGGCTCATCCGCCCTCCTGTGAAAATCGAAGAAAATGCCAACGGCACCTTCACACTCACCACCGAAATCGGAGACGCATCGTCCGGCAGTGCAAATACATTCAGCAAGATACTGACCTTCGATCAGTTCGACAGAGATCAAATAGTGGTTGCCAAGGAATTCCGTGAGGCGACCCTGCAGAAGATGATCGAATACGTGAACCAGAAAGCGACTCCGGCAGAATTTGCTGCCGATCTCGGACCCGACGGAAAAACCGCCCAGTATTGGTACACAAAAGACATCAGCGGAAATGCCGTGACAAAAACAGCCGGCGATACGGCGAAAACAGATGCCGGCGATCTTCTTGCCAAAGATCCTAAAGTAATCGCAGGAAAATATGAGGATTGGCGGTCGCTTGGTGCTTTTCCTGTTACCGGAAAAGAGAATCCTTTCGACATCTAAAAAATACCCGGGCAGCTCCTTTAAGAGCCCGGGTATTTGCTGATGCATTCTATTGCATCATTTTTTCATGTTGGGGCGCTGGAACCTGATCGTCGGCAGGTCGGTCTCGGTGTAACTCTTCGGGCTGGGCTTACTCGGTGTCATGGGCCGAACCGTTGCCTTGTTGCCCGCCACATGGGCTTCGGCATCCTCCGCGAGTGCCGCCGCCCACTTGGCCACATGCTCTTCGCTGACATCCAAGTCATGGACGATCGCGCTTCCGGGTTTGCCATCCTCTTTGTACGTGACCCGTGCGGACTTGATCGTCTTGCCGTCCTTAGAGAGGAGGAAAACGGTCT
>CAYTNJ010000012.1:0-23071 GCA_964439155.1 uncultured Candidatus Peribacteria bacterium | reverse complement strand
TGGATCGGGAGAAGAAAGAAGCACAGAGGAAGGTCTATCCGAAATGGGGCGGGATCGCGGAACGCGGCGGCGGCCCGCGAGGCGGCACGACGATGAGCCCGGGGAAATTGGTGCTTCTCTTCCGTGAGTTCTTAAGTGAAGAATCGCGTCCGAAAAAACTTCCCATCTTGCATATCATCCGGTGGGCGCAAGACCGTGCTGCGGAAACCGCAAAAATAGCAGGCTGATACCAGGACATCCGCGGTTGTTATTGCCGCTCCTTCGCCCGCACGCAGTTCCTTAGCAGGCACGCGACCGTGAGGGGGCCCACCCCGCCCGGCACCGGCGAAATTGCCGACGCGATCTCATTGACCGTTTCAAAATCCACGTCGCCTTTCAAGCCCTCTTCATCGCGCGTGATCCCGACGTCGATGACGACGGCTCCCTTTTTCACCATGTCCACGGTAATCAGTTTTGGCTTTCCCACAGCGGAAATAAGAATGTCCGCTTGTGACGTGATCGCGCCCAAATCCTTCGTCTTGCTGTTGCACACCGTCACCGTGGCGCCGCGATTGATGAGCATGACGGCTAGGGGTTTGCCCACGATATTGCTGCGACCGACGATCACCACGTGCTTGCCTTCGACCGGAACGGCATAGAACGAGAGCATCTCAATGACCGCCGAAGCAGTCGCGGGAGCCAAGTGTTCGTACTCCGCCGACAAAAACATCTTGCCCACGTTGTAGGCGGTAAAGCCGTCGGCGTCTTTCTTGGGGTCGACTTCGCGCATCACTTCGGGATAGCGAGAGTGCAGATGCTTGGGCAGCGGCGATTGCACCAAAAATGCGCTCACATCGGGATTGTCATTTAAGGAGCGCACGGTGTCCACGAGTGCTTCGAACGACGTATCGGACGGAAGGTGCAGATGTTCGCTTCTCATGCCGATAGCACGGGTGCTCTCCATCTTCTTGCGGATGTAGCTCGCACTGCTTGCGTCATCTCCCACCTGCACGATCACCAATTTGGGATCGAGCTTCTCCACTTTGTCGCGCAGGCCGTCTAGAAGCTTTTGCGCGGGCTCTTTGCCGGTGAGGATGAGGGCGGACATGCACCCATCATAGCCCAAACGAAAGAATCCGACGATGTCTTACACGTCATCGGATTCCCCGTTCTTCGTTGCTTAATCCTTGAACTCCACCTCCCCCTGCATCTTCACGGTCTTCTCGTCATGCGCCTGCACGCCGCCGTTGGAGAGCGAGTAGAGGGAAGAGCCCACGCGCACGATGCGCTGAATATCCTTGTCGCCGCCGTACCAATAATCGCCGGCCTTGGTGAAGGTGTCGGCATCGTAGTGGGTCATCTGTCCGCGCTTTACGAAGCCGTCTTTGAGGGAGATGTCGTAGACGTACGCGCCCTGGAATACCGGGGTGCCGTAGGCGCTGCCGTCGTTGCCCACTTTCTGGCTTGCCGGGATTTCGGCGAGGGTGATGGGGAAGGCGAGCAAGTCGCGGTCCTTCTCGAAGAGGAGGGCTTTGTGGTTGTGCAGCAACGGGCTCTCCGTACCGCGGTCGCCGATCATGAGGGTGTGCATCTCCTTCGGGTTTTCCACGTCGGAGACGTCGAACATCGCGACTTTCATGCCCTGGTACCAGGCAAAGTCGCCGGTCTTGGATTCCACGGCGTCCTTACCGAAGCCGATCAAGTGCGTCTCGTCGTACGGATGCAGGTAGTCGCTGTAGCCCGGGATCTTCAACTTGCCGAGGATCTTCGGAGCGCGGGGGTTCGAAGTGTCGATGACGAACAGCGGGTCGATTTTGCGGAAAGTGACCATATACGTGCGGTCGCCGAGGAAGCGCGTGGAGTAGATGGTTTCGCCCGGGGCGATGTCCTCGATGGAGCCGACTTGTTTCATGGCACGGTCGAGTACGTAGAGGCCGTTGCTCGTTTTGCCGGTCGCCCAATCGTCCACTTGCGTGGTGGCGATGCGGAAATGCGACTCATGCTCATCCATGGAGAATTGGTTCAAAATGTGTCCGGGCACGGAACCTTTCTCGCCGAAGGCGACGCCGTTGTCCGTCACGTCGAAGCGGAACACGTTGGTCTTTTCATTGCTTTGCGGATTCACGGCGTCCCAAACGTAGTTCCATTCCGTAGTAGCCACGTAGAGATTGTCGAGCGACATGAACACGTTCTGCGCGTTGCCGAGAATTACTTCCGTCTGCACTTTTGCATCCTCATCGATCGGCATCACGGCGACTGTCAGGTATTCGGGATACGGCACATGCGGGAGAATGCTCACGTTGCCGCAGCGAGTAACCGGCGCGTCTTTCTGCCCCGTAGCCGTGTCGCTGAAAGTGGGGAGAAGTTCGTCTTCCATGATGCGAAT
Source organism: uncultured Candidatus Peribacteria bacterium (assembly GCA_964439155.1). Lineage (GTDB taxonomy): Bacteria > Patescibacteriota > Gracilibacteria > Peribacterales > Peribacteraceae > CAYTNJ01. The sequence continues at coordinate 20,706 of CAYTNJ010000012.1, read as the reverse complement.
GGGGCCGCCAAAGCGCATCGGCTGCTGCAGAACCAGGTACAATTTGTCTTCGATTCTGCGTGTGGCGACGCTGGAGCCTTCGAACGATACTTCGCGCACCATGTCCGGCGCGGCGGCATTGGAAATGTCGTACAAGCGCACCACGGTCTTGGTCGTGGACCAGTAGGGATACATATCCGGCGCGATCATGCGCTTTTCCATGAGCGGCATCGGATAAGGATAGTTCTGCTGAATCCACTGTTGCCCCACGACGGTGAGCATATCGCCGTCCACGTAGAGATCCTGCGGCGTGAAGGCGTCGTCTCCTTTGATCACGGCCACTTCTTTCATATCGGTGGCGGGAGAAGCTTTGATCAGGCGCACGGTCTGGCCGCGGATCATGTACAGGTTCGTGCCGTCGGTTTTCACCACGTCGCCCTCGTCCACTCCTTGTACCTGCACGTTCGTCTCCGAATGATCCGCTTCCGAAGCCCCGCCGGATTGCTGAGTCTCGTTCTTCGCGCCGTCCATCGCGGGAGCGGCGGTGGTCGCCCTATCTTCCATCAACGCGTTTCCGCGGTAATACATCATATTCTGCGTTTGGCTCGCTTCCTCGGCGAACGCCCGCAGATCCACGCAGGACTTGGCGGTTTGCACGTCGTCGGAGGCGAAGTTCACGGCGACGTCGGGATATTTCACGTTGAGGTAGCCCTTGGTCGGCTGATCGGTTTTACCCTCTTCCAATCGCCACATGATTTCGGCCATCTCGCCGCGGTTCAAGTTGGCGTCCAGCGCCGCCACCGATGGCGGAATGGCTTTGGAGGATTCGATGGCGCGCACGTAGGGCTCGTACCATTCGCCGCCGCCTTGCACTTGCTGATCGTAAGCGAGCGCCACGATCTTGCTCGCTTCCACGAAGTTGATCGCGCGTTCGGGCTTGAACGTACCATCGGGATACCCGGCGATGATCTCGGCGGCTTGTGCCGAGCACACGTACTTGGAAAACCAATCGGTTTTCTTCACGTCGGGGAAACAATCATCGGCGTTGAGAGAAGAGCCGCCCTTCGCCTCCAGGACGATTTTCAAAAACTCCGCGCGGTTGATGCCGGAGAGCGGTTCAAATTTGCCGCTCGCGTATCCTTGCACGACGCCGTCTGCCGCCAGCGACTCGATCGCCGAGCGGTACTTGGTTTGCGCCGATACGTCGGTGAACGCGGTGGCCGCGAATGTGGGGAGCGCGCCCAGGGCAATCGATGCCACGATGGCGCCGCCCAACATCTTGCGAAACAGGGGAGTGGACATGAGAGAGGTGGGAAGGAAGAAAAAGTATAGGCTCGTTCACGACGGAATCGACATGCATGCACAAGCGATTCATCGCCTTACACAAGCTATTACGGATGAGCAGGCGGATCGTTACAGCCTTACGCTCGCTTGGATTTGGACTTTTTGGTTTTGGTGATGACAGTTCTCGCGATGGCCTCGATGATGTCGGCGCTTTCCGACACAGCACCTTCGGTATCCACGTCGGTGATCGAGGAATCTTGTTCGAGCATCATGCGATACAAACGGTGGATCTTTTTTTGGAAGGCATCTGTCTCAAAGGCATCCTTCGCGCTGCGTTTGCCGATGCGCTCCAGACAAACTTGCAGAGAGGGGAGCGTGAAAATGGTGATGTCCGGCTGGATGAAATCTTGATTAAGCGAGAAGAGGGGATCGATGTCGATGCTCTGCGCGCCCGCATACACCACCGTGGAGTGCCAGTAGCGGTCGCATACCACGATCTTTCCTTTCTCCAGCGCCGGAAGGATTTCGGCATCCAGATGCCAAGCTCTATCGGCGCAAAAAAGCAGTTGCAAGGCCATGCCTTTAATGGTGTTTTTACCCTTCAAAAGCTCCCGAATCCACACGCCTATGGGGCCTTTGGAAGGCTCTGCGGTCTCAAAAACGTCGAATCCGGCTTTCTTCAGGCGTTTCGCGAGCGTCTTGGCGTGCGTGGTGGTGCCTGATCCGTCGGGGCCGTCGAGGACGATGAAGGTACCGCGCATGCCTCCTCATGATAGCGGTTTTCTGCTATAATAAAACGATACCTTTCGCTCAACGATGACAACCACTTCGCTCATCGGCTTGCTGCTTCGTTGGTACATAGTCGACATGCCGCGCAACATCGTGCGTTCCTACGCGCGGTACGCCGCCGCTTTCGCCGAAGTGTTCGCCTTTATCTTCCTCATCCGCACGTTATTTTCGCCGTGGAAGAACATCGTGGACGCCTATCCGAAAAAAGGCTTCAATGTGGAACGCATCGCCGAAACACTGACGCTCAACGTAACCGCGCGCGTCATCGGCTTCGTGATTCGCGTGTTCGCGATGATCGCGGGCATTGTCGTTCAGGCACTCTGTCTGACGTTTTTCTTCGCCTATCTCATCTTCTGGATCGCATTTCCGCTCATCGCGGTGATCGGATTTCCGGCTCTTCTCTTGATCAATTCCTAAATGACGCAGATCCCGCTCAGCATCGGCGAGACGAGAGCATACAAAGCGCACAAGTTGCGAGAGCTTTGCTTCGGATGGAAAACGGCGGTGCTCTGCATCGTCATTCCGCTGCTCTTCGGCGTGTACGCCGCCTACACCGGCAACGTCTGGGCCCCGCTTGCCGCGGGCGCGCTGCTCGGCTGGTTGCAGTGCGTGTTGCACTTATTCCTGAACGACGTACTGGAAGATGACCGCAGAGCACTCGGCTCCACGGATGCGCTGGGCGATTGGCTGGCCGCCGACATGTTGCGTCACCTGGTGACAAAGCCCGTCATCGACGCCGGAGACCTGCTGAAAGCCGCTACGGAAACGCAAGGTGGCCGCTTCATGCTCAGGCAAATGCAAATCGCGCCCCAAAAGCTCGTCGAAACCTGCAGGGGCACCGTGGCCGACACGGTCGATGTCGCGGCTTTTTTGCATGATGCCATCGAAAAGGCGCAAGCAGCCGGCGAAAAACGTGTAGAAGCGATCCTCATCCTCTCGCTCTTCTTCGGCCAGCATCCGGCTTGCAAGGACGTGCTGCATCAAGCCGATCTCGCGAGCGAAGATTTGCCGGCACTCGTGCGTTGGGAAAAATTCCACCGAGAGCTGCGCCGCATGCCCAAGCCCTGGGAGAGCGAAGGCGTACTGCGCTTAGGCTCCATCGGCCGCTCCTGGGTGACGGGCTACACCGACGCGCTGGATCTGCTCACGGTCGACATGTTCGACGAATTGTCGCATTCGGCGGAGCAAAAATTACGCATCCACCAAGACTCCATCGAAGCCATCCAAAAAGCACTCGATCGCTCCGCCCGCCACAATGTGCTCATCATCGGCCCCGTCGGCACCGGCAAACGCACGCTCGTGGAAAACGTGGCGAGGGCCATGCGCGAGAAAGAAAAACGCGAAGGCAAATCCTTCACACGCGTGCTGCGTCTGAAAACGCAAGATCTGCTCTCAGGCGGAGGCAGCGCCGACGGCCTCTTCTTAGACGCTCTCAACCGCGCCCAATCTTCCGGTCGCATCCTGCTCGTCATCCGCGATTTCTCGCTGCTGCTTACGTCCGGCAACCCCAACGTGGTGGGCGTGCTGCGCAAGTTCCTGGAAGCCAAGAATATTTCGATCCTCGGCATCGCCAACGCCGGCGACTATCACTCACTCGTCAAACAAGACGCGGTGATGGACAGTTTGTTCGAAAAAATCACGATCACTGACGCCGGCGACGAAGACACGATGTCGGTGCTCATGGCGAGGGAGCTGACGGTAGAAGCCACCCACGGCATCACCGTGACGTACGCCGCGCTCAAGTCGATTCTCACCCTCTGCAAACGTTATCTCGCGAATGGCACTGGCCTGCCAGGTAAAGCGTTGGATATTCTCGAAGATGCCGTGCAGCTCTGCCGCGCTCAAGGCGATAAAGCGGTGACGGAAGAATTCGTACGCGTCGCCATCTCCTCGCGCAGCAAGGTGAACGTGCAAAAGGTGACGGAAGGCGAAAAAGAAAGACTTCTCAATTTGGAAGACGCCATGCGCGGCAAAGTAATCGGCCAGGATGCCGCGCTCAAAGCCGTTGCCGGAGCGCTAAGGAGAGCGCGCATCGACCTAAGCGATAGGAAAAAGCCGGTCGGTACTTTCTTGTTCCTGGGCCCCACGGGTGTCGGTAAAACCCAGGCGGCCAAAGTGCTCGCGGCGGAATACTTCGGCACCGAGGAAGCGATGATCCGCCTCGACATGAATGAATTCTCCCAACCCGACGCGGTGAGCAGCATCGTCGGCGGAGGCAGTGCCCAAGCGCAGGGATTCCTGGCGAGAAGGATTCAGGATAAACCGTTTTCCTTGATTCTCTTGGATGAAATCGAAAAAGCCCACCCGAGCGTGCTCAATTTGTTCCTGCAGATTTTGGACGAAGGATTTTTGACGGACGCCGTCGGCAACCGTACCGATTTTCGTAACGCCATCATCATTGCCACTTCCAATGCGGGTGCTTTGTATTTACGCGACACGATCAAAGAAAAAGGAGCGATCCCGAGTGAAGAACTGAAGAAAGGTCTTATCGACCACGTGCTCAAGGAGCGTATGTTCTCCCCGGAATTCTTAAATCGCTTCGACGAAGTGGTGCTGTTCTATCCGCTCACGCCGGAGACAGCTACGAAAGTTGCCTCCCTCATGATCGGCGACATCATCCGCGACATCAAAGACCGCCGCGGCATCAAGGTGGAAGTGGAAGACGAAGTGCTGCGCCAACTCTCCGAACGCGGTTACTCCATCGAATTCGGCGCCCGCGAAATGCGCCGCACCGTGACGGAGATCATCGAGGATCACCTGGCGAATTATCTTCTGAAGAACGACGTGAAACGCGGCGACACGATCGTGATCAAGGCGGAGGATATCAAGTGGTAGTTCGGCTCCGCTCACTATAAATGAGGATATGAAAAGGCGGCCTCATGCGAGCGATGCATGAGGCCTTCCGTAAGAACGTTACTGCTTTGTGCTGTGATAGCGGCGGCGGTGATTCCGGGGGATGTGAGTGTCGCACGCGGCGATGGGATTCTTTTCCTGCCAGAACCATCCGTCGCGAACTTGAATGTTCTTGCCCTTGATGCTCAGTGCACGCAGATATCGCGGCGGAGGTGTGTAGGCGCCTTCGTACTCACCGCCATTTGCTTGTCGCATCTCCTCAATCCATTGAAGAAGATCCCACAGTTCTGGGCAGTTGGGGATAGGGAATTGGTTCGTTGTACGATAGTCATGCTTTTGAGCCCAGCGAACTTGCTGGACCGCTTCTCTGAGACGGATCATGAGGCCTCCAAAAGTGGTGACAGTGACGTTCCGAACGGGAGGACCGACGACCAAGGAATCGGCGCTCCTCCTGCTCGCAAAGTTTATGAAAGAACAAACGGTTAGGGATATTTTGCGCAGGAAGGAAAAAGAGTCAAGCATGAAGAAGTGACTTGAGCTATAGTGTTTTCGTGGCCCCTGAAGCCACGTTCGCTGATCATTCACTCTTACCGGAGGAGAGAGATGATGCATTTGCCTATCGTTTTGTTCTGCATGCTGGGCTTCGCCGCGGGCATTCGCATCGGTATATTCGACGTGAAGCGCAAACCCTGGCAGAGGAGAGAACAAGAGGGAAAAGAAGACGGCTGCCTGCGTCATGTCTACGTCCCTTCAGTGTCCTTGTATCTGTTGCAATTCGCCGCAATCATCCCCGTCACTTGGTACGCGGCGCCTTACGCGCAAGAACCGGAACTGTGGCGCTGCGGAGGCATCGGTTTCACGATCTTCGTAACGCTCGGCTACTTAGCCTGGGTATGGCACCGCGTGCAAGAAGTGAAGTACAAGCAGCAATGCTTGGAAAAAAGACGACTCAGGGATGAAAAGCGACGGCAACGAAAGGAAAGCCTGCGTCAGCAACAAGACGAACTGACGCACAAAACGTAAACAAGGAGAAGAAGAGTGACCGATCAGAACCCAGCCACGTCAGATTCATCTGACGTGGCGCATTCTAGTGCTTGAGGAAATCCGCATCGCAAGCGAAACGTACTCCCTCTCCCCTCGCGGCCCCGAAGGGGGGCCTTTGGCTGACAGGGTTGGGGGTGAGGGGGCACGTTTAACGTGAGCACTGTGACTTCACCGGGGCATTTTGGGTGATGGCTTCACCCTATGATCATGCGGCCAAGTATGGCCGCGCTGGGGTACATGGGTGGGCATTGATTGTTTGTGGTTATGAAATCCAATGAATAAAAAGCCTGGGTCTCGTGGGTCCCAGGCTTTTTGGTTCCTTGTAGGGAAAGGGAGGTTCACGGAGGGAAAACCGTAGGTTTTCCCCTTCCGTGCTAGGGCTTACATCATCCCATCCATCCCCCCCATACCACCACCTCCCGGCATCATCGGTTCTTCCTTCTTCGGAATGTCCGTGATCGCCACCTCAAGAGTTAAGAACATCGCAGCCACCGACACCGCGTTCTCCAGAGCGGAGCGCGAGACTTTCTTCGGGTCGATGACCATGTCTTTCACCAAGTCCGTGTATTCGCCGGTGAGAGCGTTATAGCCGAAGTTGTCCTTGCCATCCTTCACTTTGGACACAACCACTTCACCCGAGATACCTGCGTTCTCCGCGATGTTTTTGGCAGGAGCCGTGAGCGAATTCATGACGATCTCGATACCGATCTTCTCGTCTGCGTTCTTGGTGTCCTTGAACAATTTCTCAAGCGAAGGCAAAGCGCGGATGTAAGCTGTGCCGCCGCCTGGGACGATGCCTTCTTCGGCTGCTGCGCGGGTGGCAGATAAAGCGTCTTCCACGCGGTGCTGTTTCTCTTTCTGTTCCACTTCCGTGGCGGCGCCCACCTTGATTACGGCGACTCCGCCGGTCATCTTGGCCAACCTCTCCTGCAACTTCTCCCGGTCGAAGTCGGACTTGGTGTTTTCCATCGTCGCCTTGATCTCGTTGATGCGGGCTTCGATTTCCTTCTTGTCGCCGCTGCCGCCGATGATGAGCGTGGCGTCCTTCGTGGCCACCACTCTGCGAGCCTGGCCGAGGTCATCGAGCGTGGCGTTTTCCAATTTAAGACCCACTTCCTCCGAGATCACGCGCGCACCCGTGAGGGCGGCGATGTCTTTGAGGATTTCCTTGCGGCGCTCGCCGAAGGCCGGGGCTTTCACCGCGAGCGTGGTGAACGTGCCGCGCAACTTGTTGAGCACGAGGGTGGTAAGCGCGTCGCCTTCGATGTTCTCGGCGATGATCACGATTTCCTTGCGGCCTTTCTGGGCGAGGGCTTCGAGCAGCGGCAGGATTTCTTGGATGGAGCCGATCTTTTTATCGGTGATGAGGATGTGCGCGCGTTCGAACACGGCTTCCATGCGGGCCGGGTCGGTGACGAAGTATGCGGAGATGAATCCGTTGTCGAATTGCATGCCTTCCACATATTCCTTTTCGAGGCCGAGGGTCTGGCCGGCTTCTACCGTGACAACTCCGTCCTTGCCCACTTCGTCGATGACGTCGGCGATGAGCGTGCCGATTTCTTCGTCCTGGGCCGAGATCGTGGCGACCGCGGCGTATTCCTCTCTCTTTGAGACATCCTTCTTCAGTTTGCCGAGGAAGGTGGTCACTGAGGCTGCGGCCATTTCCATGCCGCGCTTAATGAGGATGGGGTTGGAGCCGGAGGAGAGGTGCTTCATGCCTTCTTCCATCATGGCGTGCGCGAGCACGGTTGCCGTGGTGGTTCCGTCACCGGCGGCGTCGTTCGTCTTGGTGGCGGCTTCCTTCACCAGCTGTGCGCCCATGTTCTCAAAGGGATCTTCCAGTTCAATTTCCTTGGCGACGGTCACGCCGTCTTTGGTGACGGTCGGTCCGCCGTATTTCTTTTCAATGACGACGTTGCGGCCCTTGGGGCCCATGGTGGCGCGCACGGCGGCGGCCAGTTTGGTGACGCCTTGGAACACTTTTTGACGTGCTTCGTTGCCGAATTGTAGTTGTTTGGCCATAAGTTAGTGAGAGGAAGAAAGGTAGGAATTACAGATGTGTCACGGTGAGCGGAGCTGAACCGCGAACTATTTGACGATGCCCAGAACGGAATCGAGACGGAGAATTTTGACTTCGACGTCTTTGTTGTTCGCATCTTTGAGCTTCACCTCGTCTCCGGAGTATTTGCCGAAGAGCACTTTGTCTCCCACTTTCAGGAACTTGTGCGGGTCGGATACTTCGCCTTCGCTCGTGGCGATGCCGCCCTTGCCGAGCGCGATCACCACTCCTTCCTGCGGCTTTTCGCCTTTCGCCGTATCGGGGATGACGATGCCGGAGGCCGTGACTTGTTCGGCTTCCATGGGCAACACGACGACCCTGTCGCCGAGCGGTTCGATGGAGACTTTGAGTTTAGGAACGGTCGCTTGAGCCATAGAAAGAAACGGGAAGAGGAAGTAAGGAAAGACACACTGTAAGCAGTTGCCGGACAGGCATGTTAGCACTCAGAATTCTAGACTGCTAATTTTACCCGTCAAGATCTCTCCGCGAGCTCACGCTTCAATCCCTCTTTGCCTCTGCACATCGCCTAAATCTCGGCGACAAAATTGACAAGCACTATATGTGTTGTTAAGAAATACACATGAATCGCACGCAAATACTTTCCGTCTCACTTGGCATCGCTTTTTTGCTGCCGTTCGTGGCGCAGGCAAAGCTGTTCGACGGCAAATACGACTCAAGCGCCCGCCTGTACCAGCGTTCGTACTCCAGCAAGCCGGCCGTTACGAGCACGCGCGGCAAGTGCCCCAAAAACAGGAGCTTACTCGGCTCGCTTTCGAGTGAAAATTTAACCTGCGGCAAAACCGGTTGGATTTTCCCGGGCCTCATCAACGGCGATTGCCCCATCACGGCGTGCGTCGTCAAAACGCGTTCAACGAACGGTGGCACGTTCGGCTCGCTCGATTTTTAAGCGCTCAGGCGCTCGCGAGCAAATCGGCCAGCAGCGATTGGTAGCGTTGGTAATGCGGCGATTTGGGCGACGGCGCGCCGGGCTTGGCGTTGAGTTCGATGATCTTCCATTTGCCGTCGAAGTCCCGCCCCATGTCGACGGCGTAGATGCGTTTGGCAAAGCGTCGCATGCGCGCGTCGATGGTGTCGATGTGAGCGAGAAGATCTTGCGGAATGCGTTCGATCGGCACGTGGATTTCCTTTCCTCCCTGCGCAACGTTCGCGACCATGCTGCCAGAAGGCGGCGTGCGTGCGTAGGAGCAGGCGATGTCTCCGTTGATCACGATCACGCGCAGGTCGTGCAAGCCTTCGACCAGGCCGGGGACTCCGTTGCTCGTGTCGATGAACGACTGCAGCAGATAAGGATAAGAGGGGATCGCACCGGGAAGACTGGACCGCTGCGCGATAATCACTCCTATGCCGCGCTCACCGTCGCGCGGTTTGAGCACGACTTTCTCCGTGACGATCTTTTGAAGCGCGCTCGCCACGTCCGCATCGTTTTCCAAAAGAATCGTGCACGGATGCAAATCGGGAAAAGTGCGATAGGTCTCCCACTTGTCCGTGCACAGCATATCCAGCTCCAAAACGTTCAGGACGGGGCATTCACCACGGGGAATAAAATGTTCTTTATTCCACACGAGCTCAAGGAAAAACGGTTCGTCGATACGCGCGAATGCCTTTCCATCCCATCGCCAGCCACCGGAAAATTGTGCAGAACCCAAATACGTCTTCATCGAGCGCACGATGCAAAACTCCACGTCTTTGCGGGCGAGCAACACGGCCAAATCGGTATAGGACTCGCGAAACTCCGGATCATCGAAAGGATAATCGTCGAAGCCCGGCTCATCGAAGAACACCGAAATACGCCTCATGGCTCCATGGTAACGCATGTCTTCTCGCTGTCCACGAGGAAGAGCCGGAAACGACGGAATGGCCTTGTCACTTTCCCGGGGAAATTCTAGCCTGGGCTGCTATGACAATAGAGAGACACGATCAGGCAGATACGCAAACCCCGCGACCCCGGACCGCGGACGGCGTGATGCTCTCCCGGCGGCAAGCCTTGGTCGCCATGGCAGGCCTGCTGTTTGCAGAACCGCAAGCCGATGCCGGCGATCGCAGCAAGGATTCCCCCGAAGTGGCGGCCATCCTGCGCGAGGCGCAGCGGTCTACGGTAGGACTTGTAGCCGCATTGGATCACCAATATTTCCACGTGCGGGAAGGAGCGCAGCGCCTGCTACTGGAAAAAATTATCGGGCACATGCAAAAGGAAAAGCAGTACTTTCCCGAACGCGCCTTATTGGTGCCGAACCCCAAGCATAGCCTGGAGCAGACGAGGCGCTTGAGCGCGCTCTTGGAGCAAGTGGAACAGGCAGAAAACGCATTTGCCCTGCACATTCCCACGATGTTCCGAGCGCCCGATTCCTGGAAAAAGAAGGGGCATACCGAAACCATCGAGAAGACGCTGCTGACGTTCCAAAAAAACACCGGGCAACCGCTTTCCCTCCAGCACATGGGAAAAAATTTTCGTGAAAGCAAATGTGCGACCGATACGCTGGATGGCAAAACCTACTGGGAAGTGCTCACCAGTCTGCGTGATACGGAGCGGGGCATGGGCGTGCATGCCAACTCCGATAGCCACGGTTCGCATTTTTTACATCCCGATCAGCAAAGCACCTGCAAGCATGCCAGCCCTTCCGGACCCCTGTGTGCGTTTCGGAGAGAATTCGACAATTGGCCGAACCACCACTCGTTTTCTTTTTCCATTGAGCCCACATGGCACATGAAGGAGTGGCGGATTGAAAAAATACATCTGCGCCGACCAGGAAAAGAGCGGGAAGAAATTCAGCCACGCCTGTGGTCCGGAGAAAGAACGGACAAAACGGATGTCGATCTGCCTCCGGCAAAGGCCAAAGGCGAAGTCGTGTCGCTGGATATCGAGATGAGTTTCACGGTGCTGCGCAACAAGATGCATCGCGTGAAAGATCTCCGGGAAGAAGAACGATTCCACAGCGACGGATGCACGGTTACGTACAAAGGCATCGAAAAGCTCCCAAACGGTACGTACTGCGTGAGCGCCGACCTGGCCGTTTCACCCGATCAGCGCGATTTCGTCATTCATCAGAGGTTCGGCTGCGTCATTGCGGGCGCGGAAGATTTGCCGCAAATTCCGCTCGATACGAAAAATCCGATCGGCTTTATGCGAAAATACGAATGGATCGTGGAGCAGCAGCCCACCCAAGTGGCGTTCTCCTTGCCCGATTTTCGTCCGATCAAAGGGAAGCGCACGTTCAGCTTTAAGGACGTGTCGCTAAAAACGAAAGAGTGACCATCAAAGACAGCCTTATCGAAGCACGCTTATGCGGCCGCCGAAAGGAAGAAACCCGCGATCGCCCCGTAAAACCGGTCGGCATCCTCCCCGCATTCGGCGCGCGTCATCAGCCCCGGCTGGTCGTTGAGTTCGAGCACGTACCACTTGCCAGATTTGTCGCGACAGCAATCTATGGAATACAAGCGATGGCCGAACTGCTTTAAAGTCTGATCCACGATGCTCACGAAACGCTCCGCCTCCTTCGGGCGCAGAGCATGCCGCACCGCGCGGATGGATCCGCCGAGGGCGGTGTTCGAAAGTAGGCTCCCATCGGGCGGCGTGCGCAGGCAGGCAAGAAGGATGTCCCCGTCGGCGATGATCATGCGAAAATCATGCAGCGTATCGGTGAGTCCGGGAATGCCCCCGGAAGTATCGATGAAGGCTTGAGCGATGAGGGGGTAGCCGTGTGCTTCTTCCATCGCTTGATCCTTGGCCACGATGCGCACGCCTTCACCGCCGAATCCATCTTCCGGCTTGAGCACCACCATCTGCGTAGGAATGTGCTCTACGGCGCTGAGAAGCTCCTCTTTATTCGTAACGGGAAACGTGGGAGGAAAGAGCGATGGAAACAGCTCGAACATCCGCCGCTTATTCGCGCAAATGGCGTCGAGCCCCGGCTGGTTGATCACTCGCGCACCATCGTCCAGTTTCAGCGTCGTTCCTTTGTTGTACACCAAATCCGCTTCAATCCTATCTTCCGTTCGATGGAACGCACCATTTTTAAACAGCCATCCGCCGCCAAAGGTCATCCCTCCGCGGTAGCTTTCCGGCGTGCGAACGATGGAGCACTGCCCGCCGCGTGCGGCCAATTCCGCGCCCAATTCGTGGTACACCATGCGCCATACGGGTTCGTCGAATGGATCGTCCTGAAAGTCCGGTTCATCGAAAAACACCGCGATATGACTCATGCAAGCAATATAGAGAAGATGTATGCCTTGTCGAGAGCCAAATGACGTTTTAAGCAGGAAATTATGATGAGAAATGTACTTTTTGTGAGATATTATTTGTTGACAGAGTTTAGGGAAAAGGGTAGATTGCAAATAGTACATTTTATTTTCTAATACTATTTTATGAGTAAGAATACTCCGAATAAGGAAGCGAACATCAAAGTGGAAGGTTTGGAGGAGCGCGTGGTTCCCGCGAGGTTCGTGGCGCCGGCAATGGAAGCCGCATTGATTGCAGATATGGAGGGCTCCCGCATGCAGATCATAGGTAGCCTCGCCAAGCCTTACAGCATAAGCGTGCAGAACAGCGGCGTCGTCATCACACCGCAAGGATCGAACGCCGGTGTCGAGGTAACCATCACCAACGCCGAAACAGGACGCATGCTCAGGCAAAAACTTTCGGCTACGGGCGAAACGAAAGTGGGATTTCCTCCGACCGACGCGACGTACTTTGTCGCGATTCTCGATAGAAACGGCAACCCCATCGGCTTGGATCAAGCGGTCACGGTCCGCGGCGGCATGCCTCTTACGAACACGCAGTTGATGATGCAACAGGCATCCATCACCCAAAACAGCATTGATGACGCATTTTCCTCTTACGACCAGCCGAAACAGCAATCCATCGATGCATTTGTCGGGTACATCGCTCCTCAGGTCGTCACGGTGCAGAAAGCGACGACTCTGCCAGAATCGACTCTCGCCAAAAACAATGGCGGAGGATCGATTACGAAGAAGCTCGATTGGAAGAGCATCGGGTCGCCCAAGAATGTGAACTGGAAAGAGATGTCCGATCCTGAAGTGAATAACGCCCTATTGGACTTGCCGCTTGAGCAATGGAAGAACCTCCCCGAATCGATGCATGACCGTGTGCATCCGAGTACGCTTCAGATCATCCCGCGCGAAAATCTGCCAAAGCCGCTACAAGAACGCCAAGATCGGGAAAAGTTGCGCCATGAGCAAGAAAAGAAAGCTGCCAAACAGGGTTATGATCCGTACGAAGACAGAGCGTTCGGTCAACACATGATGCGCAGCGCCGACTTGGTAAAAGACGCGCCTGTCTCGATCGAAACGGATCGCATGCCCATCATCCAGGAAGTCACGCAGAACGATCCGTTCGTAGGAAAAACCTACAGCCCCGACAAAGCTCCGGCTACTGTATCTCAATGGAAGTCGAAGCGGATGACGCTTGATGATCAAGCGGTCGATCAGGTCTTCATCGCAGACGAGGTCGCAAAAGTCGCCGCCATCGCCAGCTTCGCAGCCGGCATGCCCGCCGAACCGAAGGTGGAAGTGGTGCCCGTGATCGTCGAAGAAGAAAAAAAGCTGAGCAGACTGCAACGGCTTGGAGCCGGCGTGAAAAACTTTTTCGGTAAATTCTGGGGAAAAAAGGCCGTCTGATCGTCACGGTTTCCTGAACATCGCACGCAAACGCCGCCACCCGGCCGCCTGTCGCCCGGGTGGTTAGGCAGTTGACGGAAAATGTATAATAATGTTATATATCCGCGTTCTTTGGAACACGTCGGTGGAAGCGGAGATATGTTTCTCCGAGAAAAACCGACAAGGCTTCAGCAACAACGGAGGGGTGAAATGATTGTGAAAAACGTGGCGCGAATGACCAGGGAAGAAATCGCGCGGCGCATGGATCTGCCGCACAAGTGCTCCTGGGAGGATATCCTCAGAGTCTACTTCTGCAAGCAAGGCGGATTGGACATGGATACCGACTGGGACGATGCATGGCGGATTTGTTGGTGCAGGTTCCTCAGCATCGACGATTCATCTTCCCATGGCCTCGTGCGCGATGCGGTAAGAAGAAATGATTGCCTGCATCGCGACCCGTGCGATTGGATCGCATGCAGCAACGCACTTGAGGGCCTGGGACTCAGCGCGAGACAGGCGTTCCAATCCGAGGAGTTCGAAGCTGTACGTCAGAGACTCTGTAACAAGTACCGTCAATGGCGCACGGAGGTGATCGGGTAGGCATTCGGTGCTGAAGCCGGGCGGGTGGAGCAATCCACTCGCCCGCATTTTCCATTGGTCATCGAGCAATCAGAAGCTCTCGCTTAGCCGATGCAGGGGATCCTCTTTGATGGCCAATATCTGGCAAAGCTATAACATCGGGCGCGCCGCGACTATACTTCGGCAATGCAGCTGCTTCGAGCGCCGATTCACTGGTTTGCCGCGGCCTACGTGCTCATCGCGCTCGCGGTGATTCAACATCACGGAACCTACACGCCGTTCGCGCTTTTTTGCATGCTTGCGGCTTTCGCCATCGCTTGCGTGGGAGTCTCAATCGCGGTGCGGCAACACCATGAAACAGATGCTTCTCCAACATTCCTCGCCGGCTGTATCGTCTTGTTGCTGCTCATGGGATTGAGCTTTTCGCCGCTTTTGCATGACAAATCCGCATCGGTCGATAGAGCCGTGCACGGCCTGCAATGGGCGATACTCGTCGGCGTCCTGCTACTGCACATGCTTCCGCGGCCACAGTGGCTCCCGTCATGGGTGGTGTGGATGTTCGATGTAGCTTTCATCGCCGCGGGAATCGCCCTGCGCTTTCTCGTTCCCACGTTTACTCCCGTGGCGATGATCGATGTCTACGTTACGAGCCAGGAATCCGCGCAGCACTTTCTCGCCGGGCTTAATCCGTACACCACGGCGGTGACGGACATCTACGGAGGCAAAATGGATTTCGGCTACGACATCTTGGGCTATATGTATCTGCCGGCGACGCTCTATTTACAGACCATCGGCTACCTTTTCGGTGACGTACGCTATATGTCGGCCTTCGCCGACGCGGTCATCGCGCTTTCTCTTTGGCGCCTCACGAAAGAAGTAAGCAGAAATATGCGCTGTCTGCTTATCCTGCTTTTTCTGTGGCACCCCAAGGGCTTTTTCGTAGTGGAACAATCCTGGACCGAGCCGCTGATCGCCATGTTCCTCGGCATCTTCCTCATGCTGCGATCCAGCGGGTTTTCCCTGGCGGCCGCGGGCATCTACGGGTACATGCTGAGCATCAAACAATCGCTCGCGTTCTTTGCTCTGCAACTCCTGCGTTTGGAGCGAAGGCCTTCGCGCCTGCTCATCGTCGCACTCGTCGGAATACTCACGATCATCCCTTTTGCAATCTGGGACATGGAAAGCCTGTGGAAGTACGGCGTGCTCTTTCAGCTGCAAACCGGTTTCCGCGCCGACGGCCTCACCATATTTGCCCCGCTCTCCAAGTTGGGCCTGGAACCGGGCAAAAGCTGGAGCCTGATCGTGGGTTTCGTCGCGACAATCGGAGCGATGTGGTTCGTCCGTAAACTCCCGCAAATGCGCGGCTATCTGCTCGCCACCTGCATCTCAACCTTCGCGATGTTCCTGTTCGGCAGTCAGGCGTTTTGCAATTACTACTATCTGGTGTGGGTGTTGCTGCTGTTTGTGATGGCGGAGGCGATTGCGCCGGTGCAGCACGATGATCGTTGATTTTTCGGGTCAATAATAAGTGGTGCCGATGGAGAGACTCGAACTCTCACAAGATTGCTCTTACACGCTCCTGAAGCGTGCGCGTCTACCAATTCCGCCACATCGGCAAGCCAATAGTCACAAAAAGAACCGCAGGCCGCAGTATACAGACACTTTCCCTTGGGTAAACCTGCTTCTTTGGCTGTGATAATGCCTGATAACTTGAATGCGGCCTGAAAAGATAAAATTGCTATTTCTATATTTTTATAGTTTTATGCTATACATTATACCTGCATGCTTCAAAATGAATCCGACTATTTGGCAGCTCCTTTGGAGTTCGATCCGGTCGTAAACCGGGTACATCCCAAAAGCATGCCGACGCTGGCAATTCAAGCTGTTTCACTCGAGGAACGTCTTCGCGATCCGGTGCAATTCATCGCCGAAATGTGCAGATATTTCCAAAAGCATTTGGATGATCTTTGGAAGAACAATGCTCCACAGAATGTCCTTGCCCAGAATTGGGAAAAGAATGTCGAATTCAGTCATAAGTACTTGCAGCGTCAATCGAAGAAATACCGTGGCCGATTTTCTCATGAGGATATGGGGAAAAGTCTGCGTGGCCAAAGCGCAGAATTTTTACTGTCTAACGGCTTGCGTGCCATGATCGATCTGCAAAACATGCAGGATGTCGCTCATGTCCCGCAATGGCATGAAGAAGATCTCATCTACATGGGAGAGCGCTATTTCCTGCGCGCGTTTCCTCCGACGAACGCTTTGTTGGTCGAAGTGCAAGAGAGAGATATCGATTTCCAAGGCGAAGTCGATAGCCTGGTGCTGGTTGATGATGATGTGTGCCATCAGTTCGATGTCACGATGTCCTTCAGGGAAATGGAAAAGAAGCGAGACAAAGAATCGATACCTGCAAGCGATTTTCTCAGATTTCGCGCATCCATGAAGGAGTTATTGGAGAAAAGCGATGGAAAGAGAGGATATGAAATCTCCAAAACGCACGTGCATTTCCAAAGTTGGGGAAAAAACACGCAATCCATTCTCCTAAAAGATAAACATGGGCCCGCGGTCTTGGACGCACGCATAACCGTCAATGACGTAGTGGGCGAGATGTCGGAACTCTGTCGCTTCGACTTGGAGAAAAGCGGAGCGATCACCTGGAAAGAGAACGACGAAATCTACGTGCTTAACGAAGGAATTTCCCCATCCTGAATCTTCAGCGCTTCTTCACGCACCCCCGTGCTCCCGGGCGGCACGCCTTACGCTTGCTCGAAGAAGATTGTCTGCTGAATACCCTCGGGGATTTTGAAGAGGTGCTCGCGGCTTTGTGCAGCTTGGGCTCGGGCAGCGCGTTATACACCGACCCGCTGCGGGCGGAGAGGGGGATGTGCAGTTTGCTTTCGGCCACCGTCATGCCCAGTGCCAGCGTAAACGCGAAGGCGATCGCCAGGAGATACGTGCGGTGAGTGGCTTTTGTGTGGATGATCATTTCCCTTTATTATACCAAATTTCCCAAAAGAAGGACAGAGCCTTATTAGGGGCTATGCGGGGCTTCTTGTAAGCTTTGCCCCCGCATGATCCCCTCGATCCCCCGCACATTCCTCCTCGTCCTCGTCCAGTTTTTATTGGCATTCTGCATCCTCTGGAAAGGCGGCAAAAGCCTGGAGGCCACCTGGTTGCTTGCGCTGCTCGCCGGCGGCCTCACGCTTGCGTGGTGGCAAGGCCAACTGCATCTGCCCAAAGAAAAGCGCGCGTGCGCCGTGCCGCAGTGGCTCTGGTGGTCGGGCCTGGCGTTTCTGCTTTGGACGATCGTCGCGTACATACAATCCTCCACGCGCAACTACGGCCTCGACGAAGTGCTGCGTGACGCGTCTCTCTGGTTCGTGCTGCTGTGGATCGTCCGGATGCGCGGCACGAAGCACGGAGAAGAAATGGAACGCGGCATCATCAAGGTCATAGCCGTATGCGCCGTCATCGCCTGCATGGTCGGCGTCGCCGTGTACTCACTGCAGCCGGTCAACCGCTTCGTGGGTACGTTCTTCGACCATCGATTCCACACCGATTACTGGCCCAACGCCTGGGGGCAATTTTTGCTGCTCGCCTGGCCCGCCGTCATTCTCGCGACGTCGTCGATGAAGAAAGCGCCATGGACATCCGTCACGCGCACGGCGGCGCTCGGCCTCTTGTTCGGCTGCTTACTGCTCAGCTATTCGAGAGGAGCCATGATGGCCTTTGCCGGGCAGATCGTGCTGCTCTCACTCTTCAGCGTATTTGTTTGGTGGAAGGCAAAGAAGCGCATGCCGATCAAGGAGATAGGGATCGCAACGATCGGCGCCATGATCATCGGCGCCGCGATCTTCTTCGGTGCCAACCAGCTTCGCTCCCGACTGTTCGACGTGCAGTCCGTCACGGAAAAAGTCACCTTCACCGCGGACGAAGGTCGGTCGTCCATCGACGAGAGGTCGCAATTTTGGCATCAGTCCTACGCGCTGATGCTCGAGCGCCCGCTCCTCGGCTGGGGGCCGTACAGTTTTCGCTTCGTGCAACCGCGCCTGCAAGGGCATGTGCTCGCCACATCCGATCATCCGCATAATGTGTTCCTGAAATTAGGCATGGAACGCGGAGTGATTGCGATGCTCCTGTTCGGCGTCATCGTCATCGGCATCCTCTTCTTCGCCGTGCGTAAGCTGTGGGATTCCACGCGCATTCTCCTGGTCATCGCCGTAGCAGGCGTACTCGCGCATAACCTGATCGATTACAATCTCCAGTTCGTAGGCATCGCCTTACCGTTCTGGTTACTGCTCGGATGCATAGCGACGCCATGCACGAAATCACCAGCAAACATGACGCTGCATCTGCGCAGGATCGTCGAAGTGCTGCTCGCTTCCGCACTGCTCATCGTCACCATCGCGGAAGGTCGCATGCTTGTCCTCTCATCCTTCGGTCGCCACGCCGAAGCCGCCGGCAAAGCCGACGAAGCCCTCGCCTGGTACGACCAAGCGGACGGCGAATGGTTCAGCCGCGACATGTATCTGGGAAAAGCGAACTTACTGTACCCCGCGTCCTACCAAGCCGAAGCGGTGGAAATGTTGGAGCGCTATCTCGCGGAAAATGCGGAAGACGCGCGAGCCTGGAAGCTATACGGCGACTTTCTTGAGCAACGCGATCCCAAACGCATGGACGCCTACGCCCGGGCTTACGCCTACGGGCGCTATGACTATGTCGGCATGATCAATGCCTATCTGGTGTTCCTGCGTGACGAGAAAGGCGGCGAAAAGCTCGACTCCCTCGAACCCGAACTCGACAAGTTGTTCCAGAATTACGCGGAGGCCATAAAGTTCAACGTCCACTTCATCGCTCTCTCCCAAAACGTGGAGGAATTCCAGGAACTGGCCAACACCTTGGCGCAACTGTACCCCGTAAAAGCCGCCGCTTACCGCAAAGCCTCCGACGAGGCCTGGGCCAAAGCCCAGCAGGAACGCACCCGATTCGCCGAACGGCAGCCGGGAATGCTGTGGTAACAGGCTATTGGGGCAGAAAATTCGAGGAGAATGCCCGTTCCAAAAAGCGGGTTTCTGACTTTAGCCCTCCTTGGTTTTCGTAAAAAGGTGCCAAAAGCCGCTATGCACGCAAAGAACCCCATTTTTGGGGTACAGAAGTGGGGCGTCTCTCCTCCTGCGTCTCTCACCACGGACGGTAATGGGGGTGCTCGCTGGGGCGAGCGCTTCTGGCTGCACTCCCTAATCCCGAGGCTCCTTAGCGGAGAGTGGGGATGCTCATCACCATGCTCAACGAGAGGAAGGTGATGAACGCTACGTGCATAAGCACGAGCGGGAGTGAAGCGCGGCGTGAGGGTTGCTTCACGAAACGCATAGTAACCCCCTTGGAGGGGGGTTGAGCAGTGTACGGTGGGGGGTATTGTTGTCTAGCAGTATTTGACGACTAAATTTGATCAAGTCGTAATATACAAAAATGGCCTCTATCCAAGGTTATTCCTAGGAATTATGAAGCAAAAGGGAATGTATAGGGCACCATACTTGTATAAAAAATGTATTCAATAAAGGGTTTGGGAGTAAGGCCAGGGTCTAGCCAAGAAAATAAAAGTAGTACATGGATATATTCTATTGTTCCCCGAGCGGAAACTGCCTATCTTAGCGAAAGCTTGTTTTAGAGAAGATCAAGCACTCGCCGGGAGATTCCGGTATCGGTCATTCAAAGGGGGCATCCATGAATATGGATACTTTTGCACTCTTGGCTCGTGCCATCCATCAAGTGCAAACGCAGGTAATCGAAGGCGCAATCGAAGCGGAAACAGTGACACGTATGCTGCGTCAGCTTGCAGGAATAGAACCGGCAATCAGACTGGTACAGCGAAAGGTGACCTATATGGTCCGTCCGTACGCCAATCCGCTCGCCGAACTGCGCGAAACGCTGCCTTTGGTTCGCAACGCTCATGAGGTCGCTTGGGAGCATTACGGCGAAACGGCAACCGATTTGGGCGGCGAGGAGGAAATACGCATGCATCTCGCATCGATGGTCGCTCGTTGTTCTGCGAAGGAAGCGCACCAAGAACTGAATCGGCAGTTCTACGCGCCCGCGTATCCCCGTGAACTGCTGGGACTTGCGCGCAAAAGCCCGCAGGAGCTGGGCATTCCCTATAGAACGCGCATCTATTGTCTGGGAATCGTTGGAACATGGGCGAATGGTGTGCAGGAAATTGCCTATCTCGTAGCAGAGAGAGATTTCTGGCAAATGGAAACGGTCGCGCGCACAGCGGATATGCCCTTGCTCCTTACCTCTGACTGCCAAATCCTGGTACATGCCAGCAGCACAGTCGACGCCGAAGAAGTCGAATGACCCCCAAAGCCCACAATCGATCGATTGTGGGCTTGTTTTTTGTACTAGAAAGCCGAGGGGATGACCTTTATACTCCCCGTCGCATCGGGACGTAGCTCAGTTGGCTAGAGCGCGCGGTTTGGGACCGCGAG
>CAYTNJ010000011.1:13044-23276 GCA_964439155.1 uncultured Candidatus Peribacteria bacterium | reverse complement strand
GGGGAAACCTTTGCTCGCGCTAGGCATGGGCGGCGGCTGCGTGATCGCGGCCAGCTACGAAGCGAAAGCCACGGGCGTAAAAACGGGCATGCCATTGAAGGAAGCACTCAAGCTCTGTCCGGATGCTTTGCAGATCCCTTCGGATTTTCAAGAGACGGGGCTGGCTTCGGAGCAGATCGAAATGGTGGTGCGCGATCATTGCCCCGTGATAGAGCAGATGTCGATCGACGAGTGGTTCCTCGATTTGGCGACGCTGCCGGGCGGAGACCCGTTCGACCCGTACGGCTGGGCCGTCACACTGCAAAGAGACGTACAGCGCTCCACGGGACTCTCGGTCTCCGTAGGAGTAGCCCCGAGCAAGCTGCTCGCGAAAATGGCGAGCGAGTACCGTAAACCGGCAGGCGTGACGGTGGTGGGAGAAGCCACCGCCACCTCGCTCGCGATCCCCAAGTTCCTCCAAGACCGCCCGGCCGCCGCCATCCCGGGCATCGGGCGCAAACGCCAGGTGCACGCGGTAGAGCAGAAATGGGAAAGCGCTTGGGACATCGCGAACGCTGACCATTCCACGATCAAGAAACTCTTCGGCAAACCCGGCACCGAGATGCAGCGCGAACTTCTCGGCGAAGCGGTGCACCCCGTCATCAGCGAAGCCGCCCCGCCCAAATCGGTTTCCCGCTGCCGCAGCTTTCGCCCGATGAAAAACCCCGAGATGCTGTGGGCCCACATCATGCAGCACCTTAGCTACTGCGTGCTGCGCATGCGCCGCCACGAGCTCGCGTGCACCGGCATATGGGTATGGCTGCGTGACGGCGACTACAAGCACCAGTCCACCACCATTCCCCTGCCCCAGGCCTTGGATACCGAAGAACAGCTGACGCCCTACGCCCGCAGGTGCTTCGCCATCCTCTGCAAACCTCACCGCAACTACACGCAAGCAGGCTTGGCGCTGGTAGGTCTCAAGCCCGTAGGCGCGGCACAGGCATCGCTCTTCGAGGAACCCAAAAAACACTCACGCCGTTCCTCCCTGCAATCCACCCTCGACGATTTACGCAGCCGCTACGGCCGTGACATCATCTGCCGCGGGAGCAACCTGCTGGTGAATAAGCAGCATCGGAAGAGCTTTGATGTGTCGATTTTTGAGGAGGGGCTTGTAAGTAGATAATGCTCTATTCTTGTCCAAGTTCTCCATGCCACTACTTCTCACCTCCCAAGGCCTAAGCACTCCCCGCATTGCACAAGCTTTCCAAGAATCTCTGGATTTGAAAAAAGCTCGCGTTGCCTTGTTCATGACGGCCGCTGAATCGGACAAATCCTATACGACTGTCTGCCTGAGGGAACTGCAGGAAGCCGGCTGTGGTGACATCCGCCAACGCGAGATGGATCACCAGTTCCTTCCAAACGAGTTCTCCGACCTGGACGCCATCTACGTCGCGGGCGGCAATACGTTCCTTTTGATGCAAAAGATGCGCGAATGCGGCTTCAAGAATGCCCTGATCCCCTTCCTGGACCGAGGAGGCTTGTACGTGGGTGTAAGTGCCGGGAGCATCGTCGTGGGACCGAGTATCGAGATAGCCGGACCTTGGGATCCGAATGAGGTGGGACTGACGGATTTGACCGGATTGGAAATCGTAGACTTCGCCGTGACACCGCATTATGACAAAAAGGATCAGACGATTATCAATGAACTCCAGAAGAAAGCATCTTATGAGATCGTGCCTTTGACGGATCAGCAGGCGATGTTCATCGATGGCGGGAAGCGAACGCTTATCGAATGATCAGTGACGGTGACAAACACATTTACAACAATGTTTACAGCAACATGGATCATCGGAGGCAGAATTTATTTTGGCCCAGTAATAAAGAAAACCACAAAAACCAAGAGTCAGCAAACCAACGATGGTCGGCGCATCAATGCGTGAAAGAAATTCAAACATCGGCAGAGAAGGAAACGTCTAAAACAAGACATCACAGACTCTTCTTCTGCTCTTTATCAGGAACGTAATGCGTATCAGCGTATTTATATGCAATAAATCCAGCTATACCAATGCAGGTATACATCGCGATGACAGGATCGATACGGGCGATTAACTCTGACATTGTCGCAGGAGGGAAATACTGGAATACCATAACATGAGTGCAATTAGCGCACCAAATAATGCTTGGAAAATTCCCACTTGCCCGTAAAAAATTGGAATGGCAAACGAAGCAAGTACGACCTGGGCAACATCAGCAAGTATGTCCGCCAGTTTGAGCAATTGAGGATCAGTCAGGAGCCTGCGTCGACGAGTAAGGTGTACCAAAGTACACCTTTATATCATCCCCTCCCAAACCGATGCAAGAGCTTTAAGACAATGTCTTCAACCGCTCCCCAATCTTCAAAAGCCTTTCCTCCGTCTCCGCCAATTTCGCCTTTTGCTCGTCGACCAACGCGGCGGGCGCGCGGCTGACGAAGCTCTCGTTGCCAAGCTTGGCGCGGATGCCCGCGGCGAACTTTTCTAAGTTCACGACTTCGGCGGTGAGGCGCACTTTCTCCTTCTCGACGTCGATCAAGCCTTCCAACGACATGTGCACTTCGAGATCGGGCAGGAAGACGCTCGCGATGTTCTTGGTCTCGATCGGCTTGGACACGATGGCCAATGCCTCGATGCCGCCCATGCGGGTGATGTGGTCGACCTGCGATTGGAGCACTTCGCCGTGCTTGGCGGTGACGAGGGCGACGGTCACCTTCTTGCCCTTTTCGACCTCCTGGTCGGTACGCAATTTGCGGATGGCGCTGATCACGTCGATGACGATTTGCAGGTCGGCGAAGGCTTGAGGATCTTTGCGCTCGGCGCGGGTCTTGGGCCACTGTTCCTTCATGATGATCTCCATATCGTCGGCTTTTACGTGCGACCAGAGTTCCTCGGTGACAAACGGCGTGAAGGGATGGAGCAGACGAAGGATACGGCGCAGCGCGTGTACCAGCACGGCATGGTTCGCCTGCCCTTTGGAGAGCTCCAAGTACCAATCACAGAAGTAATCCCACACAAAGCTGTAGAGCCTGTCTCCGGCCTCGCTGAGGCGATAACCATCCAGGCTAGCGGTCACGTCCTGCACAAGATCCTCGAAGGCATGCATCAAGGCGCGGTCGGCGAGCGATAACTCGGAGGCTTCTGGCAGCTTGGTGATCTTCTTCGGATCGATCCCCGCCTGCTCGCACTGGAGCAACACGAAGCGAGTCGCGTTCCACAACTTGTTTACGAAGTTGCGGTAACCGGCGATCTTTTCGTCGTACAGGCGGCTGTCGTTACCCGGCGCCTGGCCCACGATCATCGAAAGGCGCAGGGCATCCGCGCCGTACTTGGGGATGATGTCGAGCGGATCGATCATCGTACTCGGATCGGACTTGCTCATTTTCTTGCCATCCTTGGTACGAATAAGGCCATGGAAATACACGGTCTTAAAAGGAATCTGGCCAGTCGCATACGTGGTCATCAGAATCATGCGAGCCACCCAGAAAAAGAGGAGATCGTAGCCCGTCTCCATGACGGAGGTCGGATGGAATTATTGAAAATCCGGGCTCTGCTTCAGTAAGTCTTGAAACGAAACGGACGGATCCAGCGCCTTCTTAGCATCGATCAAAGTGCTCCATGTCCACAATGCCGAGGAGAACCACGTATCGAGCGTGTCTTCATCCTGCACCCATCCCTCCCCCTCCGGTGCAGTCATGCCCGCATACGTCTCTTCGCCCCGATACCACGCAGGTACGCGATGACCCCACCAAATCTGACGGGAGATGCACCAGTCACGCAGGTTATCGATCCAGTGGAAATACGTGCGATCGAAGCGATCCGGAATGATCGTGATGGAGCCTCCATGAACCACTTCATGCATCACTTCCTTGGGGCTCATCAACTGCCCGTTCCATTGAACAACTTTTTTATTCACATCGACGAACCATTGCAGCTTGATCTGCGGTTCGACCGTGCCGCCACCGCGCTGGGAAACCGCCTTGTTGTGCACATACGCTTCATCCACTTTCACTAATAATCCTTTGCTCTTCAACTTCTCGGCAATCAGGGGACGCGCATCGTCAATGTTCTTTCCGGCAAACTCCCCGGCGATCTCCAAAAGTTTTCCATCGAAACCGATGACCTGTTTCTTCTCCAATCCGTGGCGCTCGGCAATTTCAAAGTCGGTATGGTCGTGCCAGGGCGTGATGGTCATGACACCCGTGCCGAAGTGCGGGTCCACCGCGCTGTCCTTGATGATCGTCGCGCGCACCGGCCCGTTGATCCATTCGCATGCGAAGGTATCGCCGTGCTTGTACTGCAAGTAGCGCTCGTCCTCAGGATGCATCACCACGTATTTGTCGCCGAACTTCGTCTCCGGGCGCGACGTACCGATCTGGAATGGACCGTATTGGAAAGTGTAGAACGGAGCCGTTTCCTCGATGTATTCCATTTCGTCATCCGAGATGGTCGTCTGCAACTTGGGATCCCAGTTCACGATCCTGTGCCCGCGGTAAACCAATCCGTCATCGTGCATTTTCACGAATACCTCATTCACCAAACGATTAAGTGCAGGCTCGAAGGTGTAGCGCTCGCGGCTCCAATCGCAGGACGATCCCATTTTGCGCACCTGGCCGCGAATCGTATCCCGGCTGCCCTCCACGAATTCCTTGGTGCGCTGTAAAAATGCATCGCGTCCGACTTTGTGCTTGTTCGTCCCCTCTTTGGATAGTTGCTTCTCCATAAGCGCATTCACGGCGATACCCGCATGGTCCGTGCCCGGCAACCACAATACTTCCTTCCCCTGCATGCGGTTGTACCGGATGAAAATGTCCTGCAATGCCAACATCACGGCATGGCCAAGATGCAGCTGCCCCGTCGCATTGGGCGGCGGCATGCTGATGGTGAAGGGTTCTTTGGCGGAAGTAGGATCGGCCTTGAAGGCTCCGCTTTCCTCCCACATCTGGTAGATGCGGTCTTCGGTAGCCTGGGGATCGTAAGCCTTTTCGAGCACGGGCGGAGTATACGGTTCGCCGGTGGCATCGACCAAGCCGGATTTGGTAAATGCCCCGAGCCGCATGCGGCTCGGGGGGGCGTCAGGACTCATTGTTCAGCGGCATTCTCCTTTGTATCGGTATCCTGTGGCCTTCGTGCCGTCCGTCTTTGTTCCCGTAAGCGGCGATGTTCCTCTCGGAATAAATGACTGATGACGGATGCGAGAGGTGCCTGCTCACAGGACAAAGAAACGTCGGACTCCGTACTGTTCTCCATAACTGCCTTCTCCTTCTGAAAACAAGCCTGAATCCGATTTTCATCCATCGAAAACCGGGCGGCAATCCTAGAGAATGAGCCGGGCATGTCAATGAAAAAACTCCCCATAAAAAGACCGCCCCTTGCGAGGCGGCCTTCTGTAATGGAAAGAGCGGAACGTCGCGTTTTTCGCGCGAAGCCGGGATGTTATAAAGATTTCTTGGAGAAAAGGCAAGTTTTTCTGGCTAGGTGGACGCCATGGGATAGAATGAAGCCATGCGATCGCGATACACGGCATCCACTGGCGAAAGACGGCTCCTCTTCTGGTTTAAGGAAGTAGGACCGAACTTGGGAACCCTAGGCCGCGAGATGCTCGATCCCGTGCGGGAAGCCGCGGAGGATCGGGATCCCATCAAGGCCATTATGGCTCCCATAAATAGCGCGGCTCGTTTACTCCTGCAGGGGCCGGACTATCTGTGGCACGGGATAGTGGACAAGAAGATCGAACCTATCAAGGGATCGGAAACGCTGCATGACGCAGGCGAAGTGGCCAAGAACATCGTGACGCTGCATCCTTTCCGCGCGCTCGTGGGCGCGCTCAAGCTGCCAGGCGATATCGGCATGGACATCGTGAAAGGCGTAGGCGGCTTCGAGGGCTCCAGCCGGATGCCTGCACAGATGCGACGGTGACCGGCGCCGAGACTTCCGTCATACTCTTCCCATGACGACCAACGTCCCCAAAGAAGCGTTTGTGCCGCCGGCCGCACCGGAGGCGATGGCGAAAGCACCTTTGGACGTGGGCCAAGCCATGACGGAGCGCGTGGGAACGGCGAATCAGTTGGCAAGCGCGGTAGTGCCACTCGTGGGCATGGTCGGCGCGACGTACTTGATGTGGAACGGACTGAAGATGATCGCCAAAGGAGCAAATCCCTTTAAGAGCACTAAATCCTGACCCATGCCCCGCTTCGACTTTCGCTGCACGGCTTGCCAACATACCTTCGAGGACTCGATTACGTTCGGTTCGAAGAAGTTCCCGAAGTGCCCGGCTTGCGGCAAAAAGACGGAGAAGCTGCTGGGCGCTCCGCCGAGCATTCAGTTTAAGGGTGCGGGGTTTTATAAGACGGATAGTGTTTCAAAATCCGTGAAGGCTCCGATCACCCCACTCCGCCCCGAGGGCTCCGCGGGGCAAGAGAAAACAGATGTAAAACCGGAGACGAAGCCCGAGAATAAGCCGGATAGTAAGCCTTCGACAAAGCCACCGACACCCTAGCCCTCATTTAAATACCTCAGCGCGGCCATACTTGGCCGCAGGGTTAGCAAGTGAACGCTCAGGTTAAACGGGCGAGCTACATGGGGAGAACCTGCGTTGAAGTTTATTACTGCCCCCTCACCCTAGCCCTCTCAGCCAAAGGCTCCCCTTCGGGGCCGCGAAGGGGAGAGGGAGTGCGTTTTATTGATTGTGAGCTTAACGCCTGAACGGCGGGCGTCCTCCTCCGGGCCTGCCTCCGAAGCCGCCGCTGCGGGGCGGGGGCGGAACAAAGCCTTCGGGCGGCGTGGTCATTTGGCGGAGTGAGAGGCGCGTCTTGCCTTCGGCGGCATCGTACTCGATCACTTTTACTTCCATTTCGTCGCCCACTTTCACCACGTCCTCCACGTTCTCGGTGCGCTGCCATTGCAGTTCGGAGATGTGGATCATGCCGTCCTTGCCGCGGAGGAATTCCACGATGGCACCCACTCCGGGGACGATGCGCACGACCTTGGACATGTAGATCTTGCCGACCTCCGGCTTGGAGACGATGCCCTGGATCCACTCCTTGGCCTTGATCATCGCTTCGCCGTTGGTGGAAGTAACGAAGATAAGACCGGAGTCGTCGATGTCGATTTCCACGCCAAGCTCGCCCGTGATCTTCTGAATCGTCTCGCCGCCCTTGCCGATGACCAAGCGAATGTCTTCGGGGTTGATGGTGATGGTCTCGATGCGAGGCGCGAACGGCGACATCTCTTTGCGCGGCTCGGGGATGGCCTTGAGCATGGCTGCAAGGATGTGTGCGCGGCCGGTCTTGGATTTTTCCAAGATCTCGGCAAAGACTCTGTCGGGCAGACCCTTGATCTTGATATCCATCTGGATGGCCGTCACACCTTTGGCCGTGCCGGTCAGTTTGAAGTCCATGTCGCCGCCAAAGTCTTCTTCGTCCTGAAGGTCGGAGAGGATGACGTACTGATCCTTGGCTTCATCGGACATAAGACCGAGCGCGATGCCCGAGACCGGAGCCGTGATCGGCACGCCGGCCGCCATGAGGGCGAGCGTGGAGCCGCAGGTGGCGGCCATGGAGGAGGAACCGTTGGAACCGAGGATCTCGGTGACGGTGCGGATGGTGTACGGGAAAGTCTCTTCCTTCGGAAGCACCGGCATGAGGCCGCGCTGAGCCAAGTTGCCGTGACCGATTTCGCGGTTGCCGACCATGAGGCGATTGCTCGTCTCCCCTACCGAGAAGGGCGGGAAGTTGTAGTGGTGCATGTAGCGGAGCTTGTGCTCGCCTTCCATGCCTTCCACGATCTGCTTGTCGCCGGGGGCGCCGAGCGTGCAGGTGGTGAGTCCCTGCGTTTCGCCGCGCTCGAACAGGGCCGAGCCGTGCACGCGCTGGGGCAAAATATCGACGATGGCGTTGAGTTGGCGAATTTCATCGACCTTGCGACCGCTCATGCGCACGCCTTCTTCCAAGACCAAACGGCGAACCTCGCCCTTGATCACTTTGTCGATGAGGTAGCTGGCGTGGGCGAACAATTTCGTGGCCTCCGCCTTCTGTTCGTCGCTCATACCGTCGGTGACGGCGAATTTCTCCTGCAACTTCACCTTCGCTTCATCCATCATGGCGTTGAAAATCGCGCGGCGATCACCTTTGGCCATAGGAGCTTTGACGGCCTTCGAGATTTCCGGGAGAGCCCAAGCCTTGAGGTAATCGTAGGCTTCGGGGTGCGTGTAAGCGGCTTCCATCTCCTTCTTGGGCTTGCCCATTTCCTTTTGAATGTCGGCGAAGAATCGGGCGATCTTTTGGGCCCACTTCTTACCGAATTCGATGGCGCGGAGAATCTCTTCTTCCGATACCTCGTTGGCGCCGGCTTCGATCATCACCACCTTGTCGAGCGAGGCCGTGACGAACATGTCGAGGTCGCTTTTGAGGGATGCTTCGCGGGAAGGGTTGAGCACGAGCTCACCGCCGATCAAACCCACGCGCACGGAGCCGAGGGGGCCGTCGGCCGGACACTCTGAAAGGGCGACACAAAGGTTGGCGGCGTTGGCGGCCAACACGTCGTGACCATGCTCAAAGTCATAGCTGAGGACGGTGCACATCACCTGGAGGTCGTTGTGCAGGTGCTTGGGGAACATCGGGCGCAGACCGCGGTCGATGATGCGGGCCAAAAGCACGTAGTCATCCGAAGGACGACCTTCGCGCTTGCGGAAGCGGCTACCCGCGATTTTGCCACCGGCGTAGAACTTCTCCTGGTACACGACCTGCAGGGGAAGGAAGTCGACGTTGTCACGAGCTTTGGCGCTCATGACGAAGGTGCCAAGGACGACCGTGTCGCCCGTCTGCGCCACCACGGAGGCTCCGGCCTGATTGGCCAGCTGCCCGAGGCGCACGGTGAATTGCTCGTTGCCGAGCTCCAAGGAATAGTCTTTTTGGGACATAACGAAAAAAGGGAAGGAAGGAACCACCCTGCCCTCTCTTCGGGGATGCACATGTCAGTGTCGCTATAGGGGTGTCACCCTGAGCCCGTCGAAGGGCGACACTAGCACGTACATCCGAGTGGAGAAAAAGGAGGGGCGGCGAAAAAAGGAAAGAACTGCCGAACAGTATAGGGAGAGATTTAGGCAAAGGGAACAGGATTTTACAATAGCTTCCGCCATAACGGCTTATTGGAGAACTATGGTATAAATCATGCATTCCATCCGACTGTTCGGATGGATACGACTCTCATTCTCCATCCAAGGAGGCAGAAATGATCAAAAAGCATGTGCCTGAGGAGAAGACGTCCGGGGTGAGCGATCCTGAACCAGGGTCCGATCAGGACCCAAGCGTGCAGCCCCTCATCAATGCGGCACGCCGGCTACCGCCGCTGACGCCGTCACAACGACTTCTCCAAAAGCTCAAGGATGCTCAGGAAAAAGGGCAAAAGAAAAAGCCCGAGTCGTAACTGCAGCGCAGTCGTTGCACAGCGCAGCCGCCGGAAACCCCGGCGGCTGCATCACCAAGCTACAAAAAAGGACGCCTCGCGGCGCCCTTCTCTAATCTGCAAGTGGTGAATAGACTACTTCTTGAGGTTATGCGCCCCAAGAACATCCTGATACTGTTCCGGCTTATTCATGCGCAAATAGGTGAGCAGCTTGCGGCGCTGGGCGACCTTGGCGAGCAGACCCTTGCGGGCGGAGTGATCTTTCTTGTGCTCCTGCAAGTGCTCGGTGAGCATGGTGATCTCGGTCGTGAGGATCGCGATTTGGACCTGCGGCGAGCCCGTGTCTTTGCCGTGGGTCTGGTGTTTCTCGATTAACTTTTTCTTCTTGGTCCGCTTGAGCGACATAAATGGTGGGAGAACAGGACAAAAACAGTTGGCGCCGGGCCTGTCTGGGGGTAGCGGTACCCGGAAGAAAAGCGCGGACGAGCACTAATTCTATGCATCTGAAAGGAAAAAGCAAGTGGAGATGGTGGACAAGCGTACACCCTGGCATTACGCTCCGCGAGATTCCCCTACAAAGACCACGCCGAGAAAGACAGTCGACGCCGCGAAGAACTAGCCCTACCATTCTTTCCATGACGACGACGCTCCTGCTCATCATCGGGTTGCCAATCTTGGGACTCTGCGGCTTTATCGCGTGGAACCAATGGCAGCAAGCGCACAAAGTGACGGAGGCGGCGCACCACGAGGAGGATGTGCGCATCATCGAGCAGATGAAGGCGAACCTGGAAAAGAAATCAGAAGAAGTGGGGAACT
>CAYTNJ010000011.1:3415-13034 GCA_964439155.1 uncultured Candidatus Peribacteria bacterium | reverse complement strand
AAGCAGAGTTGGCAAACGAACAAGCAAACCTGAATAAGCTACAAGGCCAAGGGAAGGAATTGTCGGTCTCATTCATGAAATTAGAAGCGAAACATGATGCCCTTCAAAAAGAACGCGACTCGCTCGCAAAGGAACTCTCCAAATTCGAAGAGAGCGCAGATCGCAAGCAAAAGGAATTTGAAAACCAGATTGCGGATCTTCGTGCAGCCATGAAGGGATTCGAAGACGAAAAAATCCGCATCCGCCGCGAGGACGAAGAAAAGCTCCGGCAGCAGGAAGAAGAACGCGACCGCATTTGGAACGATCACGAGTTAAACGTGATCGCCAAGCTGACGGACCTCTGCAAGCAACCGCAGTACGCTTTCACGTCATATAGCAATACCAGCTTGCCCGAAGGTTTCGACGGATCGTTGAAACCGGATTTCATGATCTCCTTCCTCGACCAGTACATCATCTTCGACGCCAAGAAATCCAAGAGCGAAAGTCTGCAGACGTACATCAATAACACCGTGAAGAGCACCGTCACCAAGGTGAAGAAGAACCCGTTGATTGCGTCAATGATCTATCTCGTGGTGCCGACGGAAGCGATCGGCGAGCTGAAAGTGCATCATCAAGTGCATGACGGCTACACGCTCTTCATCGTCTCGCCCGAGGCATTGGCACCGATCCTGGCCAGCCTCAAGCGCATCGCGGCCTACGAGTTCGCGGAGCAAATGGATCCCCAGCAGCGCGACAACATCGTGAACTTCATCGCCGATCTCGATGTGCACGTGAGCATGCGCAACAGCGCCGACTTGATCCTGACCAAGCAGGGAGCAGACCTGTTGGATAAGATTGCGAAGATCGATCCCCTCCTGCAGGAAGAAGTGGCGCAGAAGAAGCAGGAGAAATTGAAGAACCTGCCGACCATCATGAATAACGTCTTTAAGAAACTCGTGGCGAGCAGGGAAGAGCAATTCGCGGAAACGGAAAGGCTGGTGGCGCCGCGCGCGCCGGTGCAGCGCAAAGATTTGCAGATGGCCGAACAAGTGCTGCAAAAATTGCTGTAAGTTCCGCCGCTCTCACTCTACACTCGTCGCCGTGCAGACCGCCTCGCAAGACGTCATCTTCGGCAAGCTCAACGAGCCGCAGAAATTGGCCGTGACCACCGTGCAAGGACCGGTGCTGATCTTGGCCGGCGCGGGCAGCGGAAAGACCAGGGCTTTAACGCACCGCATCGCTTGGCTCATGGAACAGGGCGTGCCGCCGTGGCAGATTTTGTCGGTGACGTTCACCAACAAAGCCGCGCGCGAAATGAAAGAGCGCATCCGCAATTTATTGCACATCGCGGAGGGAGAAGATCTGGGAGCAATTGGAGGAGAAGGGGTCGGGCGACTGCCGACCATGGGCACGTTCCACTCCATCTGCGTGCGCATATTGCGTCGCGATATCGAGCGCCTCGGCCGTGACCGGTCATTCGTGATTTACGATCAGGACGACCAGGAAAAATTGATGAAGCACGTGCTCAAGGAAATGCGCATCGAGGAAGCCGAACTCAAGCCCCGGCCGGCGCTCGGCTACATCAGCCGCTTTAAATCGGAAGCGCTCAATCCCGCCGAAGCGACCATCCAGGCAACCACCGATCGCACGCACAAAGTGGCGCAGGTGTACTCGCGCTATCAAAAGATGCTGGCAGAGGCGAATGCGTTGGACTTTGACGATCTCATTTTGGAACCGGTGCGTCTCTTCCATGAATGCCCCGACATCTTGGAGCGTTATCAAGAAACCTGGAAATTTTTGCACGTGGATGAGTATCAGGACACCAACCACGCGCAATACCTGTTCATCACCCAGTTGGCCGCCAAGTACCGTAACCTCTGCGTGATCGGCGACCCGGACCAATCGATCTACGGCTTCCGCGGGGCGGACATCCGCAACATCTTGGAATTCGAGAAGGAATACCCGGAAGCCAAGCGCATCAAATTGGAACAGAACTACCGCTCCACGCAGCCCATCCTCACGGCGGCCGACGCCGTGATTTCGCCCAACCCCAACCGCCCCGAAAAGCACATGTGGACCGAACGCTCGGACGGACCCAAAGTGATCGCCCACCAGGTGCGCGACGAACGCTGCGAGGCCGAAGAGATGATCCGCGCCGTGCAGCAGATGCAGAGAGACGGCACGCCGCTCAAGGAGCAAGTGATCCTGTATCGCACCCACGCCCAGTCACGCTTGATGGAAGAAGCCTGCATGCGTGCCGGGCTGCCCTACCGCATTCTTGGTGGCCTCAAATTCTACGGCCGCAAGGAAGTGAAAGACGTGCTCGCATACCTGTACGTGATCCTCAATCCCTACGACACGATCTCTCTGCTGCGCATCATCAACGTGCCTTCCCGCAAATTGGGCGACACCACCCTCGGCCACATCCAGGCACACGCGGCGGCCCGGGGACAAACGTTGTGGGAAGCGCTCTTGGACGTACACGCAGTGGACGAGCTGCCGCCCGCCACCAAGGAACGCATCGCCAAATTCACCGGCGGCATTCTCAAGCTGAAAGAGTTCTCGACCCGCGAAGTGGTGAGCGTACTCGGCGAAAAGCTGCTCGAGGAAATCGGCATGGAGCAGTGGCTGCGCGACTCCACGGAGGAAGGCGAAGAACGCTGGCTGAACGTGCAGGAACTGCTCACGGTCATGCGCAAATACAACAGCCTTCCGCCAGCCGATTCCCTCACGAGCTTTCTGGAGGAAGTCGCCCTCGTCTCCGAAGTGGATAAATTGGAAGACGGCCACGCCGACGCGCTCACGATGATGACACTGCACTTGTGCAAGGGCTTGGAGTTTGAGCACGTGATGATCGCGGGCTGCGAGGAAGGACTCTTCCCCCACGCCAACGCCGTGTTCGACAAGGAACAATTGGAGGAAGAACGCCGCATCATGTACGTGGGCATGACCCGCGCCAAGACCCAGCTGCGCATGTACTTCGCCCAGCAGCGCATGCTGTGGGGCGAAACCAAAACCAACGCGCCGAGCAGATTCTTAGACGACCTGCCCGACGCCGTCACCGAGCGACGGTCGGATGACATCTTGAACGCGTTCTCCTGGAGCTTGAACCAGCCGCCTTCGCAGCGCGGCACCAAGCTGAGCCCGGCCAATCCGGAACTGTTCATGGAATTCAACCAGGACTTGGGAGCCGAAAGCGCCAGCCAGGAAACCATCGACGAAGGCTCCCGCGTGCGCCACCCCGTCTTCGGCGACGGCACGATCTTGAGCAAGCGCGGCGACGTGGTGCAGATCCAATTCGACGGCGGAGCGAAGAAGACGTTTGCGTTGAGCATCGCGCCGTTGAAGATCCTGTAGTGATGGATGTTCTATGCAGGGATGGAACAGGATTTTCCTTTTCCTAATGCCATAAAACATACACAAAGCGTCCAACCACAATTCCCCAGCGCGGCCATACTGGCCGCATGAGCATAAGGTAGGACCATGACCCAAGTGCACCCTATTCAGCACGACGTCACCATGATGGTTACGACGAACATTCGGAATCGACGCCCTTTGTTCAAGAACGCCGCGTATGCCTGGGAAGCTATCGACGTGTTGTATCGCGTACAGGTCTGGCATGCGTTTTTCTTATTTGGTTTCGTGATCATGCCGGATCATTGCCATATCCTGCTGCATGTTCCTGCGCCTAATATGGTCTCGAAGGTCGTGGAACGGTACAAATCGGGCGTCAGTCATTCCCTTGGCATCGGTCCCATTTGGCAACCAAGGTTCCACATTCAAATACCTGAGGATACCTGGGCGGTCTTAGAATATATTCATAATAATCCGGTGAAGGCCGGACTGGTCGAAGAATCGACGACATATCCCTGGTCATCCGCGTGCGGAAAATGGGATGTCACAAATCTTGGGGATCTTGGATGAAGAACGTGCGTACAGTCATGCGGCCAGGTATGGCCGCGCTGGGTACGGGGGGTGGAGATGACCGCGGGTTTGAAACCCGCGCTGGGTGCTAAATTTTTCCATTCATTCAAATAGTAGGGGTGAGCCTAAGCCCACCCCCATTACCCATTTATCGATACAACGTCCCCCTAACCACCGGCGCGTCGTAGGGCACCCAGGTGAAGGTGGTGCTTCCGTCTGTCCAGGTGATGTCGCCGGCCGCAAAGGGCGTGCCAGGGTCGCCGATGGTGAGGCGCACGAAGGGGTTGGCGTAGCCGGAGGCGATGCTGACGTCCGCATACGCGCGGATGGTCTTGGGGCCGCCGCGCAGGCCGCCGTTCGTTTCGCTGATGGCGTTGCAGGTGGCGACTCCGGAGGAAACCGTGCAGAGCGTATCGGCGTCGGCGCCTTCCGCGCGCAGGCGCACGTCGGAGAGGGTGACGCCGGCGCTCTCGATTTGGAAGTCGATGACGTTTAGGCGCAAGTCGGCTTCGCCGTCGGCCCTGCGTCCTTCGAACGTGAACGTGCCGACCAGGCGATCTTCGCCCGCGCTCAGCGCCGTTTCATTGGCGCCGGCATTGGCGATGCGGGTGAGGAGCGCGTAGGAGGTCTCAAATGTTTGGAAGCTCTCGGTGGAGCTTTCGCCGTTGCTCTCGTTGGACCATTCACCGACGCCTTCCACGTAGATGGTGGAAATCGTCACCTCTTCGCCGCTCTTGCCGCCGGCATCGCGGGAGGCAATTTGCGCGCGCACGTAGACGCCGCGTTCTTCCCTGCGCGGCAGCGTGAACGTGCCGGAGGGGACGGTAAGCGTGTAGATGAAGGTGTTCGAACCGCGGGTCGCGCGGCCGAGGGAGCGACCGGAATCGTCATACACCAGAAGCGAATCGACGCTCGGGGCGTCGGTGGCCAGGGTGATCACGACTTTACGAACATCGATGGGCTCGTTATTGCTGAAAAAATCCGCAGCGCCGATGACGGGCGACACTTCACCGGTCACGAGGAAGCGCGAGCGGATGGAGAGGTCCGTGAGAGGATCGTACCCCACTACGCTCCTCTGAGAGCTCCGCGGAGCAAGGGAAGCCGAGGAAACCGACGATACCGAAGAACGGGACGAAGATGATCGGCTGGATCGAATCGATGAACGGGACGAAGATGCGGATGAATCGATATCCTCACCGCGCTGTGCGGCGCGCAGCTCGTCTAATTCACCGGCGTCGAATGCACGGAAGGCGGCGACCAGCTTGGCCATTTCTCCGCGATCCAAAGCGTCACCCGGCTGAACGCCGGACAGTGCGAGATCGTGTTTGGCGGCGGCGCTTAAGTAGCCCGCGTACCAGGGGCCGGAGACGTCGTCTTTTTCGATGTTATACACCTCCATCATCACCTTCACGGCCTCGGCGTAGTTCACGTTGCGGGCCGGCTCGAATTTCCACTGCGCCTCGGGCACGCCGGGAACGGGGTTGCCTTGCACCACCTTCACCATCTTGGCGCGGCATGCGGCGTAGGCGTACCAGGCGTCTTCGGGCACGTCGGGGAAGCAGTCGGGCGGCACGGCCACGGCGACGGTGATGAGCAACTTATCGGCCACGTGGATGAACTCCGCGCGGTTGACCGGGTTGAACGCACGATACGTGCGATCGGGATTGCCTTGCAGGACAGAGTCCTCCGTCAGGTACGTCACGGCGACGGCCGTGTCGCGATCCCACGCGCGCCAGTCGGTATAGGGCAGCGTGGAAGGATCGAACTGGCTCGCCAAGACGGCGATAGGCAGCACGATGCTCGCGGAGAGGAGGAACGGGAGAAGAGCGCGTTTAAGCATGGGGAGAAGGGAAGAAGGGCAAGTGAAAGATTCTCACACCTGTAAACGGGTAGATAGGGCGAAAGTTACAAAAAAGAGAGATATTCTGTTCCATGGCGGCGTGGAACCGGAAACGGCGCAAGAAGAAGCCACATTCCCCCTTCTGCGCTAGAAAAACGCTGCGACCCGCGCGAACCCGCGCTATGCTGCTTTTGATGGCCACCCTTCGCGAAACCATCAGCGGCATGTGCAAGGTGAGCGGCATTCGGCTGAACACCGACTTGGGGCAGCACTTCCTCTGCGATCAATCCGTGCTCGACGCCGTCATCGCCGCGGCGAAGCTGACGCCGGGACAGAGAGTCGTGGAGATAGGAGCCGGCATGGGCATTCTCACGAAGGAACTTTTGAAGACCGGCGCCAACGTGACCTCCATCGAGCTCGACCGCAAATGGCTCCCCATCCTGCGCGTGTACTTGGGCGCCGACTTGGAGCAGGAAAAACGCTTTACACTGATTCACGGCAACGCGCTCGACGTCGATTTTCCCGAGGAGCCATACACCGTCGTCGCAAACATTCCCTATCAGATCACCTCTCCCCTTTTGCGACACGCGTTTTTGGAGAGCAAGACGGCGCCCACCAACATGACGCTGCTCATCCAGCGCGAAGTCGCGGAACGCATTTGCAACGACAAAGAAGGAAACCTGCTGGGCCTGATGGTGTCGTTCTTCGGCAAGGCTTCGATCGTGCGCCACGTGCCGGGGAGCAGTTTTTTCCCGCCGCCGAAAGTGGAGTCGTCGGTGCTGCATATCGAGACTTTTCCAAACCCGCTGGCCGAAGGCCAAACCCTTGAACGCGTGCTCATGCTGAGCAAGCTCGCGTTCGGCCAAAAGCGCAAAATGCTGAGCAACACCATCGGCAGCCTGCCCGAAGGCGACAAGATCCTGACGAGTACCGGTATAGACCCCAAGCGCCGTCCTCAAACGCTCACGACAGCGGAGTGGATCGCGCTTGCCCAGGCATCATGACCGCGGCCGCACCGGCACCCATTCGGAAGTCGCTGCTTTCAGGTGCGTTTTTGCTCGCGTTCATCGGCGTCACCGGAGCGTTGTATTGGTACGAACGTCCTTCGTATCCATTCTTCCTCTGGCTCGGATGCGTCGGCGGCATCTTTGTGGGAACAATACTCGCACTGCGAAAAAAGACCGTCGGACCCGCCCTCATCACACTCTGCATGGGATCGCTCCTGGCGTTTTGGAACGTGCAGCGCAGCTATTACCAACCGACGCCGAACGCCATCGAATTGTGGGACAGCGAATACGTGATCGCCCACGGAACGGTCGCGGAACTCCCGACGAGAAACGGCCGCAAACTCAAGCTGGCGGTGAAGCTCCAGGAGCTCCAAACAGACGAAGGTCCGTTACCGGTCACAGGCAAAGTCCTCGTCGAAACCGACCCGGACGGGCCCGCCATCGGCTACGGCGACCAAGTGAAAGTGCAAGGCATCGTCGAGAAACCCCAACCGCTGGACGAAGGCTTCGCGTACGACCGCTACCTGGCCCTCTCCGACATTCGCGCCATGGTGCGCAAGGCGAACGTGCAGGTGCTAGGGCCCGGCGGGAATCCTTTTTTACGCACGCTCTTCGGCCTGCGCAAACGCGTGGAAGGCACGATCCAACTACTCCTCCCCGAACCGCATGCGTCCTTCCTGGCGGGGCTGCTCACAGGCTCGCGCGAAGGGTTGCCGGAAGACCTCACCGCACAAGTGAAAACCGTCGGCCTCACGCACATCATGGCCATTTCCGGGTACAACATCACGATCATTTTGACACTCGTGGGC
This sequence comes from uncultured Candidatus Peribacteria bacterium, assembly GCA_964439155.1. Taxonomy (GTDB): domain Bacteria; phylum Patescibacteriota; class Gracilibacteria; order Peribacterales; family Peribacteraceae; genus CAYTNJ01. The sequence goes on along the minus strand of CAYTNJ010000011.1, from coordinate 5,475 downwards.
GGGACATTGTTCTTCCTCCCGAGACGCCTGAGGTTCCTCCCCATGGCCTTCGCCGTCATCTCCTTCACCATCTTCGTGGGCGCCGGCGCCTCGGTGGTGCGGGCGGCGATCATGGGCATCATCGGCCTCATGGCATTGCAAAGCGGGCGCCTCAGCGACACGCGCCTGGCCATCGGCTGGACGGCATTCTTCATGATCCTCTGGCGCCCGGCCTCGCTGTGGGACGACATGGGATTCCAGCTTTCTTTTCTAGCCCTGCTCGGCCTCACGGAATGCACGGATTTGCTGGAGCCACTATTAAAGAAACTGCCGGCGACCCTGGGTTTCAGAGACAGCCTGCATCAGACCTTGGCCGCCCAAGTGATCGCCGTCCCGTGGATCGTCTACCGCTTCGGCGAACTCTCACTCATCGCCCCAGTCGCCAACATCTTGGCCGCCCCGCTCGTGCCGATAGCGATGGCTGCAGGGACGCTGGCGGTAGTCGCAGGCATGGTCTCGACCCCGCTCGGCCTGGTCGTCTCGTGGGGCGTGTGGCTGGTCTTGGAAGCCCTGCTCCAAATCGTTCAGTGGCTGGCAAAAGTCCCGGGCGCATCCATGACCATTTCTTCGATGCCGACGCTGTTCCTCGTTTTGTATTACGTGCTATTGGGGCATTTGTTGTTCTTCACGAAGAAGAAAGCTGAGCCGGAAAAGCAGAGGCTATGGAAGGAATAAGTCAGACCCTCTCACCACACATAGAGATACAACTTCATCGACCTCCCTTGCCCCGCGTAGCTCCCAGAGGAGCGTAGTGGGGCCTTCCCCGGAATCACCCTCTCCTCCTTGGGCTCCTTCCCCGCGATCTTAAACGTCCGCGACACGACGCGCGTGCCGGGCTTGAGCTCACGATCAAACTTGGACACCAGTTCGGCGTTCATCTCCGGCATCAGGTACAGCAGCACCACGTCGGCATCGCGCACGTCTTCCTTGAAGGCATCGCCCAAGCGCAGCCGCACGTCGGCGCGCTTGAAGAACAAATAGAGTTTTCCAAACAGCCAAATGGTGGGCACCAACTCGCAACCGCGGGCGATGACCGACGGGTACATTTTCTTGGCGGTGACGAGCACGCGGCCGTCTCCTGCTCCAAGATCGACGACGGTTTCCCCTGCGCGCAGGCCCGAGAGCTTCACCATTTCTTCGGCGATGCGCTTGGGAGTCGGCACATACGGCACGCCCGACACCAGGTACATGAACACCGTGAGCGCCAACGCCGCGACGGCTACCGTAATGAGCGAAAGCGCGATGAGAGCGAGCACGTCGAGAATGCGGCGATGGTACCACGAATTTACGCCGCGCTCTCCGGCATGGTCGCGACCTCGGGCCGGCGGTACTCGCCGCGCGCGAACGCTTCGACGTAGCTGCTGATCTTCGCCGCCACGTCCTCGGCTTGCGGCACGTAATTCACACAGAAGCGCTGGCCGATGCCTTCCTTTAAATCAAAACACAGCCGCCCGAACGGCAAGAGATTCAAAAACTGGGTCGACGCGTTCACGCTGGCGAAGTTTTCCAAGTGCATCTGGCGCACCTCCACGTGAAAGACGGACGTTTGGTCGACGATCACCACCTTGTTGGACGTGACGATGATGCAGTCATACCGCCAATCGATGTAGCTTTGAATCGTCTTGAAGAGCACGAAGAATACCCAGAGGAAACCGAGCGGGAGCATGATCCAAAGAAGCGGAATACCAAGCACATCAAGACCGATGCCAAGCGCCAAGAGGATGGCCGTGTAGACCAGATCGCGCGCAAGCCGCAAAAAGAAAATGAATCCGTGAAAGCGGATGGTCATCACTTCCTCTTCGCTCGCGGAGATATACTTCCGCTTGAGCTTTTCCAAGTCCGTTTCCAGTGCAAAAATCTTCATATGCGCGGCATGATGGCAGTGTTTCTCCCGAGTGTCTACAAAGCCAAGGACTCTTCTGTCGTGCGTTTAGGCACGTCTATAACCATGGCCTTATGACCCGTCGCCGCCAAAAACGCCTCGGTGTCCGCATGCTGCAAAATCACCGTCGCCGTGTTCA
>CAYTNJ010000011.1:0-3405 GCA_964439155.1 uncultured Candidatus Peribacteria bacterium | reverse complement strand
AATCGGCCTCCCACACGGGCCTATCGATGTATACCTCAACGGCATGGTCTTTATCATGCACGAGACCGAGCAGCGTGACCGATCCGGGCTCCACGCCCAGTAATTTTTTGAGGCGTTCGGGCGAGGCGAAACTCAGCTTGTCGGCGCCGATGACCGCCTTGAGCGCCTTCAGATCCACCGCTTTGTCGTCTCCCACCACCACTAACATCACCCTCTTGCCGTGCTTATCCATCAAGAACAAATTTTTTGTTCGAATGCCGGGCATAGGCGGAAGATCCTTGGATTCCTCACAGGTGAACACTGCCTTATGATTAAAGCGCGCAAAGGCGATGCCGTGCGACGTCAAAAAAGCACCGATATCCATGCCCGAATTATAGCGGAGAGATGACGCGGCGCGTATCGTCCCCACAGCGACGAGCAGAAGCTCGTCGCGGCAATACGTATCGTCAGCACAACCTTATGTTCCAACGCCTCCGCCACATCTTCGTTCTCTATCGCACGCTCTACAAAGACGCGCGCACGCCGAACAAATTCCGTTGGCTGCTGTGGTTCGCCGCGCTCTACGTCCTGTTCCCGATGGACATCATCCCCGACGCCATCCCCCTGCTCGGCCAACTCGACGACATCGGCGCCGTCGCGACATTGCTTACAATCGCTCTAAAGGTGGTACCGGAGTGGCTCAGGCGGGAGGCGGCGCGGCAGCGGTAATACATATCAGTCGATGTTTATACCGTGTTCCGAAACGTGCCGTGCATCCGCGCCGACAAGATAATTTCTCTTGGACAAAGTACTCACGAGCTCGTTCTGCAAGAGTGTTTTGCTTGGCGAAGCGGGGAGGGAGGAGAGCATGGCGATCAATGTTGCGGCAACCTGCTCCGATGGATGCTTGCGCCTCAGCGCCTCACAAAATATGCGAGCGGCGACCGATTCTTCCTTTGATAGACGGATTTTTTTACGGGCAAGCGCTTGCACTACCTCGGTGTGGATATCGGCACCCGACCCAAACTTTTCCCCCAGCTTGTCATCGGTCTCATACGGCTTTTCCGTAGTCGACTCAATCTGCTTCTCTCTCTTCTTTTTGATTTCAGACTTCTGTTTGGGTGCGAGTTCAGACAGAAACTCAGGCTCAGGTTTGGACTCGGGCAACGGAGCCGTTACGAACTGCGGGAGAGAAGGAAGCGGCGGCAAAGCGGACTTTTCAGGAATAGACCCTTGCGGCGACAACGCATGATAAGCAATGTGCCGGACTTCGTTTTGCACTTGGGGCAATTGTTCCAAAGGCTTGGACGCGACGGTAAGCCGTATGACTTCGGACATCAATGCTTCGGCTTGTGCTTTGAGTGACGGAGAAACGTCCTGTCGTCCGTTAAGAATCAAACTCAGAACATCTCCCGCGCGATGAATGTGGCCATCGGCCATCGCGCTTTTCGCTTGTCCATACAATGTTGACGGATCGGTCGGTAAAGCTGGCTTGATGGCGGTCGTCTCGCCTGTGAACTCAGAAAATCTCTCCATGGGAAATAGTATAAGCGAATGATAGGTGTTAATTCCATACCTTCTTCCATCCGATCGCGTACGCCACCACGTTGGCGGCGAGACTGATCATGGGAGCCGTGAGCAGCAGCACGATCACAAACGACGGAGGGGGTACGTAGAGAGGCGACAGAAAGACCAAAGCTCCGATCATGTAATCGATACCGTCCCAAAAAAAGAGGGGCTTGCCGGGAGGCACACCCATTCGTCGCTTGATGGCGCTCTCCGTCGCATCTCCCATGAGTGCGCCAAAGCTGAGCAAAACACCGACGAGGAGGCTGAGAGAAAGCGACGCATGAATGTCGCTCCTCACGATCGCCAACGGCCGCCATGCATGGAGCGCATACTGCAGCACACCCGTAAGAAGACCGGCCAATATGCCTGCAAGGAGACCGGCATACGTTTTATTACTGCCCAACACCGCCGGCCAGAGGGGGCGATTATGGCGTTTCACCCCGGGGAGAAGACCGACCAGGAGCGGGGCGCTGTTCCCCAGGAACGCGGGCAACAACAGATAATAGAGCGCGAGCAGACTCATGTGCCGCGAAAGTGAGAAGACGCCTTGAGGAACAACTGCACGGATCCGATGACGCCGAGCATGAGCGCGATGAACAGCACCGCCTCGGCGATTCTCAACGCCAACTCGGCGTCGATGGGGATGGTGGGATGGAATTCGGAATAACTGAGCAGGCCCAACACCAGAAGCAGCGACGCCATCTGCAGCATCGTCTTCCCCTTGCTCGGCAAGTTGGCGCCGATCACCACGCCCTTGGAGGCCACGAAGCTGCGGGCGGCATCGTGCACGAGCTCGCGCGTCAGCATGCAGAGCAACAACCACAACGGATAAAAACCTTCGTACGTAAGGGCGACCAAAAAGAGAAGCACCAAAAGCTTATCGGCTAGCGGATCCATGAACGCCCCCAAGTCGGTCTTCTGTTTCCACCTGCGCGCCAAAAATCCGTCGAGCCAATCGGTGACCACGCCCGCGGCGAAAAACGCCATCGCGAACGTTTGGTGATACGGCACGGCATCTGAAAGAAGCAGCACCAAGCCCGCCCCCGCAATGCCGAAGCGCGAGACGGTGAGAATGTTGGGGAGAGTCATGGAGCCGATGATAGCAGAAATGCATCGCAAGGGCGTGGCCGGTCTCTCACTCCCCTGCCACATACTCCCTCAGTGCCTCCCGCCAAGGCCGCAAGTGCACCTTGTGCGAAATGAGCACTTCCGAAATGCCCCGCGGCGGTCCGCCGACCGAGACTTCATCCTGCGTGACCGGTTCGATGACGCTCTTGCTGCCCAATGCCTCCACGATCACCTGCGCCATGTCATAAGCCGTGGCACTCCCGTCATTCACCACGTGAACGATCCCCTTTTCGCCGCTCTGCAAAAGCCGCGTCGCTTCCTTTACCAAATCTTCCACGTACGTGGGCGAGCCCCAGCGGTCGGTGACGGCGCGGATGGGTTCACCTGCCATCGCTTTTTCGATCATCACGTCGACGAATTTTTTGTTGTGCGCCTGGCTGCCGCCGAATACCCAGCCGGCGCGAAGAATCAAAACGTCGGGGCAGGCTTCATGCACGAGCAGTTCACCCTGATATTTCGTGCGCGCGTACACACTCACGGGATCGGGCTTGGCGTCTTCGTCATGCGCGTCGCCTTTCTTGCCATTGAACAAAGCGCAGGTGGAAAAAGCGATCATCGGAATGCGCAGTTCGCGGGCGACGCAGGCCAGGTGAAAGGCGCCTTCCATGTTCACCTTCGAAGCCAAGTCCGGATCCTTCTCGGACCGCGGCAGATCGATGGCCGCCAGGTGGATGATGCCTGCGGGGCGATTGGCGAAAGCCCAGGCAAAGACGTCGTCCATCTTGGTCA
>CAYTNJ010000010.1:0-23330 GCA_964439155.1 uncultured Candidatus Peribacteria bacterium | reverse complement strand
GCCACCCGACTTCGCCTCTGGGCTACGCCGGGCAAGCGGGGGGCCTGCCCCGCGAAGCGCCGCAGCGCGTAGTGGGGTGCGCTTTCTTTTCGACCCTTTTCTTTGTCGGGGCAGACAAAGAAAAGGGTCAACCATGGGTTGCATCCCAGAGTCTGGCGTTCTTTTGTCCGGCAGAGCGGGAGGAAGGCGGCGAAGAGAGATTGGACGCCCAATGCTCTCACCCCAATCCGCGATGAACGTAGCGACGAGCACGTGCTCGTCGCTACGGGGATGGTCAAGACCTCAACACCTCCATGGCCTTGTCCATTTGGAAGTCCCTGCCGCCTTCGATGGGCTCCACGATGAAGTCCGGCTTGATGCCGATGCCGTCGATTTTGCGGCGCAGAGGGGTGAGCCATTCGGCGATGGTCATTTTCAGGCCCGAGCCGTCGTTGAATTCGAGGATTTGTTGGACGGTGCCTTTGCCGAAGCTTTGCGTGCCGACGACTTTGGCGCGCTTGGCATCTTGCAAGACGCCCGCGACTATTTCAGAGGCGCTTGCGGAGCCTTTGTTGACCAACACCACGACGGGTACGTCATCCTTGATGGTGGGGGCGTCCGCCGTTTTTTCCTGGTACTCGCTATCTGTGGCGACGATGTTGGCGACCACACTTCCCTTGGGGAGGAAGTTGCTCACTACCGTATCGGCCGCGTGCAGCAGGCCGCCCGGGTTGTTGCGTAAATCGAGCACGATGCCCTGGGGATTTTTAGTCTGCACTTCGGTCAAGAGCCCACGCAATTCTTTATCGGTGCGCTGACCGAATTGCATGAGGCGCACGATGGCCACGCGGCCTTCCCAGGTGATTTCTATCTCCGACACTTTCACCGTGTCGCGAACGATGGTGAAGGTCTGTTCGATTTCGCCGCGCAGCACTTTCACCAATGCCGTCGAGCCCTTGGGCCCGCGGATCTTTGCCACCGAGTCGGAGAAGTTTAAGCCTTCGAGCGACTCATTGTTTACCGAGAGCACGATGTCGCCGGCTTTGAGTCCCGCTTTCTCCGCCGGAGAATCTTTGATGGGGGCGACGATGATGAGGCGCGAATCCTTGAATTCTACCTGCGCGCCAATGCCCGTGACTTCGCCTTCAAGCTGGCTTTGCAATTCTTTCGCCGGAGCCGGACGCAGGAAGGTGGTGTACGGGTCGCCGGCGCTCTTTACGATCGCTTCGGCGGCGGCGTAGGCGGCTTCTTTTCCATCGAGCTTGTCTTTGTGTAAGTACTGGGTGTTGAGCAGTTGCCAAATCACGCGCAACATTTCGTCATTCGGCAAGGCACCCCGCTGCTTGGGCTGTACTTGGATGATGGGCACGGCGGGCTGCTTGGTGCCATCGGGGTTTTGGGTGACCGCGATGGTTTGGATGGCCGCCTTCGCCTCTTTTCCTTTTAAGATCGCTGTCGCATCCGTACCGGTTTTGCCGGAGCCATTGAACCACTTCAGGGAAATACCCACGCGCAGCGCCGCTTCTTCACGCTGCAGGACGGTTTTTTTCTGGGGAGAAGCCTCGTCGATCTCGTGGAGCTTAAGCAACACGAACGCCGCTTCGCCGCGGGTGATGCTTCGCGAAGGGTGGAGTTCGGACCCGAATACGTCGAGCGCGTCCATGGCGTACGCCGTTCGCACCGAAGGCAATTGGGCGGCCGAGACGCGGCGCTTATAAGGAAGTTCGACCGTTTGCGCCGGCAAATCGAGCGCGGTGACGGCGGCATGAATGAATTCTCCCCGATTGACCGCCGCAGTATCGGTCGCCTTGATCAAGCTCTCGGCGGTGGCCGCGAACAAGCCGACCGGCAACACCACAAGAACGGCGAAGAGAGAAAGACGATGTTTGATCGCGAGAGACATGCGAAGATGGGGAAAGCGGCTCCAAGGGAAAAGGACCTCAGTGTATGCGAAAGGAAAGCGGTGCGTCTACAAATGCCGAGCTTATTAGCTTGTTAGCTAGTTCGCTTAGTAGGAATTATCATAAAAAAGCTAAGAAGCTAAGAAGCCACAAGCTAACTCTCCGTGATGAGCACGTTCACCGGCACCACGCGTCCTCGTTCTTCCATGCTTTCCTTGCGCAGGAATAACCAACTCAGCAGCCAGAAGCCGCCTACCACATAAAAGAGCGACGGAAATAGGAGCAGCGGCACCATGTTGAGGACGGTATTCGGCTTGCCGAGCAATTCTCCGAGAGTTGTTGGATTGCCGGGAATCACATCGGGGAAGGTGACGAGGAAATTGAAAGCGGCGTGCAGCAGGATGGCCGAAGCCAAACCCGTGACGAGCATTTGGATGCGGAAGATGGATGTTTCTTCCATGCCGAAGAGCCCTTTGCACCAATGAATCACATGGTAGTGCTTGCCCTGCGCCCTGCGCTCGGCCAGGTAGGGGGCTGCAAAAATAGAGAGGCCGAGGAAGTAGCCGCAAATGCCCGTGGAGACGATATGCACCATGCTCGTGAGCACGGATCTCCCAAGCACGTTGCCGATGAAGCCCGGCACGTTGGGGTCGGCGCCCATGAGATACTCGCGTACGAAGCCCGGGAAATAGACGGGATTGATCACGTTCTCCGCGAAGGCGAAGCCGATGGCCACGATGATGGAAAGCTGCAGCGCGTCGTCGATACTGGTAAAGAGGCGCCTGCCGCTGCGCGACAACACCCAATATTTGCTCACCTCCTCGATGAGACCGACGATGAGGAAGGAAATCAGACTCGCGAACAACGCCCTGCGTACGCCGCCGTCGAGCACCTGGCCCGACACGAACATCTGTGACGTGCGGCTGAAGCTTTCGGGCGTGATGCGGAAGAGGAAGAACTGCAGCTCGATGCCTCTGCGCACGAAGGCGTCATAAAGCAGAATCGGGAACGTGGACAGCATACCCGCGAAGAACATCAGGAGAACGTTGGACAGGCGCTCCGCGTGATATTTGAGGAAAAGCGCACACCACACCGCGGCCGGAATGAGCGCAACACCCGCGGCGATGAGATGCACCGCGCGCTGCTCGGGCGTTTGCTTGAGGAGCGTCATGAACGCGACCCAGAACAGGAATGTACCGAGTACGGCCGCTTTGGTTTGGGACTCCCAGGGGCCGAAGAGGGCTTTCCAGCACAGCACGATGAGCAATAAGCCGAGCGCCATGGCATGCGGGTTTTCCTGCAAACCAGGCTGGAAAAACACACCCACGGTCTTGATGAGTCCCACCGCGATGACGGTGCCGAATATGCACGCGAAGAGCAGATGCGACTGCCTGCGGTGCATGCGTGAAAACAGGTCGAAACTGGCCAAAGCGGCCACGGCCACGAGCACCACCGCCGTGCGGGAGAGGGAGAAATCGGCCAGGGAAAAGAGACTCAAAGACATCTAGATATTGTAGCATATTTCGTCTTCCGGCGCCATATCGTTTGAAGCCTCCGGAAGCCACCTCTAGCCCCAGCCCTAGCCGTAACCCTATACTCCGCTCATGTCCTCCAACTTTCTCAAGTGGTACTTCAAGTTGTACACGTACCCCGCCGATTGGAAGATCAGCCGCCGCTTCCTGCATGGCCGGGCGCTGCCCATCGTGTTTTTGCTCCTTCTATCGTACTTTTCCATCGTCCATAATTTCTGGAATCCCGCTGCGCTGTTTTGGGACGAGAACTACCACATCGCCAGCGCCCAAAAGTATATAAACGGCATTTATTTCATGGAGCCGCACCCGCCGCTCGGCAAGATGCTGATCGGCCTGGGAGAGAAGATCTTCGACAGAAATGCCGTCGACAACCAGTTCATCAACACCGATTACGGCCAATCTCTGCCGCCGGGCTTTTCGTTCTTCGGCTACCGCTTCTTCCCCGTAATGCTCGCGTGGCTCACCGTGCCGCTCTTGTACCTGATTTTCCATCTGCTCACCCGGCGCAACCTCTGGGCGATACTGCTTACGTTCCTCTACATGTTCGATAACGCGATGCTCGTGCATCTGCGAAGCGCCATGCTGGAGAGCACGCTCATCTTTTTTTCGTGCGCCACGATTCTTGCGTTCTTGCTCGCCAATGAATGGAAAGACGACCGGCGAAAGTTTTTGTGGGCGTCGCTCTTTTTCGGCGCCGCCTTCGGCTGCGTGATGGCCACGAAGTTGTTCGGTCTTATTTTAGTACTGCTGGTGCCACTGTTGTTGCCGCTTCTCTGGCCGCGCCTTAAGCAGTTCGGCGTTTTCCTGCTCGCGGGCGGCGCCGCGTTTTTGCTCGTGTACTGCGGTATCTGGTACGCACACTTCGCCATCGGAAAAACGGTGAATCCCAAGCTGCCCGACGCCGGCTACTATCAGGCGTCCGATGCCTATAAAACCATCCTCCAGACCAAGAAGACGACTTCGTTGACCGCGTTCCCCACCATGCTCAGCGACTCGCTCGACTTCGTGGGGCACTACCAGGCGGGCGTACCCCGCTTGAACCTGTGCAAGACCGATGAAAACGGCAGCCCCTTCTTCTTTTGGCCGTTCGGCGGGCGCTCCATCAACTACCGCTGGCAAACCGACGGCGACGGCGCGTACCGCTATTTGTATTTGCAGGCCAACCCCGTGGTATGGCTGGTGGGATTGATCGGCCTCGCGCTCAGCGTGGTGCTCCTCCTGGGCAATATTTTTCTGTCTCCCGAGGAAAAACTGGAATCGCCGTATATGCTCGGCAGTTTTCTCTTTTTATACCTCGCTTACATGGGCGCCGTCAGTACCATCGATCGCGTGATGTATCTGTACCACTACTTCATTCCCCTGCTGCTCACGTTCTTCTTGTTCGCGCTGGCGTTCAAGGAAATCAAGCACTTGGGCACATGGAAACTTCGCGAGGAACAGCGTGGCATCGCTCTTCTATGCATCGCGTTCGTGGTGTTCTTAAGCTACCAGTTCTACCGCCCGCTCACGTACTACGAGCCCATCGGCGATAAGGCCTTCCAGCGCAGGGCGCTGCTCAGCATCTGGGAACTCAAGTGCGTCAATTGTCCGAATTTCAGCCCCCTGGTCGTTCCGCAAAATCCCCTCCCCTGATGCCTACTTTTTCCTTCGCAGGTTTGAAACCCGCGCTATCCGCTTTGAAACCTGCATGGATCGCGGGTAGGAAACCCGCGCTTCCTTCACGGAAACGTCGCCTTCTGCTGGCCACGCATGCGCTGGGGCTGGCTTCCATCTTGCTCGCGGGCTTGGCGCTAAGGTTATGGCTGTCGCCCGCACCGGGGTATGAATTCGACGTGTCGGTGAACCAAGGCTGGGCGAGGAGCGCCGTGGAGCTTGGCGTGGCCAGATCGTATACGGAGCAACTGGACGGCAACATGCTGCCGAACTATCCCCCGTTCTCGCTGCTGCTGTTCCAGGGCACGGGCTACTTGTATAAGTGGACCGTCTCGCCGGACTACGACAAAAATTTGCCGGCCTATCGCACGTTCATCAAGTTGCCCGCGATCATCGCCGACTTGGCCACCGCGGCATTATTCTTTTTCGTGCTCTGGAGATGGAAGGGCATCAAGGCCGGCTATCTCGGCGCGGCGCTATACACCTTTCATCCGGCGGTGTTTTACGACTCGGCCATCTGGGGACAAACAGACGGTATTTTCACGTGCTTCCTCTGCTTCGCGCTCGCGTTCTTCGCCAATCGCAAGTACGCGCTCTCGGGTGCGTTCGTGGTGCTGGCCGCCCTCACCAAAGCGCAGACGGTGATGCTGCTTCCGCTGTTCGCCTTCCTCTTCTTTTTCCACGCGGGATGGAAAGGATTACTCAAGGGTGCCGGCAGCGGTTTTGTCGTGCTGTGTTTGGCATTACTTCCGTTTGCGCTCGGCGGAGCGCTGGATGACGTCGTAAAGGTCTATGTGGGCTCAGTGGGCTTTTACTCGATCGTCACGAGCGCGGCCTACAACTTTTGGTGGAGTCTGCTCGGCGATGCCGGTCATTCTACCTCCAGTGAGACGGTGCTGTTCGGCATAGCCAGTTACAAGCGCATCGGCTTTGGTTTGTTCGGACTTTCCTACCTCTTTTTGCTCCCGCTCGTGTGGCGCAGGCTCATTACTCTCAAGCCGGATATTTCGCGCGTGCCTTACTTGTTTGCCGCAGCGACTTTCGCGTGTCATGCGTTTTTCCTGTTCAACACCGAAATGCACGAGCGTTATCTTTTCCCGTTCGTGGCACTCGGTCTGCCCGCGGCCTTTATCTCTCGTAAAAGCGCTTGGTTGTACGGTGTCGTATCACTCTTGTTCCTGATGAACTTACTCGGCTGGCTGCCGTGGACGATCGTGGACAAAGAGCTCTACAAAACCTTCGTCACGCTGGACGTGTTCATCGCGTCGTTCCAGGTGTTCGCGTTCTTCTCGTATGCTTCCATGCTGAAAGAACTTTTGTGGGTACCGCTCACGCGGAAAGAATGGACGGCGCTCACGCAGCCGCTTCGCCGCATGCTCACGAGAACATCAAGCCGCGCCGTTTGAGAATTCCTTGCTCGCGCGCTTGAGGGCCCAGAGCTCTTGGAACATGCGGATGATCACGCGCACCGAGCCGCCGGTCGGCTTGCCGCTAAGGCGCGGATAGTGCGGTACGTTGACGGTCTTCCAGGGAATGCCCTGCTTTTTCAAGCGCAGGAACACTTCGGCGTTGAACAGTTTTTCGACTCCGTGCCGCGGACGGACGCGGGGCCAAATGTCTTTGCGAAACATTTTGAGTCCGCAGTTCACGTCGCGCACCCAAATGCCGAGCATGAGGACGTTCATGGCCCCGAGGATTTTGCCGAAAATGTTACGGATGGGAGGATCCGCACGATGGCTGCGCCGCCCGGTGACGAAGGCGAATTCGCCCGCGTGCTCGATGAGTAAATCGAGATCCTTGGCGTGAAATTGTCCGTCGGAATCCATAAAGGCGATCCACTCCGTTTGGGCTGCGTCGCAGCCGTCTCTCACCGCGATGCCGTAGCCGCCGTTCTTCGGGCGATCGACGATCATGAGCTGGGGAATCTCTTTCTCCAATGCGCGCAATACATCCATCGATTTATCCTTCGATCCGTCATTCACCACGATGATCGTGACGTCATGACCCGAGCCGGCGCGCCACGAATCGACGTCCCTTACCGCGGGCGCGATGTTGCCCTCCTCGTTGTAGCACGGAAGAACGACCGAGAGCTGCATGAGGGGAAGGAAAAGACTACGAGCATACTAAAGTCTCTTTCTTCTCCCAGTATAGCGTTTTTCGGGTTTTTTCTCAAACGGCCCTGCGCCGCCTCCTTACCCAGGCGATACCAGCGCCGGCACCTCCGGCGATGATGATGAGCGCCGCGGGACCCGTATCGCCCACAGGGGCGTGGACGGGGGGTACCAAGCAGCGTCCGGCCAAGCAGTCGCGGCCGGTGCCGCAATCATTATCGCTCAAGCACAGCACGCACACGGAGTTACACAATCCCGATTCACACTGGTTGTCGCCGTCGCAGGGAATGGGCTCCTGCGTGAAGGGCAGATCGATGATGCTGCCCGGCAACACCGCGGCCGAACGCTCCACCAAGCACTGCGCCGAGCAGCCGTCGCCGTTGACCAGGTTGCCGTCGTCGCAGGCTTCGTTCATCTGCAGCGTGCGGTCGCCGCAGCGCGGGCGGGAACAATCCATGCGGCACAAAGACGCGGGCGCGTTGCCGTTGGCCGTGCCAAGGTCACACTCTTCGCCCAGGTCGAGACTGCCGTTGCCGCAGAAGGGCAGCACGAACCTGCAGCTTACGGAACAATTGCCCACGTTGGGGGGTTCGCACTGCTCGCCGAACAATCGCTGCACTTTGCCGTCGCCGCATTGTCCGCGCTCTTGCAGACATTTTTCCGTGCAGCCGTCGAGGGGGCGCGCGTTGCCGTCGTCGCATTCTTCGCCGGCATCCACTCTGCCGTCGCCGCAAGCGGGCACCGCGCAGCGCTGGAGCGTGCATTGGCCGCTGCCGCATTGCCAGTCGAACTCACACTCCGGGCGGCAGGCGCCGCTTTGACATATGCCGGTGGGGCAGTGCACGTCTTCCAAGCATTCGGTACGGCACACGCTCTGGATGCAATCGCCCATGTTGCAGTCCACGGGATCGTCGCACTGGCACAAGCCTCCTTCACAATCGAGCGTGGGGCACTGCTCATTGGTAGTGCATGAAGCCGGGTCGGAGGAGAGCGATGCAAACGACGCGAACGAGAAGGAAGACTGCGAGAAGAAGCTGAAGGACATCGACGAGAAGCTGCGCGACGATTGCGATGATACGGAGGAAAGTGAGCGGGACGATTGCGAAGACGCCGAAGAGAGCGAGCGGGAAGACTGGGAGGAACCCGACGAACGCGAAGAAGCCGAGGACAACGAAGAAGTCGAACGCGACGACTGCGACGAGCCCGACGAGCGGGACGATTGCGACGAAGCCACGGTGCATAGCGGCAGATTCACTCCGCAGCAGGCGGTGTTGGCGCCGCCTCCCGTGCAGGGCGCGCCGTTTGTCTGTCCGCCGTACCCCGAGCAGTCGAGGCGATCCATACAGTAAAAGCCGGCGGCACATTGTCCCGCTTCGATATCATCGCGGTCCACGCACACCGGCGCCCGACTGGAGCGTGAACTTACGGAAGAAGCTGACCTACTGCTCGCTTGCTCTTCGCAGAACGGCGAGAGCGTATCGCAGCAAGTGGCGGAAGGGTTGCTTATACCAGGGCAGCCGTTACTTTGATTGACGCCGCCGATGAACAAGCAGCGGGAAAAATTCATGCACACGAAATCACTCGGACAATTGCCGCCGGAGATGACATCGCTGTCTTCGACGCAAATGAGTTCTTGCGAAGAGCGGGAGCTTGCCGAACGCGAAGATGCCGAACGCGAAGACTGCGAGGAACCCAGAGGAGGCTGGCCGCCGGTTGTGCCGGCTTCTCCACCCGTGGCTCCCGCGCCGCCCGTTGTTCCCGTTGCTCCGCCTGTGGCACCTGTAGCTCCTCCTGTCGTGCCGGTTGTCCCACCCGTGGTTCCAGTTGTGCCTCCTGTCGTGCCCGTTGCGCCGCCGGTCGTTCCCGTCGCCCCCGTTGCTCCACCCGTCGCCCCTGCAGCGGCTCCGCCTGTGGCACCCGTGGTTCCGCCTCCCGTCCCACCAGCGGTTGTTCCGGTCGTCCCGGTTCCGCCGATTGTTCCCGTAGCTCCTCCAGTCGTGCCCGTGGTTCCTCCGCCTCCGCCGCCCGGCTGAAAACCCGTGGGGCGTTGCAGATCTTGTCCATTGCCTCCCCCTTGGCAGGTTTGTGCGCAGCTGGCTTGGCAAGCGGGCATGCCAAGCGCGTTTGGATCCGGACCTTGTACCGGTACGCAAATTCCCGTGCGCAAATTCCCTTCGCCGAAGCACACGCAGGATCCATCTACTACGCCTACACCAACCGCCGCAGCCGCCCCGCCTCCTCCGATGCCACCGTTGGAACAGAAATTGCCGCAACCCAAGCCTTGAGGAAAGCCGTCGTCTCCTCTTAAGTCTCCATCGGCGTCCACGGCTCCTTCCATATAATTGCCATAGTTGATACCCGGCCCCCTGTATGCACCGGATACGTACCAATCACTGCAAACGCTGCAGGTTTTATTGAGGAAGTTCGGCAGTAATTCACTATCGGGATTTTCGCAGTAGCCAAGTGGTTTTGATGGAATGATGGGATTGGGCTTGTTGCATTTCCAATTTTGCACCACGTCCATGAGCATTTCCACTTGGCAGTTATTATCGTTCTCACAATTCGCGCATAACTTTTTTTTGCAAACGAAATTCACACATGCTTCATTCGCCAAGCAGCCGGCATTCGTTCCGCAAGGTGCCTCTTCTCCCAGCTGGCGATTCAAATTGGTGACCTCGCAATACCCTGTCTGGCATTGGTAATCTTTCTCGCAACTTTCTCCGGGGTTTTTTCGCGCTGTTGCCGCACCTGGATTAGCGGTGCATTTAGGAATGAATTGACCTTTGGCGTTTACTTTACCTTGTTGAATGCACTCTGCTCTTTCGTTCTTTCCTGAGAAATTGGCATAACAAGACTGTACGCAGTCTTTGTAAACAGTGTCATAGCAATACACGAGATCCAGAGTTGTATCATTCAAATCGTCTTGAATGTTCGACGCGAATGTCGAACATAATGGCGTATTGATGCACCTCCATAACGGCTGATCGTTGCCTCCCGAGCCCAAGCGAACACACTGATAGATCTCAGTGTCATTGTTTAAGGAAATATCCGCGGTCAGGTTCTTCGGTTCAAAAAAAAAGGCGACGATGTCCCAAAATCCGCGCTTGCCCTCGGGGGCCGTGACGTTGAGGTTGGCCTGGTAATCGCCGTATTCGTCCCAGTCGTAGAGTTCATCCCAGTAAAAACCGTCTTCCATGTCGGGCGTTATTTCTTCCGTCGGATTGAAGTAAATGAAATCGTCTCCCTGTTCCATCCATACCCATCCTTCGGTGGGCACGGCGCCGTCTCCTTGTCCGGAATAACAACTTTGGTCTTTGGTGCCGGGGTATCCGTCGTTGTCGTCATCCATGCTGTTTACGCAGGAATACAGCTGGCAATCATTGCGGCACACGTTGCGCTCGTCCCATTCGTTGGTGGTCCCTCTCGGGAAGAGCACCGTCCATGCCGGGTTGGCTGGGTCGCATGCTTCACCCAGTTCCTGCTGCACGATGCCGTCACCGCAGTAACCTGCGCTTGAAGTGGCACTTGAAATGGAAGAGGACTGGGAAGAAGACGATGACGATGTGGGCGCGGACGTCATGGCGGAAGAGGAGCCGTTGGTGCAGGCCACACCACAAGTGGCGATGTTTCCTTGCCACACACAAGGCGCCCCAGCGCAGTAGTTTCCCGTAAGGTTGCACGTGGCCGAATTTGCCGTGGTGATTGTCATGAAGCATCCGACAAAGGTGTTTTGACAGTATTCCAAGGATGAAGACGGATACTGCACGGTTTCACCGGGACTCATCGGTCCGTAGATCGTGTTTTGATTATTGGCTGAACAGCTCTGTCCGCCGGCGCCGTTTTGGGTGCACACGCCCTGGATGCAACGTGAAGCGTTGGTGGGCAACTGGCCTGCGTAATTCCCCGCCGCTGCCGCCAAGCCCGGATAGCATTGCGAGTCGCTCGTGCAGGATTTGCCGTCTTGCCTAAAGAAGATCGCGCCGTTCGTGCCGCGCATGCATTGGCGGGCGGCGATATCGGTGGAGCAAGCGCCGGCCGCTCCCCCCGTCCATTGCTGGCAGATGCCATTGGCGCAGTTGGGAGTGAACGTGCCGTTGTTGTTCACGTAGGGGCTGACATCCAGGTTGCAGGGCTGGAAGGTAAATTCTTCCGGCGAACATCTTCCATCGCAGTTGTTACCGCTGACCCACGATTCGCCCCAGCCGAAGGTGTGTGATTGAGCGTAGACGGCTTCTTCGGAAGAAAGACCGCGCACGCAGTACAAGCTGTTGCCGCCGCAGTAATCCATGTCACGCGGGTTGGTGGCGAAACAGTTTTCGATGTAGTTGAGCCAAGACCCTTACGGGATGACCGGCACTGCCGGCGGCGGCGCACTGATCCATGGCCGAGGGGCCCGTATACACGGCACCGTAACAATACGAGCCGGGCATTATGTATTGGCAGGTCGACAAATAGGAGCAAACCGCCTGTCCACCACTCACCTGGCCCAAAAGCGGTGTTCGAAAGCCGTCGATCGCCAGGTTGAACCTGGCGAGCACCAGGACCACCGCCGTCAAACCGATCCCGATCATAAGGAATCGTCGACCCCTCGGCTCGCTGGGCAAAAGCTGCATCGGCTTGAATTCTAGCAAAGGGATTGGCAGCGGCAATTAAGGAAGCCAATGCCCGCTTGCTTTGATTATGCAATGATGGCATGACGATGCCCTTCACGGAATTCCCCTAGCCCAAGCCCCGTATCTATCCCTATCATCCTTCGGCTCCGCTCAGGATGACAGTGAGCGTGCCGCTCTCCACCCCTTCAGTTATGCCCGCTACATCCCTCGACCAAGTAGTCTCCCTCTGCAAGCGCCGCGGATTCATCTTCCCCGGCTCCGAAATTTACGGAGGCCTCGCCAACACGTGGGATTACGGCCCGCTCGGCGTGGAGTTAAAGAACCGCGTGAAGCGCGCGTGGTGGAAGACGTTCGTGCATCGCCGTCACGACATGGTGGGCCTGGACGCGGCCATCCTCATGAACCCGAGAGCGTGGGAAGCGAGCGGCCACGTGGCCAACTTCGGCGACCCCCTCGTGGATTGCAAAAACTGCAAGCAGAGGTTTCGCGGCGACAAGTTGTTGGAAGAAAAAATCGGCGTGGAAGGAGCTGCCGTGCTGAAACTGGAGCAAGTGGAACCCATGCTCACCGCCGAAAACATCCCCTGCCCCGCCTGCGGCAAGTGCGCTTGGACGCCCGCCAAGAAATTCAACCTGATGTTCAAGACGCAGCAGGGCGTCATCGAAGGCGAGGGCAACGACATCTACCTGCGTCCCGAGACGGCGCAGGGCATTTTCGTGAACTTCAAGAACGTGGCGCAGACTATGCGCAAGCGTTTACCTTTTGGCGTAGCCCAAATCGGCAAAGCATTTCGCAATGAGATCACGCCGGGCAACTTCACCTTCCGCACGCGCGAGTTCGAGCAGATGGAAATCGAATATTTCTTCGACGCCGAAAAAACGCCTTGGGAAGGAATCTTTGACGAGTGGAAGAAGCAGAGCTGGGCGTTCGTTACCGAGACGCTCGGCGTAAAAGAACAACACCTGCGCTTCCGCGATCATGAGAAAGACGAACTGTCGCACTACTCGAAGGGCACGACGGACATCGAGTACCAGTTCCCCTTCGGCTGGGGTGAGTTGTGCGCAGCGGCTGCCTACCGCACCGATTACGACTTAAAACAGCACCAAACCTTCAGCGGTGAAGATTTGTCCTATACCGATCCGGACGAGCCCACCCGCAAAGTGGTGCCCCACGTGATGGAGCCGTCGTTCGGTTCCGATCGCATCACGCTCGCCGTGCTACTCGATGCGTATGATGAAGAAAAACTTCCCGACGGCGACACGCGCACGGTGCTTCGCCTCAAGCCCGGTATCGCGCCCGTGGACGTGGCGATTTTGCCCCTCAGCAAAAAAGAACACCTCATCGCCAAAGCCGAGGAGCTGTACCGCCTGTTGGTTGATGAGACGGACCTGAACGTGGACTTCGACGTCACGGGTTCCATCGGCAAGCGCTACCGCCGCCAGGATGAAATCGGCACGCCCAAGTGCATCACCGTCGACTTCGGCACGCTCGGCGAAGATGGTGCGCAGGGTGAAAAAGACACCGTGACCATCCGCGACCGCGACACGCTGGAGCAGATACGCCTGCCGCTCGGGGAGGTGATCGAGCAATTGAAGAAGCGCTGATCCTCTATAGGATGCCGTAAAAACGCTTTTGCGCCGAAAATTGCCATTGCCAAGGCATTCTTCTTCCGTATACTTCACCTATCACGTTCGGCTGATCGCCGCGGTCCTGGTCCCGCAAGGGAACTCCTCCGCACCCAGCGAAAAGACGCCGTTCGGCCCAGAACCACGTTGGGTTCGGGGCCATGTACCCCACGCGGTACATGGTAGCCAAGGATTCCCTATCGCCCGTCCCTATCCCCTCTTTTCCTCTATATCTATGACGATCCCGTCCGAGAAAGAACTGCTCGATGCCGCGTGCCACTTCGGCCATCCCAAGGAAAAATGGAACCCGAAGATGAAGAAGTACCTGTACGGCACCCGCAAGGGCATTCATATCTTCGATCTCTCCAAGACCAAGACGCAGCTTGAAAAAGCCTGCGGCGAACTCAAGGCGCTTCAACTCGAAGGCAAAATGATCATGTTCGTGTCCACCAAGCAGCAGTCGATTCCGCTCATCGAAGAAATGGGCCAGGCGCTGCACCAGCCGATCGTCACCAAAAAGTGGATCCCGGGCCTCCTTACCAACTGGCCGACGCTCAAGCGAAGGTTGCAGTATTACTTGGACCTGCGCCGCGGCTTTCAAACGGGCGAGATGGATAAGTACACCAAGAAGGAGCAGGTGGACCTGCGCAAGATGCTCATCAAGTTGGACAGCGCCTTCGCGGGTGTCGCCCAGATGAACGCTTTACCCCACGCGCTCTTCGTGGTGGACGCCGTGCGCGACCACGTGGCCGTGCTTGAGGCCAAAAAGCTCAACATCCCCGTGTACGGCATCTGCGATTCCAACGCCAACCCGGATGAATTCACGGTGGCCATCCCCGCCAACGACGACGCCACCAAGTCCATTGCCCTCATCCTCTCCACCATCCTCACGGCGCTCACCGAGGCCAAGGATTCGAAGGCGAAAGAAGAAATGCCCTCGTCCTCCAAGGTCGTCGCCGGCGAAGCAGCCGCGGCGTGATAGACTGTTCTCGGTTTTTCTAGCTCCAACCTTTCCCCTAACCCTATGTCCGTCTCCCCACAAGCCGTCGCCTCCCTGCGCACCCGCACCGGAGTATCCATGATGGCCTGCAAAGAAGCCTTGGAAGAAGCCAATGGCGACGAAGAAAAAGCCATCGAATTGCTGCGCAAGCGCGGCATCGCCCAGGCCGCCAAGAAGGCCGCACGCGACCAGGCCGAGGGCCTCGTGTTCCTGAAGGAAGAAGGCAACAAGGTCGCCGTCGTGCTCATCCGCTGCGAAACCGATTTCGTGGCTCGCGACGACGCCTTCCTGAGCATCGGCAATTCGCTGGTGCATACGCTCCTCTCTCAGGGCAAGGAAGCCGCCGAGAAGGAAGCCGCCGAGAAGCTGCCGGAATTGGTGCAAAAGCTCGGTGAGAACATCACCGTCGGCGACATGCGCCTCGTGGAAGCTCCCGTGGTGGGCGCTTACCTGCACTCCAACGCCAAAATCGGCGTGGTGGTCGCCATGGACGGCGGCAACCGCGACGACGCGCGCGACGCAGCCATGCACGCCGCCGCTTTGGCTCCCCAGTTCTTGAGCCCCGACGAAGTGACGGCCGAAGCCATCGCCAAGGAAAAGGAAATCTGGAGCGAGCAGCTGAAAAAAGAAGGCAAGCCCGAAGCCATGTTCGACAAGATCATGATCGGCAAGGAAAAGAAGTTCCGCGAGGAAAACGCCCTCCTCACCCAGCCGTTCGTGAAGGATCCCTCCAAGACCGTGGGCAAGTTCCTCGAAGGAGCCACGGTGAAGGAGTACGTGAGATTGTCCGTGGGCTAAAGATTCAGAGGACTCAGAAGACGCAGAAGACTCAGAGGAAGATGTTCAAATCCTCTGAATCTTCTGTTTCCTCTGTTTCTTCTGAGTCCTCTTCTCACCACTTGTGCCACGGCATCTCGATTTCGTCTAAAGGCACGTCGTCTAGGCTTGACCCGGATGAGTCGCCCGCCTTGCTCTTCTTGCCAAAGGCCAGGAGCTGTTTGCGGAACACGTAGCCCAGGACGGCCATGAACAGGATGAAGCCGCCGCCGAGCGCCACGGAGGGCAGGATCGACGTTTTTTCGGGGGCTGCGGGCTTGAGAGCTTTGCACGCGGGAGAGCACAGCGGGCCGCCGTCGCATTCTTCTTTACTGTCTTTTACGCCGTCGCCGCAGCGCGGTTCGCGGCAGGCCACGCGGCAGGCGTCGGGTACGGTGTCAGAGTTGTTGCGGCCGTCGTCGCAGCGCTCGCCGGGTTGCACCACGCCGTCGCCGCAACGGGGCAACTTGCAGGTATTGGTGCAATCATCATCGTTCAATTGGTTACCGTCGTCGCACTGCTCGCCGTTTTGCACTATTGCGTCACCGCACCTGGGCTTGCTGCATTCGTTGGAGCAGGAGTCGCCGTCGGTCTTGTTGCCGTCGTCGCATTCTTCCGTGTTTTCGCGGGTGCCGTTGCCGCAGCGGGGCAGTTTGCAGATGTTGGAGCAGGCGTCGCCGTTTACCTTGTTACCGTCGTCGCATTCTTCCCAGGCATGCACGATAGAATCGCCGCAGCGCCCGCGGACGCATTGATTGGAGCAGGCGTCGTCGTCACGCATGTTGCCGTCGTCACATTCTTCGCCGGGGTGCACGATCGCGTCGCCGCACTTGGGGTTTTTGCACAGGTTGGTACAGGCGTCGCCGTCCACTTGGTTTAAGTCATCGCATTCTTCGCTTTGCTGTATCACGCCGTCGCCGCAGCGGGGGCGCTTGCAGGCGTTGGTGCAGATGTCGCCGTCGGATTGATTGCCGTCGTCGCATTCTTCGCCCAGTTGCACGCGGGCATCACCGCAGGCTGGCAGTTTGCAGACGTTGGAGCATGCGTCACTATCCACGTCGTTGCCGTCATCGCACTGCTCCCATACTTGGTTGATCCCGTCGCCGCAGTAAGGCAGGCGGCAGGCGTTGGTGCAGATGTCGCCGTCGACGTCATTGCCGTCGTCGCACTGTTCGCCCAAGTCCACCTTCGCGTTGCCGCAGGTGGTGCCGGCGGGGTTCTGGCCAGCTTGTGAGACCGAAGATGCGGAGAGAGAAGAGGCGTCGCCTACGGCTCCCTGTACAGAAGCGGCGGACGATGCCTGCGCGGCGTTGAGCGCGGCGGGCGCGGGGCAGGCATTCAAGAACTTGCGCTGGCAGCCGCCTTGGCAGTTGCCGAAGGAATCGCAGGTAGGCACCGTGCACACTTCGCCGCAGGTGAGTTCCACGAATTGGCGATCGATGAGCAGCTCTCCGGTATCTTCGTCACGCACGTACGTTTCGATCACTTCCGGTTCACAGTCTTCGGTGATGCTGGCAGATACCACTCCGTCGCCGCAATACAGGAGCTTGCAGGAGCTGGTGCAGTTGCTAAGTCCGTTGCGGTACTTGCCGAAGTCACACTCCTCTCCCAAGTCGAGCACCGAGTTGCCGCAGCTTAAAGGAACGGAGCTCTGGCTTTCGGTTTTCATCGGGCAGCCGGGGTAGCCGTAGGGTTTGCCAACACAATCTGGAGTCACCTGCGCCGTGCCCGCATGTCCGAAATAGCCCACGAGCATCATCGCGACGCCTAGGCCGAGGGCAGGCAAGAGCCGGGTGTTGTGGTGTTTGTGTGCCATATATTTCCGTTCATTATAGCATGTTTCGCCTCTCAACGCACTGGTGTAGGCATTGTCAAATATCTATAACAGTGTGTAATGTCTCTTTGACTCCGGTTCTTCCTTTTAGGGGTCATCTGTGGTATTATAGTTGGTATGGTCAAAGGAGACATCCTTATCGCCGAAGACGATCCCGTGCTGCGCAATCTCTACCTCAAGAAGTTCTCGGTAGCGGGCTACGCCATTCGCGCTGTGGAAGACGGTGAGGCCGCGGTGCTCGCTCTTGCCGAGCGTTCGCCCGATATCGCCATTTTGGATATTCACATGCCCAAACTCGACGGGCTGCAGGTGCTGGAAAAATTTCCCCCGCAGAGTAGATCGTTCCCGGTGATCATGCTCACCAATTTCGCCGACGACCGCTCAAGGGGCAGGGGCAAGGAACTGGGTGCGAACGATTATTTCGTCAAAAAAGATATGACGATCCGCTCGCTTTTGGACATGGTCGAAAAACAGATGTTGCTATGGAAAGCACAGCATCCGGCCTGATTCACAGCCCCAGCCACGCCAGCCATCGCGATACCCACAAAAATGTCGGAGGCCCCGAGAGCGGCCGGCTTTTGAGCGCGTCCATGCGCAGGGTTTCTTGCAGCTTCCACAGCGCGTGGTGGCTGCCCTCGATGAGCACGTTCACTTCACCCATGGCATCGAGCGACGAACGCATGAGGTTGGCCGAGCCAAGGAAGGCCTTTTTGTAATCGATGAGCAGAATTTTGCCGTGGAACATGCCGGGGTACAGCAGAATGCGCAGGTATTTACGATCGCCTTCGGCGAGCAATTGGCCCACGGCCGTCATGTTTGCATGGTGATAAAAGTCGGGTTTGGCCGGCAAAATGACCGTGACCGCCACCTTGCGCTTGCTTAAGGAGACTATTTCGCCGAGGATGTCGGGATCGGATAAGTAGCAGTGTTCGACCACCACCGCGTGCTTGGCTTCGCGTAGCAATTTAGTCATGACGGGGCGAATATCCTTGGCTTCCTCCGTATTTGTCACCAGACGCACGCTCGGGTTCACGCCCGGCGCGACGGTGCGGGTGAGGTACTGCTTCACGAAGGCGTGCCCGCGAATTTCCACCAGATAATCGTGCCATTCGTTGCGATACTCGTTGGCGACGTTCATGCCGGTGAGCAGGAAAATCGAGTCGTCGATCACATACACCTTCGCGTGGTCCATGTGCGCGCCGTGGTTTACGCGAATGCGCGGGTGCGACCAAAAGCGCTTCCAGAGCGGATGATCTTGGGTTTGAGTGCCCAAAAAATCGCCGGCGAATTCGAAGATGTCGCCGAGCGCCTCTTTGCTGATGTCTACGCGCACCCCGCGATCGGCCGCCTCGAGTAGCCGTCTCGCCATTCTTCTGCCGGTTTCGTCATCTTTCCAGATGAACATTTGCATGACGATCGAGTGGCGCGCGCGGGCGAAGAGTTTTTCGATGCGCGGAAACGCCTCAGAGCCGTCCACCCACAGGCGCACGCCCGAGGTGCCCGAGAGATGGCCGATTCCCTTCACCGAAAATGTCAGCATCAGCAGACGCATGCGGTAATACAGCCTCAACCCGCGCACCCTGCGCTGTCCGCGCTTGCCAAAGATCGTGCGCAGCCCCCCGCGAATGATGGGGCGCAGGCCCCTGCCTTTGAGGAGTGACTTGAAGAAGGCGACAAAGTCTCCCATGGCCCCAGGATACAGGGAAAAGGGCCGAGTTTTATAGCAAGAATAGGATTTTGGAGGTAGGAAGAAAGCCCGTTTCCTGCTATACTGGTACGATATTCCCATATAGACACGCTCCTCACCCTCATCGGCCTCGTAACCGGGATTGCGACCCCGATCGTCGCGATTCTGGCACTGCTGTGGCTGCTTCGCCTGAGGGCCGACCATAAGCGCGAGTCGGAGCTGGTGTTTTTGCAATTGTTGGTACCTAAAAAAGAGAGCAAAGAGGACAAGGAGACGGAGTCGGAGAGATTTTCCTCCGGCAAAGATTTCCGCGAGGTGCTCGGCATCATGGATCACTTGTACCAATCGCTGCATTCTATTTACGACGGCACGTTCACGCGGCATTTGAAGGGACAGGAATTCTTCTCGCTCGAATACGCGGCGCTCGCCAATGAAATTTTATTCTTCATCGTCTGTCCGCGCCGGCTCGTGTCGCTCATCGAAAAACAGGTCACGTCGTTTTATCCCGACACCATCATCGACGAGGTGGAGGATTACAACATCTTCACGCGCGAATCGGTGGTATCGGCCCGCACGCTTCTGCCCTCCGCGCCGTTTACGTCGGTCTTCAAAACCTATCAGCAGCTCAAGAGCGATCCGCTCAACGCCATCACCAACGCGTTTTCCAAGCTCAAGCAGGATGAAGGCGCGGCGATCCAATTCGTGCTCAAGCCCGCCAGGTCGGGCTGGCAAACGAAATTGCAAAAAGAAGCAGCCGACCTCCTCAACTCCAAAAAGCGCACGGGCGGCAGTTGGTTCAATCCCCTCACCTGGGTGCGCATGCTGTTTTCGATTCTCACCTCGACCGACGGCAAATTGGACATGCCGGGCGAGGAAGGCAAGAGCGACCGCGTGTCGCAGATGGTGGAGGAGTACAGCAAGGCCGTGGATGAAAAAGCCGGCAACCCGGGCTTCGAGTGCTGCCTGCGCATCGTGACGTCGGCACACACTACCGCGAGAGCCGATTTGATCCTGGGCACCATCCTGGCGAGCTTCGGGCAATTCTCCGAGGTGCGCGGCAACGGTTTCCGCAAAGCCCGCCTGGAGCATAAGAGCGCCACCGTGCAAAAGTTCATTCGCAGGAGCCCGCGCCGCAGTCTCCTGGAAAAAGCGCAGGCGCCCAAATTCCTCTTCGGCACCTGCGAGCTGGCCAGCTTGTTCCACCTGCCCGACATCAAGTACAACAAAGTCGAAAACATCAAATGGCAGAACTTCAAAGTGGCTCCGGCACCCAAGAGCATCCCGGATGAAGGCCTCTTCCTCGGCAACAACACCTACCGCGGGGAAAAGAAGAAAATCTACATGAAAAACGACGACCGATTCCGCCACTTCTACATCATCGGACAAACGGGTACGGGTAAATCGTCTTTCATCGTGAACATGGCCAAGCAGGATTTCAAAGATGGCAAGGGCGTATGTATCGTCGACCCGCACGGCTCGCTCATCGAGGAAGTGATCGGCTTTATTCCCCGCGAGCGCGCCGACGACGTCATCTACTTCAATCCCTCCGACACCGAGCGCCCGATGGGACTCAACTTGCTTGAAGGCAAAACCCCGGAGGAGCGCGACTTGATCGCTTTAGATGCCATGAACATGATGGTGAAGATGTTCGGTGAAGAAGTGTTCGGCCCGCGCATCCAGGACTACTTCCGTAACGGTTGCTTAACGCTCATGGAAGACGAAGAAGAAGGCGGCGCCATCACCGACCTCGTGAGGCTCTTCACCGACGACGAATGGGGCAAATACAAAGTGACAAAAGTGAAAAATCCCATCGTGCGCTCCTTTTGGGAAAACCAGATGGCCAAAACCGGCCAACGTGAAAAACAGGAGATGATTCCCTACTTCGCCGCCAAGTTCGGACAGTTCTACACGAATACGCTGATGCGTAACATCGTGGGCCAAACCAAGAGCTCGTTCGACATTTCCGACTGCATGAACACCAGCAAGATCATCCTCATGAACCTGTCGAAGGGTTTGATCGGTGACATCAACTCCACCCTCCTCGGCATGATTGTGGTGAACAAAATCCAGGTGGCCGCCATGCGTCGCCAGCGCCAGGGCAAGGAAGCCCGCAGGGATTTCTTCCTGTACATCGACGAATTCCAAAACTTCGTCACACCGTCGATCGAATCCATCCTCTCCGAGGCCCGCAAATATCGCCTGGGACTTATCCTCGCCCACCAGTACATCGACCAGCTGGAAAAAGACAGCAAGCTGGCGGGTGCCACCAGCCTAAAGGGCGCCATCTTCGGCAACGTGGGCTCCATGATGTTCTACAAAATCGGTCCGCAGGACGCGGAAGTGGCAGCCAAAGAAATGGCCCCGGTGTTCAGCGAGCAAGATCTCGTGAACGTGGACGCCTTCAAGGGCACTATGAAACTCTGCATCGACGGTCAACCCAGCCGCCCCTTCTCCATCGACGTGCCCAAGTACTGGCAGGACAAGACGTTCATAGCGGACCCACAGGCGGCCGAGGCCTTCAAGCAATTGTCGCGGTTGAAGTACGGTAGGCCGAAAGATTTTGTGAATAGGGAGATTTTGCGACGCATCGGAGCGTAACAACGACGATGTTCTATCGAGCAATGGAACCGGATTTTTGTTTTGGTGTGGCCGCAAAAACACCTACAGAGCCTCCGTCCCCAATTCTCCAGCGCGGCCATACTGGCCGCATGAGCATAAGGTAGGACCATGGCCCAAGTGCACCCCATTCAGAATGACATCACGATGATGATTACGACGAACATCCGCAATCGACGTCCTTTGTTCAGAGATGCAGGATATGCGCGAGAGGCAATCGATGTGCTATATCGCGTTCAGGTCTGGCACCCATTCTTCTTGTTTGGATTTGTGATCATGCCGGATTATTGTCATATTCTCCTCCATGTTCCATCGCCCAATACGGTGTCGAAGGTGATGGAACGATTTAAAGCAGGGGTCAGCCATTCTATCCGCATCGGCCCCATTTGGCAGCCGAGGTTCCATATCCGTATACCGGAGGATACAGGGGCGGTTTTGGAATATATTCATAACAATCCGGTGAAGGCCGGACTAGTGGAAGAATCTACGACGTACCCCTGGTCATCCGCGTGCGGAAAATGGGATATCACAAACCTTGGGGATCTTGGGTGAAGAACGTGCGTACAGTCTTGCGGCCAGTATGGCCGCGCTAAAGAGGTAGGGTGAAGGTTTTGTATGTTTTTCCTATACAATCATTTTGTCTGCCACTCCGGCAGGCATCGTTTTCTTCACATCGCCCAACAAAGAGAGGAATCGCATGCGGCTGATAGATGAAACAGGAACGGATTTGTATCCGTCCGCGAAAGCGATGGTTCGGGAATACTTGGGTAGCGGAGGATGTTTTTTCTTCCTGCTGTTCCATGACGGGAAGGAAGATGTGCTGGCGCTTTGGCGCAGTCGGAAAACCTACGCTGATGTCCGTCGACTCTTGCTGCAAAAGGCAGCACACTGGGTCTGGCTCGATGCCGGCAAACTGCGTGGCTGGGCACCCGACTTCGTCCTTTCTCGCGGCGAAAGAAGAGGCTTTGGCACCGGTGAAGCCAACATGGAAACACTGACCCATCGCGAGACGTTCTTCGATCGGCTCTGCTCGGCGTTCGCAAGCCCCGCCCCCAAGGAGGATCAGAAAAGTGCGGGCTGAAGAAGACAACACACGATGAACCCCGGCTCGGAGCCAGGGTTCATTTACCATGTTCGATGTTTACTTAAGGGCGATCGTTTCGATCGGCTTGGCGTGCACCAGGTAGCGCTGCTTGATGTCGTCGGGGGGCCAGCAGGTGTAGAGGATCAGCTCCTCGCTGGAGCCGCCCTTGTACGAGCTCATGTCGGAGGCCGGCACCACGTTCTTGTAGCTCACTTCGTACACGTGCATGTTGCCGTCGTAGGTGACGTAGATCTTGTCGCCGACGTTGAGGCCGTTGATCTTGCGGAAGATCTTGGTGAACGGCGACACGTCCCAGGCGTAGCTGCTGGAGTGGCCGTAGATGAGGATTTTGCCGTTCCTGCCCGGGTAGCTGAACAAGTGGCCTACGCCGTACTTAAGCGGCGCCAGGAGCCCCTGGGAAGTGCTGGGGCTGGTGGGGTGCGTAATGGTTAAGTCTTTGATGCCGAGCGTCGGCATGGTGATGGCGAAGTTCTTGGCGGAGGCGTTTGCCGGCAAGGTGGCCGCGGCAACTTGCGTGGGGGTGGTTGTGGGGCGAGCGGCGGGCTGCGTCACCACCGGGCGGTTCACCACCGGCTGCTGTGCCACCGGGCGCGGCTGCACGGCGGCCACGGGCTGCGTGGGGCGGGAGGTCGTCGTGGTCGGGCGGGGCTGCGTGGCGACTTGCGTGGGGCGGGTCACAGTCTGCGTGGGGCGGGAGGTCACGACTGCGCGCACCGGGGTTTCCACCGGGGAGGGTATCGGCAGCGCGGCGATCATGGTCGTGGTCGTGCCGGGATAAGGAGACTGCAGCGCGGGAGACGGCACGGTGAGGGCGACCAGTTCGGGGCTTTGAATGCCGACCGAGGCCATCATGCCCTG
>CAYTNJ010000009.1:23549-24323 GCA_964439155.1 uncultured Candidatus Peribacteria bacterium | reverse complement strand
GTTGCCGTAACCGCGGGCACCAACTGCGCCATCATCACCTTCCGTAACCAACAGACCCCGGTGAATGCCGGCACGTTCCAGATCTTCAAAACCGACGGCCGCGCAACCGCGCAGCAAGGCGAGAGCCTCACCTACACCGTCACCGTCACGAATACTTCGGGCTTTACCGCCTCGAACCTGTCCGTGGTCGACACCCTGCCTTCGGAACTCAGCTTCGTCTCCGGCTCCGACAACGCCACCGTCAACGGACAAGCGGTCACCTGGGCTATTTCTTCGCTGGCAAGCGGCCAAAGCCGCACCTTCACGCTGCAAGCGAGGGTCAATAACGGCCTCTCCGCCGGCACGGTCATCCGCAACAACGCGCAGATCGCGAACACCGACATCAGGAGCGAGGACATCACGAGCGTGCTCGGCGGCTCTTCGAACAACGATGACAATGATGACAACGATGACGACGCCGACGACATCAGCATCAGCATCACCGACGACCCGGGCACCGTGCGCCCAGGCGGCAAGCTGAAGTACGTCATCACCCTGGAAAACGAGGATGACGACGAAGACAAGCGCGTAGACGTGCGCTTCACCCTGCCCGACGACGTGGAATTCGATTCCGCCTCCGACGGCGGCGACGAGGACGACGGCGTGATCGAATGGGACAACCTCCGCATCCAAGACGGAGAAGAGCGCAAACTGACCGTCACGGTATACGTGGATGACGACGCCGACGACGGCGACACCCTCGACGCCTTGGTGGAAGTAGATGGCGGCGACGAG